>CAZUTM010000130.1:0-9979 GCA_964623665.1 uncultured archaeon
GCCTTGAAAACAACCTTTTGGTATACGCATCAATTACAAAAATCGGTTTTTGAAAAGCATATAATATTATAGAGTCGGCAGTTTCATTGCCCACCCCTTTTATTTCCAATAATTTCCCTCTTAATTCTTTAACGCTCATCTCTTTCAAAGAAGTAATTGGAGTCGATTTTAAGAATTGAATTAAATTTTTTATTTTAATTGCTTTTTGGTTATAATATCCAGACGTTCTGATTATCTCCGCCAATTTATCTTGTGGAATTTCATCTAATTTTTCGATTGATAATAGTTTTCGATTATTTAATTCGATTATTGCGGCTTCAGCCCGAATCCACGAGGTATTTTGTGTGAGGATCGCGCCTATCATAACTTCAAAAATATCTGATTCATTTTCCGGTATGGAAAAATCATTTTTATGATATCCAGTAGAGACCCCCCGATTCGTGGGGTTTTCGCCTTTTCCATGGTGTGAAAGCAAAGGCCACCACCCTTGCGGTCCATACCGCTGCATCAATTGATTATATATTCCTTTCAAATCCACATTACTCATCCACTTTCGCTTTTTTTCTATTAATGAAATCTCAATAGATCAAGGTTTGCTTGTACTTTTCCAAGCCCCGATCACGCTTTTGATATTAATTTCATAAGCGCTCGTGGGATTTCATGGTAATTTTTCACTTGCAGAAAAAAGCCTTTACCAATTTTGGCCAATTGTTTACAGAACTCTTGACCTTGTTTCGATTTAATTTGTTGACTTTGTGGCATCCCAATTACATGCAATTTGGGAAACAATCGAGCAACGTTAATCGGATTAATTCCCCGATTATAAAAGCCATCGGTAATCAAGATTCCGAATTTTCTTGTTCCTTTTGCTTTTCTTAATTGTTTCAATCCTCTTATCAAGCCGGCGGATATGTTCGTGAATCCTACGGCTTCAATATCCAAAACACTATTTATAATGTCGACAACAGACTTTTGTTCATTGATGGCTTTTAAAGTATATGCTTCTGAAGAGAATAAAATAATGGATGTATCGTCCTTTTGCATTGCGTACGATAGGACTGCTGTAGTTAGTGCCGCATTGAGCAATAGATCTCCGTACATCGACCCTGATGTGTCCAGCATCAACACCAATGATTTTTTTATTTGCGTTCGGGTTATGCCGACAATATCCTCATATTTGAGATAATTCATGCCGTTGTCGATATAATTCAAGATGGTCTGTTCAATATCGAATTCCGGAAGACCGGGATAATATGATATATATCTTCGTTTATTACCTCTGATTCCCTTTCCGGAAATATTAAGGGAAGATTTCAAAATCGAAATTCTCGTGAGTCTTTTAAGAATAGCTTTAACCGATGGAGGAGCATGCGTTCTAATCATGAAAAACAGTCTCGGAATGAAATTCGAGGTGGGTGCATCCCGCAGATGTTGGCTGAAAAAGTCTCCGATTGTCTCATTTGACAGCGCCGCCGTAACTGCATATATATTTGAATATGCCATCGCTTCCAAGGCAGGCATGTTTCTGACCTTGATTGCTTCGGAAGCCATATCTTGGATTTCCTTGAAGCCCATATATTGGGCCATGTGGGAATAAAATTCTTTTTTCTTATTTCCTTTGGCCAATTCGAACTTCATCATTTCTTCTGCTTTCATTTTTGTGAGTCGGATATGTAGAACCGGCGCATCATTAGATTCGAGTGCAGTCCCCGAACCTTCTGCGCTTACCGAAAATTTCCCAAAACATCCATTATGATTTTCTCGATAATCGTTTCAACCGGCTCATCAACGGCGTCTTGCACTTCTACCTTTGTGATCAGCGCCATTTTTCCGACTTTTACCCAATCGGTTGGAGTAAGCGTGGTCGAGAATTGGAGCATTTGCGCCATATCGATTGCACCACGGATCGACGATCCTCTTCTGAGTTTGTCGGATCTTCGGGTTTCGCGGACAATTTTAACGGCGATTTGAGCGATTTTCTTGTTTTCCGGGTTTTTTTCGGTCATTTTTTGTAGTGTTATTTCAACCTCTTCCGCTTCGGGTTGATAATCCAAATGAAGCCAAACGAACCGATCTTTCAGAGCTTCGCCGACCGCCGTGGTCCCTACATGCGCTTGCGGATTTTGTGTCGCAATGATTCTAAATTTGGAATCTCCTTTGATGGATTTTAATTTAGGAATGGCTAAAATATTCTCGTCTAACGCTGTCAACAAAATATTTTGAGTAGATTCGGGCATTCGATTCAATTCATTGATAAATAACATCCCACCTTCCATCATGGCTTTTGATAGCGGGCCGTAGATAAAGGATTCTTCGGTATACCCTTTTGCAATCACAACCGGAGGGTCATAATAGCCTACAAGCGTGTGTGAAAAAGTGTCTTCGGTTCCATCAACACGATAAAAATTCGCGCAATTATATTCAGCGATTGCTTTGGCGATGGTGGTCTTTCCGACTCCGACTTCCCCTTCAATTAAAATATGTTTTCCCGCATTTATCGCAAGAATTAAAAGATTCAATTCATTTTCTCTGCCGATTATATGAAATTTATTCTGGATTTCTTTGCACGCTTGGGCTGTATCCATATTTTTAAAAGAATCGAATCAAAAAAAAACTTTTTGATTTTATTTAAAAAACGTTTCAGGCATATGTTTTCTTCAACGCCCTTTTTGCAGCCATAACCCCTATTTGTCCAATACTAATCCCCGCATCCCCCGGAGCGACTCTTTCGTGCTGTAAAAATTCCAAACCATCCATTCGATGTTCCTCAAACGCATCCATGGCCCCTTCCATGAAAATCTCATTAATTGCGACTCCTCCCGTACAGCCGATTTTACAGACGCCGCGGGTTTTGCAGACCTTTAGCGCGATGAGCATAAGGCCTTTTCCCAACTGATATAAGATGGTATATGCAATATCTTTTTTGGGGTAATTGGACAAATAATTCGTAGCAATAGTCTTGATGATGTTATCTGTGCGAAGGGTGGATCCTTCGATGAACTTTTCGATATCGAAGCCGGCAATATTCAGACCATCTATTGCGAAACCTTCGAGTCGCATAGCAGGTTCTCCCCGATAGGTTCGATACTGGCAGATATCAAGGAGAGATGCGACGGCATCCAAGAACCGGCCCGCAGAGCTGCAAAGGAGATGATCCGATTTTAATTTCCCGATATCATCGAATTGGTCGATGATATATTCCAATTCTTTTTCTTTAAATTCGAGATGATTCTTTACATTCCATGTTTCTAAAAGAACACTTGCCTCATCTTTGGAAATTCCCGAGAGGAGAAAACAAGCCAGCATGCGTGCCGGATATATCGCACATCGATCTCCACCGATCATCGGCACACGAAAAAGTCCGCCCATTCGCTCCACCGAATCATAACTTCCGACCAAAACTTCACCGCCCCAACTTGTTCCATCCGATCCGAACCCGACGCCATCAACCGCGATCGAGCATATTTTTTCCTCAAGGGAACATTTGGAATCTATCATTAATGATGCATGATGGGCATGATGATGTTGTATTTGATGCAGATCGGAATGATATCTTATATTGAATTCTTTGGCAAGGTCATTTGAAAGGAAACTCGGATGGAGGTCATGGCCTACGGCCGATATACTCTTCGGGTCTATTCCCAGTAATTGTATAAGGTGGAATATTGCTTGCTGCAAAAAATCTCGGGTTTCTTGGGTCGTTATCGTTCCGATATGCTGAGTCTGAAAGATTCTGGAATTGCAGAGCACCGCACCGGTGGAATTTTCTTCTCCACCACATGCCATAAGAACATCATCGGTATGGAACGGCAAAGGAACATATTCAGGAACATAACCTCGGGAGCGACGGATAAACGTTAGCTTATTGCACACAACGCGGAGAACCGAATCATCTATGCGTTGGTAGATATCTCGGTTATGTAATAAAAAGGAATCGACAATCCCGGATAACATCTCTTTAATTTCCTCATTTTTGATTGCCATCGGAATATTCGAAGGATTTCCGCTCGTATAAACCAAAGGAATATTCCCGATTTCGGAAAATAGCAAATAATGTATACCCGCGTATGGGAGCATCACGCCCACATTCGGGAGCCCCGGTGCAATTGATTCGGGTAAATTGTACGACTTTGACTTTTTCAGTAATACTATCGGTCTTCTGAATGATTGAAGCAATTGTTTTTCATAATCGGATATAATAAATTGCTTTGACTCGACCAATTCCTTTATCGAAGGATACATAATAGCGAAAGGTTTGAATTGTCGCTTTTTCTTCCTCGACCGTAATAATCCGATGGCATTGGTATTAAGTGCCGAACAGACAAGATGAACTCCGCCGACGCCTTTTACCGCGATTATTTTTCCTTGTTGAATAAATGAACTTGCAATCGAAACGGATTCGACATATTGGGGCCCGCATTTTGAACAAGAAAAGGTTTGTGCGTGAAATCTCCGGTTATTCGCATCTAAATATTCATATAAACAAGAGTCCTTTTCCAAATTCAACGGATTTCCGCATAATGGAAAAACATCCATGGTGGTTCGCTCCCGATCATACGGAAGTGCGCGAACCGTGGAGAAACGGGGTCCGCACTCGGCACATGCTATAAACGGATATTTATAATATCTCGGATTTTCTGGATTCCAAAAATCCTCCAAACATTTATCGCATATCCCAACATCCGGCGGTAATACCAATCCTTTGGCTAAATCGGATTGTGTTACCGAAGGAAGAATCTCTAAAGTCTGGCTTTCTATCAATTCATCCGAGATAATCGTTGCTTCAATTGATTCGATGAACGAAATGTCCGGCTTATTCGCATGGACTGCCTCCACAAATTTATTCAGAAAATCACGCTCTTGTTCAGAATCTATGGCGAAAAATCGTCCGACTATAGAAACCCCTTGATTGCCTTGATTTTGAATCCGACCAACGATACCAAATTTCTTTGCAATCCGAAAAATGTAGGGTCGGAAACCAACGCCTTGAACGATCCCTTTAATGAATATTTTGAACGCCAAACCGAAACAGCCCAAATCAGAAAAAGCGGAAAAATATATAAAACAACCGCTTGTATCAATCGCTCGAAATCTTTTTTGGCAATCCGCGCTTACCAAAACTATATGATTTTAACAACAGAAAAAGAGTGGTCTGAAATCGAAAAGGCCATCAAAGAACTCAATATCAAATCTGTAGTGCTTGTCGGATGTGGAGAATGCGCAGCAAAATGCGGGACCGGAGGCACTGAAGGCGTCAAGAGAACGGCCGAAAAATTGCAAAACATCAATATTAAAGTTCTGGGATCGATGGTCTTGGATGAGCCATGCGATAAGCGCATCGTCAAGAATAGTATTAAGAAACTAAAAACGGAAATTGATGCTGCCGATGCAATCATGACATTATCTTGCGGAGTCGGCGCCCAAACCTTAGCAGAAATCACCGAAAAACCCTTGATTGTCACTACAAACACAGAATTTGTAGCTCAAACCGTGAGATTGGACAAATATCTTGATTATTGTCAAGGATGCGGAGACTGTGTCTTAAACGAAACCGGAGGGATATGTCCATATACACGATGCGCAAAAAAGATGCTAAATGGGCCTTGCGGAGGTCCTATCGACGGAAAATGCGAAGTGGGAAATTATCAATACGACTGCGCTTGGATCTTAATTTACAATAAACTTAAAAAAATGAACCGATTGGATCTCTTTGTAAAATATCGTGAACCGAGGGATTGGAGAGAAGCAAACAAAAAGGAGGTTGTATTGAAACGATGAGCAAACTATCTCAAAAATTAAAAGCGAAAGAGTTCGTAATTACCGGCGAATTGGAACCTAAACTAACCATTGATCTGGACCCGCTGGTTAAGGAAGCCGAAACTCTGAAAAAATATGTAGATGCGGCAAATATAACCGATAATCCCGGCTCATTTTCACGAGCATCCGCTTTGGCTTCCTCGATATATGTAAAACAGCGATCCGACATTGACCTCATCTACCAAATCACATGTCGAGATTTCAATCGATTATCTATCGTTTCCAATTTGGTGAGTGCTGCGACCTTCGGCATAGAAAACATTCTTGCTATCACCGGAGATCACAGCAGTCTTGGAGATATGCCCCAAGCAAGACCAGTATTCGATTTGGATAGCGCCCAATTGGTTTCCCTTATCAATGAAATTCGTACGAAAAATACCGCATTTGGAGTAAAAATCGAAGTTCCGGAAGGAAAAAACATCAATTTTACCATTGGAATTGGAACAAATCCGAATTCCACTCACCCGGAAGCAGAACTCATGAAAATGAAAAGAAAAAGTTCGCTCGGTGTTGATTTTATACAAACGCAAGTAATCTACGACGTTGCAAAAGTTGAACCTTTCCTCGCAGAACTGAAAAAACTTAACATACCCATCATTGCGGGGATTTTCCCGATGAAAAATTATCGAACGGCTCATGATTTCGATAAATATGTCCCGGGCGTTAAAGTCCCAAAAGAGTTGTTGGAAAAGTTCAAGTATATCGAAGATAATTTCACAGATAAAAACCAAAGAAAAGAAAAATACGATGAATTAAATGCTGAATTCTTCAAACCACTCATCAAAGAATTGAAATCCAAAGGCTTTGTTCAAGGCATCCACGTAATGGCGGTTGATTATGCAAGAATATTCCCAAAGTTATTTTGAAAAACAGCATAAACATAAAACGAAAAAGAAGATTGGGTCGACATAATTATAAACATAAAAACCCGAAAAAACGTTTTCGTTGACCGAATTATCCACGTTCGGATTTAAGCGTGTATATTCTGCGGGATTGCCCGTTGCCCTACTTTTTTTATGTATATCCTTTCACCATTTTCATATTATTAACGATGTTTCTTATTGTGTAAACACAATAAAACCTGATTTAACAAACGACTTGCAAAAATTAAACACTTCTTGAACCGAAAGACTTGTTTCTTGTGCAATTTCTTGAATCGTTTTATTCCCATCAATTTTTTCAAATACCTCGACCGATAATCTTGAAAGCGATAACGCCTCAACGATTGAAGAGTCTTCCACCTTCGCAACAGGAACGATCCGGCTTATTTGAGACTCATATTGCAGCTTCTGATCGCTTTGTTTTTCTTGAAAATACGAATGATTTGAACCCATGGTTTTTGAAGAATCAAAACGGTTCAATTGTTTGCTCAGAATCTCGCGCTGTTTTAAATACAAAATATGCTCACGAATCCTCATATCGTGCATGAAAGACTCATAATCCCGCATCATCTCATTGTAGAAACCGCTAAATCGTTCGACATCTCCATTCCAAGGCTCTAATAACTCTTTTCTGAACTTGAAAGCAAAAGATCCGGCAAGTTTCGTCAATAAACGTCGATTAACCTCTTGAGAATCGGAGTTTTTGGTGATTAAGACGAATAACAACTCGCTATTTCGAAGTTGCTCTTTGTGAAACGTGATTTTTACATTTTCACTCATGCTGAGCTCGCGCATCGACCCGAATCGGCCTAAATTCGATGCAAATGAGGACACCGCACATAAAAAACCGCTGATCATGGTCAATTGATCATTGTATTCGCGACAAGATTCTTCACTTCTCCGGTTTTCTTCCTTCGAAAAGATGGGTAAGCCATCTTTCAACACGTAAAAATCAACGAGCTCCATTTTTCTTCCCTAATCGATACCAATAGTGCTGCTTCTATAACTGCGCTTAGCACAAAGAGAACATCTGTATATTATGTGTGTATCAACCACCAATCGGAAAAAAAACTAAAAAATACAAACACAAATAAGAAATAAATGAAATATGGATAATCAAAGAGAATTGAAAGTAAAATATTTTAATCAATTGCGAACATAGGAAAGATATGGAAACATATTTCCGAAAAATTCTCGAGGCAATCGGTGAAGATCCCAATCGTGAAGGTCTCTTGAAGACGCCTCAAAGAGCAGCAAAAGCCTTTGAGTTTATCACAAAAGGTTACACGGTTAATATTGAAGAACTCATCAACGGTGCCCTTTTTGAATCTGAAGCCGATGAAATGATTATCGTTAAAGATATTGAATTATACTCGCTTTGTGAGCATCATATGCTTCCCTTCTACGGAAAAGCGCATGTTGCATATATCCCAAATGGAAAGGTATTGGGGTTATCTAAAATTGCACGAATCGTGGATGCGTTCGCAAGAAGATTGCAAATACAAGAGCGCTTGACAAAACAAATAGGAGATACGATTATGCAATATACAAAAGCGCACGGGGTCGGCGTTGTTATTGAAGCGAATCACCTTTGCATGATGATGCGGGGTGTTGAAAAACAGAATTCCCATATGAAAACATCATATATGATTGGAGTATTTCGCTCAGATCATAAAACCAGAGATGAATTTCTTAACTTGATTTTACACTGATCTCCATCAATTTGTTTTTTTCATTAATTCAAAATAACCAAATAAAAAGAAGGATGATGAATTTGACTACGGCTTTGATAACCGGGGCTGCTAAACGACTGGGAAAGGCTATCGCTTTAAAGTGCGCGGAACGCGGAATTAACGTGATGATCCATTATAATTCTTCAGAAAATGAAGCGGAATCTTTGAAAAAGGAATTATTAAAAAAACATCCTTCAATAAAGGTCGAAATCATCAAAGCGGACTTATCCAATCCTGATGAATTTTTAGATTTGGTTAAAAAAACGCAAAAAATCTTTCCGGATCTTAATATCTTGGTTAATTCCGCTTCAATTTTCGAAGAAGATAATTTTAAGAATGTGAGCCTTGAATTCTACAATAAAATCTTAACTACAAACCTCACGGCCCCATTCTTTTTATGCCAACAATTTGCAAATATCGTTTCCGAAGGGTTAATCATCAATTTTCTTGATTCCAGAATCACCAAAAACAAAACCGATCATTTTGTTTATTCATTGTTCAAAAAATCGCTTAAGGATCTAACGGAGATGCTTGCTAAAGAATTGGCACCTCGAATCAGGGTTAATGCAATCGCACCCGGGGCCGTGCTTCCTCCACCGGGGAAAACATGGGATTCGATATCCTATTTACTCCCCACTATCCCGCTTCAAAAATGGGGGTCTGAAGAAGATATCGTAAAAGCATTCGAAATTTTTCTTGATAACCTGTATCTCAATGGCCAAATTATTTTCGTTGACGGTGGCCAACACGTGAACATCATGTGAACGTTCAAACAAAAAAAAGACCGAAAAAAAGATTCGGTAAACAAAGTTTTCCACGTTCAGAATTCCACGTGAATATTCTTTGGGAATGCCCTTTGCCCTTTTTTCGATAATGGTTTGAACTTTGCATGCAGGTCCCAAAAAGAGAGATCTAAAGCCAAAACGATTCGCAAGCCAAAACGATTCGCAAGTTGCAAGTTGCATCATATTTAAATATATCGTTAATTATTCATTTAACTAAATGAAAAAATTTGACATAGCAGAATTAATTAAAGTAAAAAGGAGTTTACATTTATATCTTATTATGATTTAATTTTTTGCTCTATTGAAATTCAATATTTGATTTACAAAATAAATGTAAAGGAGAAATGAAAGATCAATTTTGATTAAAATACCAAAAAAAATAATTTCACCGAACAAGCCATTACCATAGAGAACTCTGTTCATCCGATGTGTTTTTAAACCATGAAATGCATCTCTTGCTTATGGCGATAATCCACATTGAGAATTTGTTTTTGCGAACCATTATCGGAATAAACGATGCAGAGCGAGAAAAAAAACAAGATGTCCGGATAAATATATGGATAGAATTTAACGCAGATAAAGCAGCGATTTCAGATAACATCGAGGATACCATCAACTATCGTGCATTAACCAAAAAAACCATCGATCTCGTTGAAAACTCATCATTTTACTTACTCGAAAAATTATGCAACGAAATCCTTCAAATAGCCTTAAATTCCTCCGAGTTGGTCGAATGGGTGAAAGTGAAGGTAGAAAAGCCCCA
>CAZUTM010000130.1:9989-12947 GCA_964623665.1 uncultured archaeon
CCATGCCATACGTTTTGCCGATTCGGTTTCCATTACGATTGAAAAACGAAAATCAAAATGAAAAACGAACAAATCTTCAAAGAAGGGCTTTATACAATGAACACAGCTAAAGATATAAATAAACCTTTGAAAACAAACAAAGTTGCAATCGGTGTCGGCTCAAATATCAACCCGCATGAGAATATTGAAAAAGCATTTCGGGAATTAGAAATCAAATTCGGCATAGTCAAAAAATCAACCATGATCGAAACAAAGCCGATGGGTTATCTGGATCAACCCAATTTTGTAAACGGGGCTTTTTTATTAACCACATCGCTATCTATGCATGAGTTGAAAAAGGACTTAAAAGAAATTGAAGCAAAATTGGGAAGAATCAGAACCGAAAATAAATATGGCCCAAGAACCATCGATCTTGACATTGTAGTGTTCAATGGAGACATTGTAGACAAAGATTTTTACACAAGAGATTTTGTGAGAAATCCCGTGTTAGAACTCTGGCCTGATCTCAAATACTAACATTCGAAAAAGCCGGATGCAAGATAGAAAGCGAAAACACGGCTAGATCTTAGTTATATTAATAGAACTTGTGTCGATGGCTTCTTCTAACCGATTTTTTCGAATTTTGGATGGAAATTCGATATTGAGGGCAGAAACAAGGACTTCATTGCCCGATCCCGCTTCTTTTACATCCAAAATCAATGGTGATTCGCTACCTTCTTTGAAACCGATGATCTTGGATTTCCCGAGGTATTTGCGATCCATAAGTTCAAAGACCGAATTGCATGCGGCAACAGGAATCCGATTTTCTAAGGCCCTCGCTTTTAGATAAATATCCCAATTTTCCAACCCGGTATCTCTTATTAGAGTTGGAGATAACAACAATTCTGCACCATTGAGCGTTGCTAATCGAGGGGTTTCGTAAAACGCAATATCAAAACATATCAAAATCGAAAAAGAGATGTCCAAATGAGAATCTCGATATATAATCAATTCGGAACCTTTATCAAACATCGCTTTTTCGAATGCATAAAGATGGATCTTTTTTTGGCAGAATCGTTCTTTTCCTTCCGAGTCAAAATAATAAGCATTTACAACGGGTTTCTTGAATTCGGGTTCATATTCCCATATTGCCCCCGATACCAATGATACATGATATTTTTCGCTTAGAGATCTGCAAAAATGGTAGTATTCACCCCGTTTCTCTTGCACATTCTTCAAAAAATCTTTTGAGGTGACATCGATGAAATACCAATGTTCGGGAAGCAAAAATAAATCAACTGAATGCACTTGAAGAGTTCCTCGTATCATAGATTCAAGATTTTCATAATTTTGGACGTTTTCTTTCAGCACGCGGTTCTGCATCAAGCCTAAAGTGAGCGTTTTCATGAGACATTCTCCAAAAAAGCATCTTAAAAATAATCGAGAGAAAAGACCGTTGCGTTTAGCCGGTTCGCTTTATGATGTGATACCCCGAAGGACTTTTCACGGGTTCGGAGATCTCTCCGATTCTAAGTTTCGCGCATGCATCCCAAAATTCATTGTGAAACATTCCTTTGGTGAATTCACCTAAATTGCCGCCCCGCTTTTTGCTTGGACAATTCGAGAATCGAAGGGCAAGATCCTCAAATTTTTCACCGGCTTGCAATTTATCATAAATCTGTTGTGCTTGTGAAAGTTTTGGAACCACGATGTGGCTTGCTTTCATCTTTGCCCCTTTAATAGGCGCACCCCCGGATTTTCCGGATGAGCCTTTATCCTTTTCTTCGGTTCCTTTTTGCTGTTGTTTATTTTTACCCATTTTCGATGCCTCCTTCTTTTTGAACAATATCGGACTGATTTGCATCTAATCCTTTATCGATGTTTTCGATGATTTTCCATAATTCCGTTAAAGAATGAATATGAAAGGATGGCCGGATCGATGATTTCGCCTTTGTAACATTAGGATCCCATTTTCCACCCCTGTGAATCAGTATGCCGTACATTCCCAATTTTATTGCGGGTTCGATATCACGATCCAAGCGATCTCCGATATATATAGCTTCATTCGGTTGAACTCCGCATCGATCCAAACAATACCGAAAGAGAAGCGGATTTGGTTTCCGGATACCCACTTCGTCCGAAATTATAATAGCATCAAAGAGAGCCTCAATTTTCAGCCTCAATATTTTTTCATATTGCTTTTTCGGAACGCCATCGGAGATTAATGCAGTGATATAGCCTTTACTTCTTAATTTTTCTATGTTTGAACGAACATCTTTGAATAATTTGAAGTGCTTAACTTTTTCTCTGTGGTAGCCCATAATGCCCGCTGCGACCAGCATATTCTCATTTAGGTTATGAATACGATAATCGGGATGATGTTTGAGCTTTTCTAAAAAGAAATCATAATGATTTTCCGAATTGCTCCCGAATTCATTAACAACTTCTTGTAATATCGGCAATGCTTGCTCAACGGTCAAAGGAAACCCGAATTCTCGCATCATCTCAAGTCCGGCAATTCTCGCTTTCTCGACAAGCAAAGTTGCATTAAACAATGTATCATCCAAATCAAAAGCAATCAATTTAATGGGCATATTCTTATCACACCACAACAATGACCCGATAATCTCCTAAAAGAATATTCATTTAATATATCTTTTGTAGGCCAATTACAGAGGGCAAGAGTTTTTATGCGCTCTCTGCGATATGTTATATATACCTCAAAGAATCGTGATTCCCATGAAAATTGCAATTGCTTTATCTTATTTTCACCGAAAAATTGGTCCCATTGCATTTTTAACTTATCCCATCTCGGCGTTGGGAAACGATGAAAAGGCACGGCTTGCAGACATCATGGATCAAGCCTTTGAGGAGGGTTATTTCACCCATAGTTTATCTTCTTATACTTCATGTAATTATTATTTTGAAATCGAAAGCGCTTTTGCTCGGGGTAATCGGGAGATGCTGATGTTTTCCGTC
>CAZUTM010000131.1:0-12816 GCA_964623665.1 uncultured archaeon
AAAACGCTTCAAATGTATCCGCAATTTTTTCGATAAAGAAAGGTTTTTCTTGAGGGATGTGTCCTTCATTTAAAAGTTGGAACATTAGACCCTTAAAGCGATTTCCTTCTCTTGGAATTCGTGTCTGCGGCGAAACCTTGAAATGTTTTCCATCTTGAATCGAAAAATAAACATCCAATAGATTTTCTTGGGCTAAGGGTGAATTTAATATGAGTAATAATCCGATTTGTAAAATATCGGGTCTGCCTCTTTGATCTTTATTTTTTAATGATTCCATTGCGGAGTGATGAATTGCTGCGTCCAAGATTCTTCCGCTGTTGTTAAATATTTCAATACTCCTTTGACATTGGGGGTGGGCAATAATCTCTTTCGGAATAATTTCAAGCCCGGAATGTGCAATCAAGATGATTACTCTTTTAGCATTCCTTTTTTGTATTTCTTCGTTCATTTATTACACCAATTCAGAATTTTCTACTTTATTTTGATTTTTTTCTCCAATTTCTATATTCTTCTTTCTTAATTTTTTTACCCGGACAACGCTCTTTTTCTTAAAATACCGTCGCATTCTCTTTCCACATTCCAAACATGTTGTGGTTAAATGAGATCCTTGCCCTTTTAGGGATCGTATTCTAAAATAGCAATTATATCCCGGCACGATCAATTTTTTACAGCCTCTACAGATATAAATTTTATATTCTCGAGGAACAGAAATCTTAGCACCTTGAGCGATTTTTCGGCTTAATAATACATATCTATTTGCAAGATCTTTGTTTTTGGGAAACACCAATAATGCTTGTTTCATGAGGAATTCCACCCGGTTGCTGGAGATTTGCTGCAGATAATCGATTTCTTTCCTTTTTTTTTTGTTAAAAAAATGCTGTTTGTTTCCCATGTTTTAGCCTCCTTTTATATTCAAATATTTATTATGTTTCATCCTTTTCTTCTATATTATCATCGCTCTCTAAATCTTCTTGCTTATCCTTGAATATTTCAATTCCTTCTTCTTTATTCTTCAAATACATATCTTTATCAAATTTTTTGGGTTGATGGATGGCGGGTATTAATTTCTTCGATAGAATAAACACATGACCCCTGTGATCCAAGCAAAATGATTTAGTTTTAATTGATAATTCCATAATAATCTCATACATCTCTCGTTTATCTTGCACCGATTTTTGAAATTTCAATTTAATAATTTTTTTCTTTTTCAGCATTTCATTTACATGGTTTATTACGTTCTCGTTTAATTTCTCTTTGCCGATAAAGACCAGAGGATTTCCTTCTCTCACTTGCTCGAATAGCTCTTTCATAATGAATGGAAAAGATTTGTTCTATATAGATTTTTCGATTTTTTATCGCGATTCTTGAAACTTCATATTCATTGGTGAATTCTGTTTGATTCAATACCATTGAAAAATATATTACTCGAAAATAGATTTGGGGTTAAGAATTCTTTGATTCTTTGTTTTTGGTAGTGCAATTTGAGGAAGAAAAAAACGCAAGATTTAAACAAAATTTCATGTTTTTTATTACAGTTCAAGGTGAGTAGCTGTTTGAACATTTATGACGTGTATCCACAGGATTTAATTGCCAAAGTCGCTTCTATCTTAAAGCAATCATATCCTGAGGTAAAAAAGCCCGAGGGTATAGAATTCCTTAAGACGGCGCATTTCAAAGAACTTCCTCCGGTTAATCCCGATTTCTGGTTCATTAGGTGTGCGTCACTTTTAAGAAAGCTATATAATGGGCCCGTTGGTATGAAAGAGCTACGAAAGGCTTACGGTGGCCGCAAGGTCAAAGATACCCGAAAATCTCATACTCACTTGGCATCTGGTGCAATAATTCGACGATGCTTGCAACAGCTTCAAAAAGCTGGACTTGTAGAGATTTACAAAAAAGAAGGACGAATTTTATCTGCAAAAGGTCGTTCGCTCCTGGATAAAACCGCCACCGAAATCGCTAAAGCTCAAAATCGAGTTTAAGCGGTCGCTTAATCATATCAACATATTGATGATGTCGTTGATTGTTTCAAAACAGATTTGAATTGGGATAAATTAATAAAAAAGTATTGGTAGGTGTTGATTCATGAGCGAAGATGAAGAGTTGGCGCGCTTGCGTGAAGCGAGATTGCGGAAGATGCAACAAGAAAACGCAAATGAATCGATGAATCAAGCAATTCAACAAGCGCAATATCAGCAAGAATTAGAACGTCAAAAGGAAATGCTGATGATGCGAATTTTAGATGCAGATGCAAGATCAAGATTGAACACAATAAAACTCGCAAAACCGGAATTTGCATCAAATGTAGAAATGCAACTTATTCAACTCTTTAGTGCTGGTCGCTTAACTGGACACATCCCATTGAGCGATGAACAATTCAAAGAAATTCTGAAGCAATTACAAAGCTCTCAACAGAGAGATTTCAAAATCAAATTTAAATAAACCAAACTGAAAAGTGATTTGTATGGCTAAATATAAGCAAATGCCGAAAAAACGGAGATTGGTCAAGCGCGGTCAACAGAGCGAAAATATTCCGACTTGGATCGTAATGAGAACGAAGGGAACGGTAAGAACCAGTCCTTTCTCTCGAAGACACTGGAGATCCAGCAGTCTGAAAGTTTAAACTCCGGGTTAAACGCAATATGACCTAAGGTGATGAAAATGGCAAAGAAGAAAGTTGTTGTACAGGAAAATGCCGAAGAAACACCGGCTGCTCCGGCAACAGAAGCACCGAAAGCTGAAGATAAGGCTAAGGAAGCAGAAGTCGTTGAGAAGGCTTTCGCAAAAGAAGAACTCGGAGAAGAAGAACTAACACAAGTTGAAAAAGATATTCGTGAAAAGGAAGCGCAAGAATTCGAAGAAGAGATCGAAACCGAAAGAAAATATACGATTAATCTTTACAAAGAAGGTGTTGGAACAAAACCGAGACAACGAAGGGCTAAAAAGGCAATTATTGTGTTAAAGCAATTTATTGGAAGACACATGAAAGCCGAAACTGAAGATTCGATTTATGTTCACCCTGATGTTAATAAAAAAATCTGGGGTCGAGGAATTCGAAAACCCCCGAGGAAAATCAAAGTAAGAACAACAAAATCCAAGGATGGAATCGTTCGGGTATTTCTCGATTAGATTTCATTCCCAATTTCATTTTTTCTTCCTTAATTCGCACTGAGCAAATCAAAGAATTAAAATTCAATAAAAACTTTTTATTTATGGTAGTGAGAAAAATGAGCACAACAACGCGTTTATTGAAAACTTCCATTGTGGGTTCCATCAATATCGGGGTATATCTCAATGCAAATAATATGTTCTTTTTGGTTCCTCCAAATTTAAAACATAAGATGGATCCTCTTGTTGATACGCTTTCGCCTTCGGAACATAAAATTCAGAAAATAGAATTAACGATTAATCATTCTTACCTACTGGGCTCCTATCTATGTATGAATAATAAAGGGGTTATTGTCCCTTCGATAATAAAAGATGAAGAATTAGATTTAATTACTCAAACTATGGGAAAAAAGATGAAAATCGGAGTAATAGAATCTCAAAATAATGCATTCGGAAATTTAATTTGCGCCAATGACAAAGGTGCGGTGATCTCCCCCCTCATAAAAGATAAAGCAAGCGAGATTATGGATATTCTTGGAATAGAATCGAATGTGATTTTAGATATTGCCAAATTGAATATTCCAGGTTCATGTATGGTTGCAAATTCGCATGGATGCTTATGCCATCCACTAACACATGATCGACATATTGAAGCTATCCAAGATGCCTTGAAAGTGTCTGTAGATGTATCAACGATCAATTGCGGAGATCCATATTTAAGATCGGGTGCGGTTGTAAATGATTTTGGTGGATTGTTTGGCAAAGAAACCACGGGCCCAGAAGCCCAAAGATTCTCAGAAATTCTTAACATAATGTAAAATCAAGTGAAATCCTTGAAGAGTTTTTCGAAATCCAACTAAAAACTCAATAAAATTTTTTCTGCCATTTTTCAAAAAAAATAAAAACAACAATTAATTTCAAAGCCTATGAGCGTTCGCACATTTAGAGTAAAAGGTACTTATCTAAAAAACCACCAGAAAATTTCATTCACTCATGATGTTCGTGCGGTAAAAGAAAAAACAGCCTTGGAGCAAGTTTACACGATAGTAGGATCACAAGGAATATTAAGAAGAAAAATCCACATTGAATCGATAAATGTTGTTCCAAATGATCAATCTATCAATTTAATGAACACTCACATCGAAAAACATGTAAATGGTGAATAAAACCGTGGCAGAAAAAGCAACCCGGCCTAGTTTAACTCGAGAAGATGTTGAAACGTTGTTATATACCTACCAAATGCTTCAAGATCAATTGAATTCGCTTGAACAACAAAAAAATATGGTTTCTCAACAAATTCAAATGTTTAATATCTCAAAGGCTACGATTTCCGGCTTGAAAAATAAAGATGCCGGGCATGAACTCATCGTTCCTATTGGAACGGTGTATATTAAGTCGAAACTTGCAGATGTAGATAAGGTGATGGTGAATCTTGGGTCGGGATATACGGTTGAAAAATCTATTGATGGTGCAATCGATTATTTGGACACCGCAATTACGAATATGAGTGAAGTAAAAAAGAAAATTGAAGAAGAAATGGAAGAATCAGAATCAAGATTAGTCCAAATAAAACCAACTGTTGATGCGATTTACCGCAGTATGGGAAAAAGCTTAGATGCCCAGATGCAATCCGCTGGTAAAAAGCAATAATTTTTTTTTACTTTTAAATTAAATTATAAAAAAATATACCCAAAGCGAGTTAGGTTAAAAATGTTTGAGAATTTGAAGAGCGGGCTCAAAAATATTTTTAAAAAGACTCTAACCGAGGAAAATATGGATGAGACCTTGGACGAACTTAAGATAACTTTAATTAAGGCGGATGTCGGGTTTGATGTTGCCGATAAAATTATTAATGAGGTTAAAACGGAATTAAAAGGTGTTAAAGTAGGGTTATTTTCAAAAAAGAAAGTCCTTGAAGAGACGCTTCATAAGGCGGCCTCCAATATTCTCAACTGTGCAAAACAAAGAAATATTCTCCAAGAAATCAAAAATAAAAAAGAAAAACCATATGTGATCCTCGTTTTAGGTGTCAATGGAACCGGAAAAACCACATCAATTGCAAAATTATGTAATTATCTCATGAAAAATTCATTAACTGTAATGGTGGGCGCTGCCGACACTTTCAGAGCGGGTGCGATCGAGCAATTGGAAAAACACATGAAAAACCTTAATGTTCGTATTATTAAAGGTCAGTACAACGCCGACCCTGCATCCATCGCATTCGATACCATCGACTCTGCAAGAGCTAAGAAGTTTGACTGCGCTGTTATAGATACTTCGGGCCGGCAAGTCACAAACAAAAACCTGCTTGTGGAATTAAAAAAAATAAAAAAGACGGCAAATCCAGATTTAACTATTTTTGTGGGAGATGCCTTTGCGGGAAATGATGTGATCTTTCAAGCAGAAAAATTCAATGAAGAAATCGGGATAGATGCCTCAATAATAACAAAACTTGATGCTGATACAAATGGAGGTGCGGCCCTTTCAATCGCATATATTACTAAAAAACCGATCATCTTCATGGGTGTTGGCCAAGGATACGATGATTTAATACCCTTTAATTCCGAGTGGATTCTCCAGAAACTTTTTGAATAACCGCTATCTTTTAATCATAACGTTTTAAACGGTGGGAACATGGCTGTTAGAAGTAATAAATTTGAGACATTCATTTTAAATTCCAAACGCATATTCGCTATTGCGACAAGACCGACAAGAAAAGAGTTTACGCAAGTATTGAAGATCTGCCTCATCGGTATGGCGATCATTGGTGGGCTGTCTTATATTGTTCAGCTCATCTTTTCGATAGTAAAATTTACAAAGGCAACTTGAACTTTTGCTGTGTTTTTTCATTGCAATTAGTATTATTCGCGAGAATTTTCATCTCTCCCGCTGAAAAGAAATTGTTTTTGCGAATTAGGTAAACATGATTATCCATGTTCAGATTTCGGCATCGATATTCAACGAAATTGCTCGCGCTCCACACGATTTTTTTATAGTAAAATAAGAAAAACATGAATAATAAAAAAAATTGAAAATATCTCTTCTATTCAACAAAATCCTCAAATTTATAGAGTTCGAGCTGAGCATCTTCCGGAATTTTTATTGTTGGTTTTATATTCACCGCAAAAATTCTTTGAACTTTCTTCTCAGCAGCTCGGTCGACTAGTCTCTGGGCGATTACGCCATCTAAAATAATTGTTTTGCATTTTTCATCGACCACGTTAAAAACTTCTGTATTTGGAACCTTTAAATGTATGTTTTCTTGGTCATCCAAGAGGTAGCCTTCATTCGAGGCTTTAATTTCTTTGATATAATCAAGGATTTTTTGGGACACTTTTGGCACTGCACGCTCGGAAGAAAATGACTTTTTTTTTCTGTTGAAATCATTGGTTTTTCCTTCAAATTCAGATTGACTGCTTCGTTTCTCTCTCGGTTCATAAGGTTTTGATTCCTTGTTGTATTGATATGCCCTTTGTGATGCATTCCTTTCCGAGTCGATTTGTCTCTTGGAATATTTTAGTGTGCTCTGTTTTCTCGGATTCTGATTTTGATTCATCTCATTTTGGTTTTTATAGTTCTGTTTTCTACGATTGTACCCGTTTTTTTGAGAAATATTATCCACATCATTTTGATATGAAGATTGTTTTCCTTGAGGCCTTGTATCTTCAAAATCTTCATCCGATGTTTCTTCAAAATTATTATATTTTGGCAAATCAACAATCTCTTCAAAGTCTTCCTCGATAACCTTTCGTTTATTTGGTTCTTTGTTGTATTCGGCGAACTGAGCTGCTCTGGCCGCAATTTCTTCTTCTAGCTGTTTTTTTGCGATCTCAACAGGGATTTTATTATCCAAAGCTATTTTAAGTTCATCTCTCTCGAGATTTTCCACTTCTTTCCCCTTAGGTGCTCTTGCTACCCAAAGAATATTGGTGGTCTGTAACAATTCTGATAAAATCATGTCGCCACCACGATCGCCATCAAGAAATGCGCCCATCTTTTTTGTTTTGGAAAGATCTCTTATTGTTTGAGGTATTTTAACCCCATTAACTGCTATAGTGTTCAAAACACCGATTCTGAAAAGATTAATGATATCCGCTCTGCCTTCAACCAAGATTACTTCTTCTTCCTCGATAGCAAGTGGTCCAACTTCGATATCGTTCCATTTAATGACTCTCGGTTCGATTTCTTTGGCAAGTTCGTCCGTTAACGCTCCGGATTCGGGTGCATTTTCTTTCCATTTCTTCATGAGTTCTAAAGCGCGCTCTTTGATTTTATCCATTTTTGCGTGTCGAACATCTTTGATTTCAATCAATTTAATCTCTGCAATACATGGACCGACTCGATCCACGCTTTCAAGAGCCGCAGCAAGTAAGATTGTTTCATTTCTGCTGAGACTTGATGGGATCGTAATGATTCCGAATGATTTTCCATTCTCCGTATTGTTTTCTACTTTAATTCGGCCAATTCTTCCATTTTTCTGGAGTTCGCGTAATTCAAGATCATTCATCAATCCTTCGGTTTGCCCAAATAGTGCACCGATTACATCTTGAACCTCAACGACTCCTTCAATGTTGTATGACAATTTCATGAGATACTTGGCTGTGGTTTCAATTTCGTACTTACTGGTCATATGTAATCACCTTTATTTGACATCCGATATTGACCACATTCTCATCAAGTAATATCTATCAAGTTGTATTTTCTTGATTGTTTAAAGAATTCAGACGCTATATTAGTGCTTCAAACCTGAATTCTTTAATATATCATTCAATTTTCTGTTCCGATATGCGGGGCAATCCCGATAATCCTCTTTTTGAAAATATACAAACGTCATAATGATACAACTTCATAGATTCATTGATTAGGATGATGGGTAATGAGATGATGATTGATAATTTTACCATTGGAAACGATTTGAACATTCAATCAAACCGTTCATCTGAATGATTACTGTCTTTAACAGTAATTCATTTGTTGGATGTTTATAATCATGATTTGAATAAATACAACTCACAATTGATCAATATCCGGATGTTTCCCGATTTTCAATCCGATTATATGATTAAACGATCGGGCATAATTCATTTGATATGTAATTTATAATTTTCCGAAACTCGGTTTCGGTACTACTTCGTGCCAAATCTTGGCTTTTCACCGATTAATTATCCCTCGGGCCCTTCCCGGAGATTCCGCCATATCTAGCAATATAAATCATTAGGTGTATGGCGAATTGGGGTGAATTTTAACTCGGATTCTCGGAGAAAATCCGGTTCTTGTCGGATTAGTAATTGCTTAATCCTAAGCTTTAAATATAAGTTAGGCTAAATAAATCTTTCGTATTACGCAAGTAACACCGAGAAACAATCGATTTTCTTTTTATTTGAATGCGTATTTTGAAAAAATATGCTTGAGCATTTAATTGTTTTTGGAGGAAAAGGAGGCGTAGGAAAGAGTTCCATTTCTGCAGCGACCGCTTTACAGATTGCAGACAAGCTTCCCGATAAGAAAATTCTGTTAATTTCTTTTGATATTGCCCATAATCTTGGAGATTTATTTAAAATGGAAATTGGAAATCGGATCTGCCAAATCACAGAAAATCTTTGGGCGATCGAGCCAGATCCCGATGAATATGCAGAGAAATATACAAAAGAGTTTTCTGCCAAAGCGCGAAAACTAGTTAAATCTTTTCCTATTGTCGGGGCGATTCCGGATCTCGAAAAATTTATCGATGAAACCTTTACGTCAAAAACAATTCCTCTTGCATTGAAAAACTCTATATTCTTTCAGTCTATTTTGGATGCGGATCATCCGATTGAAAATTTAGATGTAAAAGACTCAAAACAAACGCCGTTCAATATTATAGTGGCCGATTTTCCTCCAACTGGAAATATGATCTCTCTTTTTGAGATTCCGGAGAATCATATTCAACAATTACTAAAATACACTTTGCAAATGGTTGAACAAGTTCAAAAGTTCATGAAAACGGTTCGTAAAGTCACGAAGGCGATGAATCCTTTGTCATGGTTGAAAAAGGAGACCGAAGAGGAGAAACAGAAAAGAGAAATTGCTCGCGAGCTGTTGGATGATCTTTATAATTTAGAGTTGCGGGGAAAACGGATTTCTCAATTGATGAAATCAATAGGTTCATTACGATTGGTCACAATTGCAGAAAAACCCAGTGCAGAAGAAGCTAAAAGGGCAAGAGATCTTTCGCTTCCGTATATTCATGTGGAAGGTATTCACATAAACAGGCTTCTGAACGCTGCTTCTATTGATCATTGCAAATTTTGTAAATCGATTTACGAATCGCAGCAAAAATACCTAAAGATGATTAAAGAGGAATTTAAGGATATGAAGGTTTGGACCTCGGAATATTTGGAAAATGAGCCAATAGGCTTAGATGGGCTTCGAGCATTGGCAGCCTCCGTATATAAAAATGAAAATATTCAACAATTATTGAATCCGATGGGCAGAGAAATCAAAAGACCGGATTTCTTAAATGAAGAAGACAAGACCTCGAAATTTAAAAAGGAGGATTCGAAGAATGAAATTGATGATGAGAACAGCGAATTCACCGATGAAGAAATTCAAGAATATTTAAATAAAGTCCATCCCGAAACTGGAAACGAAAAATCCGAAAATAATTAATGGTACGCTTGCTTATCGTTATTAATGAAGCCGTTTTTTGAAATCAAATATTCAAATGGATTGGCTCGCAGAGGGAAACTAAATCTTTCAAATAAGACCTATTCAACCCCTTTTATTATAATTCCGAATCAATTTTTATCTTCCTTGAAGGATCACTATTTAAACTCGGATAATTTAGTGAGTTCCGCAGAATCCTTGAAATATGGCATTATTAGCATAAATAACTTGAAAGAAAACATAGATTCTCCAGTTTTCATTCATAATCGTTCGATATTTGGGATAAATTATGGGGAACAAGAGGGTATGCACAACATTTTTAATAAAATTGATTCGATAATATCTGATTCGATTCAAGAAATTATTCCGATTAAATTTTCTGAGTCTTGCGTTATTTTTCATGAATCCCCTCCCGCTAAAAGTGCAGAATATTTTTTATCATATGAGCGTGCCTTAAATCAAAAGCGGCTAGCATTATATGAATCAGAATTCAAAGCGCAGCTAGATTCCGCGACAATAAAATTATTAGGCGTAAATTTTTCAACCGATAAGGAAAAAATGTCGGATATTATTCGGTTTTTATCACAACATTCTTCTTTTCAAGGAATCTATGTTAAAGATTTGTATAGAAATCTTTTTGAGTTTAATGAAATCTTTGAATTTATTATGAATATTAAGGCCGATCTTCCCTATAATTATCTTTTGGTTCTCGGTGGCCAAATTCCTCCGGGTGCAATTCCGCTTTTAATATATTTAGGGGTTGATGGATTTGATATGGGATATCTCCTTTCGCAATCGGCTCAAGGTCTCTATATTTCCGACTTTGGTGGGGATTGGATAGATAAAATGAATGATATTTCGTGTAATTGTATTTATTGCCGAGATTTAATAAAAAATAAAAAGCTTAATGGGCCGTTAATCGCATCCGAAACATCTCTCGAGTTAAATATGAAACATTTGATTTGGAAATGCCAAGATTATTTGATTAAAGCTCGTTTTCATCTCGACAACGGGTTATTTCGTGAGTTTGTTGAAAATGAATCTTGTAAAAAACCAGAATTTGTCTCACTCCTCAGAATCATGGATAAAATGCTTGACAAAAACATGGTAAACCGATACAGAAGAATAGCATCCAATGAAGTTATTTGCTCCACATCTTTATCCCATTTTCGACCAGAAATTGTAAATTTCATTGAAACAATAAAAAGAGATGTTTTTCCCGATGATCAAGTTCGCGTCATCGTATTATTGCCTTGTTCAGCGACAAAACCTTATTCAAAATCACCAAGTCATCAAAAATTTTCAAGGGCGATTCGAAGAGGCTTGTCGAACGCCGATCAATTGGTATTTCTTCATGAGATAATAATAACATCCCCGTTAGGGATAGTTCCTCGCGATATTGAAGAGATTTTTCCCGCTGCGCATTATAATGTCTCGGTTACGGGCGATTGGAGTGAAGAAGAAATTCAGACAAGTGCGGATTGCCTGTATCACTATTTGAAAAAAGTAAAAAAATGTGTCCCCGTAATCGCGCATGTAACCGGTGGATATCTCAAAGTAGTACAGCGAACCGAGTCCATGATAAAGAATGATCTTGCATCCGGGCAAATATACCCTTTGATTAACGATTTGAATTTTAAATTTCATTATTCGGCATCAAATGGGGATTCAGCAACATCTGATGCCTCTTTAGAAACTCTTACGCAATATATTCGTCAGTTCTTTGAACTGAATGATCTCAATTTACAAAAGAACAAGAACCTTCGGGCATCTTTCAAAACAAGGGAAGAATTAAGATTATCGATGGTGTCTCAATATCAATTCGGTCCAAATTCTCCAAGTCTTATGATTGGAAACGGGATTTATTTTGCAGAAGCAAGATCCGGTGATTATCTCGATATCCAGCAATATGATGCCTTGGGAAAAAAGATGATCGGAAGAATTTATCATAATAATGGCTTTATCATGCTAAACAACGAAGGTGGAAAACTTCTTTTCGAAATCGGAAGAGATATTCTCATAATTAAGGAAAAAGAGTTGAAAGGCACCACGATATTTGTCCCAATATTGAAAGAAATTAAGAATTTAGACCTCAAGCCAGGAGACCTTGTGGCCATTGAAAATTCAGATAATGAATACGTTGGATTGGCAGAATTATGCATCGCAGCTCGTGATGCAATTAACATGAGAAATGGCGCTATTGCGATAGTGTTGAAAAAATGAATGTAAGCGGGGAGTAAAGCATGGAAAAAGAAAAAAATCTGCATTTATCAGAACCGATAACCTATCTTCATGATGAAATATGTTTTCAGAGAGAAATGCTCAGAAAAAAGAATAAGTTGGAGAAAAGTGAAAAAAAAGATATTCCTATCGCTTCATGGTCGAAAGTTGACCGCTTGCGAAACGACATAGGAAAGGAACTGTGTATAATCTTAAAAACTAACGGATGTGCATGGTCAAGATCGGCATCCGGCGGATGTACCATGTGCGGATATTATAATGATCGTGCTGAAGAGCCGGTAAACGGACAAGATATCATCGCGCAATTTGATTATGCCATCAATAAACACAAGGATCTATTGGAGCTGAAGGAAGAAAAAATTGCCATAAAAATCTTTAATTCGGGTTCATTTTTGGATGACAATGAGATTTCTGAAGATGCACAGAAGAATATCTTGGAAAAGGTCTCTAAAATTGACACTATCAAAGAGATCGTTATAGAATCTTTACCCGGGTATATCACAGATCAAAAATTAAAAATGATCAAAGATATCATAGGTGAAAAATATCTTGAATTCGGGATCGGCTTGGAATCGGCAAATAAATTCATCCAAAGGAATATAATTAATAAGCCCTTTGATTATAATGTCTTTTTAAAGGTGAATGACAGAATTCACCAATATAATTTGGCAACGCGGGCTTATATCCTGCTAAAACCTCCATTTGTTTCAGAAATACAAGCGATCGTTGATACTTGTCAATCAATTCAATTTTGCATCAATTCAAATGTCGAAACCATTTCCATAAATCCTGTAAATGTTCAAGAAAACACGATTTGTAAAG
>CAZUTM010000132.1:0-10190 GCA_964623665.1 uncultured archaeon
ATTCCGGGAAGCGAGCCCGCAAGCTTAAAAACTACCACATACACATAATAAAGAATCATTACGAGGAGTTGTTCCAGAAATATGCCGACAAAAAGCACGTTGGGTCGGCCCACACCGAGCAACACATCGTTTGTTTGGGTGATAAACATGTGGATAGCGTTGAAAATCATAATCGGAATCATAAACGGTAAGGCCCCCATATAGGTGTATAATCCTAATGCCTCGAAGACTTCGGGGAAGATATGATTCAAAACCAAGAAGAGGGAAAAGAAGAGGCCCAAAATCTGACCGCCAAATCGCCATGATTGAGTTAATACATTCTGGGCTAAAATTTTCTTTCCGTTGTTGTATGACTCCGAATACAGCGGCGTGACCCGCAGAATCGATAAATTCATATATCCCAAGATTCCGGACGCGAAGCCGTAAAGGGCAACAAACGACATGTATTGAGGAATGTATTGGAGGCAAAGAGTCAAAACGAAAAAGTCGACCATGCCGATGGTTAAGTATGGTGCCGAGGTTTTCAAGCCAAACACCAAGCATTCCTTAACGATGTCGATTCCGAACTCCGGTGTAAAACATTTTCTAAGGGTGAACCCTTTCATATGCATCACTTTTTTGAAATAATAGCCGGAAAGTACAACCCCGATGAAATCGTCCGCGTATGCGCCGATGATCGCCCCTATAGAGATCCCTAGCAGCATTCCGATTTCCGGATGAGTTTCACCATAGGCTCGACCCGCTATGATGAAGATCGCTTGTGTGATATTTTGAATAATCTGATTTTGCGTAAAATCCACGATGGTCTTTTTATCGTATTGCTGCAATGAGTTTAAGACACCCGAAAACACGCCCAAAAAGCCCGGATATTGGAGCAACGATGTGAAAAGCATGATCCAAACCAAAAACGCTAAGCCCGCTTTTGTGGCGAAAAACAAGGCGTAAATTGCAATCCCCGTGACTTGAACGAGGCCCGTGGTCATCTGATACCAAATGAAATATTGGATGTATTTTATCATCTTGGCCGGGTTATTGATTCTGGCTTCGGAAATGAAACGATCCATGGTGCCGGCGGTGCCGATATCGAATGCGGTAAAAGTGAGTCGGAGAAGCCCCCAAACGGTGTCTTTGTAGGCAAAGCTCTCCGGAAAAGGGTAAAGATATGTGATAAGCGGCGCGGCGATGGAGATATAAAGAATGATTTCGAGGATGATAAAAATGAACCGAAACCAAAAGCCCGCAATGGGTTTGTGGAATCCGATTTCTTCCCAGTACTCTTGATTTTGTTTGTCGCTCATTGTTGTTCTGTTTGCTGTTCCTCTATAAATTTCTTCCGTAAAAAAAACCAAGGAAAAGGATGAAAAATGAAAATATAACGATGAAAAGAACCCGTCTCGTTGAACATAAAAAACAATCAAATTTTGACCCAAGAAATGGCGCTGTTAAGTATTCTGGTGATGATTTCCGCGCCCAAATCAATTTTTTTGATGTTGAAATGGAAGAAAAAGCGGAAAAAAGGGCTGATAAAAGGTATCAGAGAACCATTTTGCGAAATCGTTTTAAGCCCGATGGAATATCATCCGTCAAGCGAATGAAGCGTTCTGCGGGGAGATCTGCTTCCGGGGTCGCTAACTCGGTGTCCTTACTTCACGATAACGATTTCTTGGGGATAGAGACCTCCGGGGCCCATCATCAGCTGTCGATTCGGGTACAGTGCCCGGATAGTGCACGTATTTCCATCGATGATGATTTCCATGAATTGATAGGTCTGTTCTCCGTATACAAACCCGAATTCGCTTGTTGAATTGGAATACGATTCGATTTGGGGCGCATGATAATAATATTTTCCATCATGTTCACCGTTCGCGCTGTATTGTGTGTAATTCTTTGCAAATGAAGGATTTGTGAGATATCGGGATCGATTCCATGCCCGTTCCGCATAATACCGGGTTTCAAATTGACTTGTGGCCGTGTTGTACCATTTTAATTGATATAACGAATTTTTCATCTCCAGAACGCCGTAATCGACTTCGAGATTTGCTCCGCCGCCGCCCGTGCAGAAATATTGAACCGGGTTGTGATTCCATGTGTGTTCCGGAGAGAATAGCAATCCATTCGCGCCGTAGGTGTAATTTAGGTACTCATAATGATGATCATGGCCGTAAAAGACCGCATCAACGCCCGTCTTATCGAAAATAGGCAGCAAGGTCATTTTCAGATCTTCGTAGAAGCCGGATGTTGCGGTTGTAAAGATGCTGAGGTGGAAGAATGCAAAATTCCAAGTCTTTCCGCGGGCTTTCGCATCCAAAATATCTTTTTCTATCCATTTTATTTGGCTATCGCTCATTCTATAGAAGATCTCAAAATTATCGATGATCACGAAATGCGCGTTCCCATAATCGAAAGAATAATAATTGGCACCTTCGGAGTTGGGATATGGATAGCTGAAAAGCGCTCTCCAATTGGTTGCACCCGAGATTCCGTTCCAATCATGATTTCCGATAGCCATCTGGAGCGGCGTGGTGGCACCCAACAACCCAAGACTTTGCAATACCATATACCAATCGTGTTTACTTGTTCCCGCGCTTGCCAAATCTCCGGTTTGAAGGGCGAAGTCATAATTTCCTTGAATGATTCCGTTGATAACATCTTTATTGGTTTCGAGCATGCGCTCGTCGACCGGTTGTTTATCTCCGAATACGGCGAACCTGAATTTAGTGGTATCTGCCGACCCCGTTTTGAATTTGAACAGCGTGGACTGATGTTCATTCACAAAAGTCTCGGGAATCCGATAGTAATAGGTTGTATTAGGGGAAAGCCCCGTTAAAACCGCTTTATGAAGATAGACCTTTTCGGTGCGCTGGTATTTTAGATTCAGATTAAGGGGATCGGTGCCGTAGAACATCACGGTTGAATTTTGTTCTTTCGTTAACCAGGTTATTGTTATCGAATTTTCGGTGTTGTCATGGAATGTAGCCCAAGGGCCGATAGTATACCCCACGCCTTGACGGACATTCGGGATATATAATTGATTAATTGCGACTCCGATGATTCCGGTCATCAGAAATACTACGATCAAAGAAAATGCGCTTATTCCGATGCGAATTCGTTCTGAATTTTCTGCTTTATCCCGGTGTTGCTTTAAGGTTTTAATCAAAGAATACAAAGGAACGCAGAGAATGAGAGATAAAATGAACATCACCGAGAATAAAATGAACCTGAACTCTGCAAGATTTTCAATGCTCAGATCGAAACTAAAGCCCACCGTCGCGAATGCAATGATGACGGCTAAGACCAGAGAAATGATCACCATCGCAATCATTTGATTCTTGTTAATTTTCGATTGGGATTCCAAATAGAGCCCCACCCCAACGATTATTAAAGGAATGCTTATTCCTAAGATTGCTGCAAATTCTGAATTCGAAATATCTCTTCTTAAAACAATTAACCCGGAAATCAATAAAAAGAGAATTACGAACGTTGCGGCAACAGTCGAGATTTTAAAGAATTTCAGCAATCTTCCATGAGATTGGTTTTCCGAACCCATAATTACACAAAATATGGAATAATTATATAATATATTATTAATATTTACTCTATATAGTGAGCTATGGGGTAAGCAGCTTGCTGTTCCGGTGGGCCTCACTTCTTTTAAATAAACTTGAAAAATGAATGATATGGGAGAGGGCATTCCCGCAGAATATGTTGGTCGGATCTGCCGAGATGATGGTTTTTTCAGCGCTTTTTCGTTAAATGTTCACAGAAAAAACTATTTAAGCGTTGGAAAGTACTTCAAAAGAGAACCGAAATGGCCTTCAATGCTTTGGTTACGGGTGCCAACGGCTTCGTCGGGGCCCATCTCTGCAAAACATTAACCGATTACAAGGTAAACGTATTTGCAATGGTACGAAAAACCAGCAATTTATCCTTGTTCAAATCACTCAATCCGGAGTTAGAAAGAATACAAATTGTGTATGGCGATTTAACCGATTACGCTTCTCTTCTTGAAAATGTGCAAGGAAAAGATGTGATTTTTAATATTGCGGGTGCGCTGAAAGGGAATCGGCAAGAAGATTATGATCGGATAAATGTAGATGGCACCGTTAATCTTTGTAAGGCCATTCTCGAAAATAACCCAAAGCTACAACGGCTGTTGATTACATCTTCAATCGCAGCGGCCGGGCCCGGAGAAGACAACAAGATCGCTTGTGAAGAAGATCCTCCGAGACCGCTTAAAGGCGATCGTTATGGAATTTCAAAACACCGCATGGAATGCGCTATAGAACCGTATAAGGCTTCGCTCCCAATTGTGATTGTTCGACCTCCGACCGTTATTGGACCCGGAGATGAACCAAGTTTCGATCTCTTTAAAACCGTTAAACAAGGGCTTAAAATCGTTGTTGGAAAACAGAAAAGTGCCTTCAGTATCGTGAGCGTTGGGGATTTATGCGAAGGTTTTTATCGCTGTGCCGTAACCCCGGCAGCCGTTGGTCAGACATTTTACTTTTGTTCGGGAGATCCCATCGATTGGGGCGACCTTCAAGAAATTATCGCAAAAGAAGTCTTCCAACGAACAAAGCCTTTGCGAAAGATCTCGATCCCGAAAAAAATGGCTATCGGGTTGGGTGCAACCATTGAGTTTTTTGGAAAACTTGCTCATAAGCCATTGTTTCTCAATAAATCAAAAATGATTGAAGGCGCGGCCACAAATTGGGCATTCCGCTGCGACAAAGCGAAGAAAGTATTGGAATGGACTCCGAAAGATGGTGTTGCTTCAACCGTTAAAAAGGCGGGTGAATGGTATCTGCAAAACGGTTGGTTATAATTCCTATTTCGCAACCTAAATAATCGAAGCATTTCTAACCGCAATATTCAATATATATTTCCTATTGTGCTTAGGGTTTTAAAAGAATATCGCATTTCGTTTCTAGGCAGAATCTATAAATTCTTTTGAGCTTATATCGGATATTATAATAAATTACGCACTTTACTTATAAAAAGCGCGGGTAAATTTCTATAAAATTATATATATGCGTAGAGATAATGAGAGGGATTCAAATGATAAATCAACACGAACAATCAAAAAAATTAAAAAAAGAGCATGCCTTGCCGGATTGGTATAATCATGCTAAATTGGGTATTTTCATTCATTGGGGGTTGTATTCGGTGCCCGCATTTGCGGTCGTCGGTCAAGGCACGGTCAATGAAATGATTAGCCGGAAAGGCATAAAATATTTCTATACCAATAATTGCTATGCGGAATGGTATTTAAATTCCATTCGGATCGAAAATAGCCCCGCACGGCAGTACCATAATTCGACTTTTGGGCAGAATTTCACATATGAAGAGTTTGCCTCGATATTTAATGAAAAAATCAAAGCATGGAAGCCCAACGAATGGGCCGATCTGTTTTTAAAAGTCGGCGCCCGATATGCCGTATTGACGTCAAAGCATCACGATGGTTTTTGCTTATTTCCGAGCCAATATCCAAACCCAAATATCCCCAATTATGAAGCAAGCCGAAATATCGTCGGAGAGCTCAAGAACGCGTTGGAATTAAAGAAAATAAAATTGGGTCTCTACTATTCAGGGGCATTGGATTGGTCATTCACCGAACATCCGATACTCGAATTCAAAGATTTGGTAAACAACGGACCTATTAGTTCAGAATATGTTAAATATGCAGATAATCATTGGAAAGAGCTTATCGATACCTATCAGCCATGGATCTTGTGGAATGATATCGGCTATCCTCCAAACACCAAATTATGGGACCTTTTCGGATATTATTATAATCGAATGCCCGAGGGTGTGGTCAACGATCGATGGATTCAGTTTAATAGGCTTTATCGTTTCGGTGTATCCCTATGGGCAATCAATAAAATTGCTTCGTTCTTGATTCAACATTATTTCATAAAAAAAGCGACCGTAGGACCCCCGCTCACCCATTTCGATTTCCGAACTCCGGAATATTCCGTTTTTCATGAAAAAACCAAATTCAAATGGGAATTGACCAGAGGCATCGGAAATTCGTTTGGATATAATCAATTTGAAACTGAACAAGACTATATTTCCGCAGAAGAATTAATTAGAATGTTTATCGATATCGTATCCAAGAATGGGAATATGCTCATCAATATCGGCCCTATGGCAGATGGGACAATTCCGGAAATTCAAAAACGACGGCTGTTAGAATTTGGCGAATGGCTAAAGGTCAACGGCGAAGGTCTGTTTGACACAACGCCTTGGATCCGCGCCGAGGCAACAGCGACTGACGGGACTCCAATTCGCTTTACTATGAAAAATCAATCCATTTACATATTTTTATTGACCGCTCCGAAATCCCCTTCAATCACGATAAAAAATATGCAAATTTCATCCGGTGCAAAAATTTCCATGATTGATCCGCCTCAGAGCTTGTCTTGGAATCAACAAGGAAATCAACTCAGCGTCTCGATACCCTCCGATCTCCCAAAACGGCCTGCTTATGCATTACGTATCGAATAATCAGAACCCGACAATTAATTTTTTAAAACAAAGAGATAAAACAATATAGGCGAGAAACGGGTAATCTCGTTAAATAGACCCGTGGATTCTTGAGATGCGGTCATGTTTCAACGTTTTTATTCTGTGTTGTTTAGGTTGTGTTTGTGTGAGTATTGTTTATGGTTGTGTTCGTGTGAATATTGTTTATGGTTGTGTTCGTGTGAATATTGTTTATGGTTGTCTTTTATTATTTCTATAACATCGGGGTTTATATTTTTGAGTAGCCAACAAATAGTATGGATTCTAAAACCCATATTATCGGGGGTATTCAGTACTTTTCACTTTTTATAACGGTTCTTTGGCTTGCCGTGCCGAAGGCAGAAGGGACCGGCGTCTTCCCTTTGGTTGCCTTGGGAATGTGGATTCTTTGGTTGGGTGTCGATCAAAGAAGGATTGCGCTGTTTAATAAAATGGAGCGCGCGAAACCGAATCAAACCAATGGCGGAAAATCAAAGAGGGCCAAGAAAACGCATGAACATGATGCGTCTGCAGATCTCGATCCGAACTCATCGGACGAAAGTGCAAAAAGCCCGGAATTGGCTTCTATCGAGAAGGGCTATAAGAATTTTTGTTCTTTGAATTATGTAATAACGCTTATTTCTGTGCTTTTCATTTCGGTGTTCTGTAAATTAATTTTTACGGATCGATTCGGGATAATCATTATCGGGTATTTACTTGCGTTTATCGGTGCGAGTCTTCCGGATTTGGATGCGTGGGTGTCGATTAAATCGCACCGAGATCCGATCACGCACAGCGGGCTTTTGCCTTCCTTGCTTTTTATGTATTTCTTTTTGATGTTCTCGTATCATGCGGGGGATGCGGAATTTCTGTTTGTGTTTGCAGGACTCATCTTGGGATATGCAAGTCATTTGCTGTTCGATGTCTTTCCGTTGGGCAGTTCGATCAAAGAGGTTATGAAAATCATGTTTTCGAGAGAGAAGGGGGCTCCGGGGGATATTCGGCATTTACCCGAGAAGTTTGAGCGCGGGTATTTGACGTACGGGGGTTTTTTGCTGATCGCCGAGATCGTATTGTTGATTCTGAAGATCTTATCGGGATTGGATGGCTACAGCGAACTATTTTCGGTATTTCGATTTCCTACCCTTGATCTTGGATTTTCCGGAACTTCACTTTTCTTTTTGATATTGTTTGCGATCTTAAATCTAATTCCCATGGTGATATTGCTCGATAATTGGAATGAGAAGGTGCCAAAAGCCCGGTGGTCATGGGTGGCTTGGAGATCTAAGTAGGCATTAGGTCTTCGAAGATTTTTTTCGTTCGAATGTTTTCATTTTTTTATTAAATTCTCTAACGTTTTTCTGTTGATTCTAAATAAAATCGGTTTGAGATTTCGTAATGGGTTGATGTCGAATGGATTTCGGTTAAAAAATTCTTGAAAAATAGTTCGTTTTCTTTATAGAAATGATAGAAAAAAATGTGGATTAACCGCCGCCGACCGCTTTGAACATGGTGATTCTATCGCTTTCGCTCAGCACGGTCTTGTCGTTTTCAAGGCCTCGGATGTCCTCTCCGTTTACCAGAACAGAAGTGCTATCCGAAATCGAGCGGTCTCTGTTGAAAATGAACGATTCCATATCGGGGTAATCCTTGGCGACCTTTTCTAACAGATCCCGAACGGTGACCTCCTCGAGATCGAAATTGTATTCTTTACTTTTGGTATTGGCAATAGTCCGGAAATTGGAAAAGAAATGAATGGTGATTTTCCGCATCGAAACACTCTCCCTAATTTTTCTCCTATAATAAGCATAGTTTGCAAATATATAATTATTTGGGTATTTATTGAATGGCGTTTTATTGCACACATGGCTTGCGAGAGTTATTCTTTTCGGATTTCGACGAGACCCGATGAGATTTATAATATCACGGATCAAGTGTCCGAGTGTCTCCGGAAATCGAGTATTTCTTCGGGGATTTGTTTGGTTTTCATGTCGGGCTCGACCGGCGGAATTTCGTGTTTGGAATATGAACCGGGGCTTGTGAAACGGGATGTCAAGGAGATGTTTCAAAGATTGATACCCGAAGGTCCTGACTATGCGCACCACAATACATGGGGCGACCATAACGGGCATTCGCACTTGAGAAGCGTTCTGCTTCCGCCTTCGTTCTGTTTTCCCTTTAATGATAAAACGCCCATGCTCGGCACATGGCAACAGATTGTATTTATCGAATTTGACGAGAAACCGAGAACCAGAGAGATCATTTGTCAAATTGTGGGTTGAGATATGCGTTCGAAGGGTTCTTCCTTTGTGTTTTTTTTCGTGTGGGTGAAAAATAAAGATAAAAAATCGTGTGGTTAGACCAAGCTCGCCATTTTGCCGGCATAATCTTGAACATTAAAAAGCGCGTCTCGTGGACCCGCTGCCGGATTAATGAAGCAAATTAATGCAGCTTTTTCCTTAATCGGTGCAATGATAATATGACCTTTTTTGGATACATTTGTTCCGATTACTCTCTCCGGAGTCGCTTCAACAATCAAATAATTGATTCCTTGAAGGGTGATCTTGCCCGGATTCTCCCCTTGAATGATAGGTAGCAAAGAAGGCACATCTTTAGCGATATTCCAATTATCGGTCTGGGTTTTTAGCGTTCCTTTGCTGTCAATAACCGCAACCCCATACACATTTGGCTCCGCTGCCAATAGCCCGTCGATGAGTTCCTCTATATCGACCATATTTATACTTGCAGTTTTTTTCCAAATAAACTTTTGGACTTCATGTTTCATGAAATCAAAGAAATTTAGTCATTTCGACAATTCGATGAAAACGCTTAAAATATGTACCATCATACTGTTAAGCGGTGAATCTTTTAATTTATGAGCGAAATAAAACGTTCCATTCCGAAATTCACTTTCATTTTGTTGATTCCTATTTTGTTTTGCGTTCTGATGGTTTTGTATTTCGTTGTTTACGATTTAATTATTAAGGGTGTGCCGGTGTTCTATGTGGACACGTATGGTCGGGGATTTTTAACGTGGTGGCTCGATAGCGAAACGTTTTGGGGAAATTTTGCGATTTCCACGGTGAAAGCATTATTGTTATCCGGGTTTCTCGTGATGTATTCTCCGATGATGGCGTCTTGTAAACTGCATGACGCGCAGTCACGAAAATCGGCTTTGTCAAATGTATTGTATTGGTCTTTCGGTCTTTTATTTTCGATTTTATTGATTATGGCGGTCTTTTCGGGATATTCGCCCGGAAGCGGTGTCCGGCTCGATCTGGTTTCGTTTTTTCGAGATGGGTGGTATGTCGATTATTTTTGTTCCCGAACCATCGAACTTATTTTGTTCGTTTTGAATGTGTATTTTGTGTTTGCGTTGATCGTTGCAATCAAGAAGAAATACGGACCGGTGTCTCCCAACAATGCCGTTTTCATGTATTTTTCGTTGGCATGGGGTATTACGGTATATTTGGCTTCGAAAAGCGAATGGTCCCTTTGGGGGTTGGTTAATATGAATTTTATCTTTGATTATGCGGCTTCTTTGCTGTTCGTTTTCCCCTTGGCTACCTATTTAGCCTTGCTTCCGGAATCGAAATCAACCCTTGCTGCGGAAACCTACGTCGATGCGAACGGGGCGGATGCGAACGGGGTCGATATGAAAGGGGCGGATGCGAACGGGGTCGATA
>CAZUTM010000132.1:10290-12715 GCA_964623665.1 uncultured archaeon
GATGCGAACGGGGTCGATTTGAAAGGGGCCGATGCGAACGGGGTCGATTTGAAAGAGGCCGATATGAATGCGGGCGTCGGTCGACTAAAACTCCATCTCATAGTTCGGCTTGTTTTGATGTGTTTCGCGTATGGGATTTTGATCTACAGTATTTCTTATTTCGACAGCCAAATGATTCTACAAATCGAGTTGAAAATTCGGTTTGAGACCTCGTGGTTTTTCCGAAATCTCTTATCGTGGCTGTACATCGTGTTCTTGAGCACTATCCTTTATACTATTGGAAAATATTGGCCGGAGGTAAAAGCATGAGCCGACCTACATTCGATCCGTCGCAAGCGGGTAAATATCTTAAGATATCTGTAATCGGAGCATTATTATTGTTCAGTTGTATTGTCGTCTTCGATAGAGTCGAAAATGCACTCCCGAAGGTCAAGATTTTGATCAATCAAGCGGGGTACCTCCCCGTTGAGGAAAAATTGTTTTATGTGCAATCTCCAAAGCGAATCGATGGTCCTATTTCGTTCGATCTAGTTGACAATGCCAACGGAAATCGCGTATATAATGATACATTGGTGTATGCGGGTGAAATTTGGGGCGATCATTATTATCTTGGGAATTTTTCCGGGCTGCAAAAAAACGGCTCGTATCATATCTCCTTGAAAGCGGAGAACCGGCTCATCAGATCTTACGATTTTCCGATTTCTCAATCTGTGTATGATCGAATGGGCGAATATATCCAATTATTTTATTACTATCAGCGCTGCGGAATGAAGCCGCACACGATCGTTCCCGGCTATGAGGGCCACGAAGCCTGCCATCTCGACGATGGGCTATGGTTCAACGGCACCGAATGGGTTTATAAGGATCTTTCCGGCGGCTGGCACGATGCGGGAGACTACAACAAATATACCGAGGATCCTTATAATACGCAATATTCGGCTTTTGCGCTTTCGTTTTCATATTTTTTGGTTCCCGAGTTTTGGGATTCGATACCGAGCCGTTACGAAACGGATGCACCCGATATTGTGGATGAATGCGTATGGGGTGCGAGATTTCTGCAAAAACTGTTGGTACAAGATATTTCGGGAAAGATTCGGGCATTAAACGGCATATTTTCCGTGAACAGCGAAGGCGAATATTCGCGGTTCGGGTATTGGAAAGAACCCGCGGGAGAAACCGACAACATCCCGGGAACGGGCGATGAACGCAAAGTGGGATCCTTGGGGAATGTCTCAGGGATGACCGAATATTCCTCTCACCCCTACGGCTCGCAGTTCATGAACAAAAACGCAATATTAATGCTCGCCGCAGCGCTCGCAAACACCGCAAACACGCAGCGATATTATCCATATTGGGATTCTCTGTCATATTCTCCTTCAAATTTAATAATCAATGCCACGACCATATTCAATGATTACAAAGATGAACTTTTTTTCGAGAACGGGTCCGAACTCGAATTTTATTCGAATATAAGCGTGTCCGAAGCCTTCTGCTTGATGTTTGCCGTGAGTGCATTGGCCAGATGGCACAACATCTCGAATGAGGCGATTGAATATAATAAGTTTACGAAGGTAGGATTGGCCCTTCGCGAGTTCTTTTTGAATGCCACACAACAATTTTCCGGGCTGAAGATGCAAGCGGAACTCGAGCCGTTGGCGGTTTGGGACTTGTACATGCAAATATACAGTTTGTTTTTCTTTGAAATGGTCTATTTCGGCGGCCTTAGTTCCGAATTTTCGGATTATTTGTCCCGGTGGGCTGATCAAACCCTCATATCAGCGTGTGAATCGGAAGGAAATGTTTTCAGATTCGCAAAGAACCGAGATTCCTATTTCTCGTTTTGGGGCACCAATTTATTATTGGCAAACGTCGGAGGATCCGCTTTGTTGGCTTGGAATTCCACGAACAAATCCTCCGCATTCAATAAAATCAAAAATTATGGGTTGGCGAACGGGTTGCATTGGATTGCGGGAAGAAATCCGCTTGATATTTGCCAAATCGAAGGCATCGGCTCCAAAAACCTTCCGATCTTCCATAATCGTTTGATTGATATGCCAAACAACCAACGCGGGGAAGTTCTCGGTGCCATCAATAACGGCATCGCAAAACCCCCGGCAACAAAATCGTTTCAAGCCAAATTTTCGAATGAATATTTAACCTACAAAGAAATCCCGGATGTCCCTTATTTGGATCTTGCGATCCCCGCACCCGATAGATCGAATATGGGAGATTTTCGCACCAATGAAGTCTATATTCTAAATAATGCGCAATTTCTGATGTTCTATTCGATATTTCGCGCGATATTGGTCTAAACGATGCAGAAACCCATGAGGTAATTTTTCTTGAAAAACCCTAAACCCCTCTTTGCCCTTACCATTTTTTACTTTTAATTTTCCGCCATTTAATGGCTGAGCAACCCGAAGCA
>CAZUTM010000133.1:0-12687 GCA_964623665.1 uncultured archaeon
ATTTTTGATGCGAAACGCTTGTTTAATGGCAAAAGGTTCAATTTTCATAGTTTGCTCATTTAGGGCCATCACTTTAAATTTTGGATAGATAATCGATTCTGGTTCTTTGATTCCTTCAAAAAGTTCTTTGAATGTCATTAAATCTCCATTTTCAAGAATGAAGCATGAATCTTCTGTGGTGCAAGCGATACCTCCCGAGGCTAAGACTAATGCACCCGCTTCTAAAGAGTATCCGGAATTGTCGCTTTCACGGATGACCGCCGCCGTTAACCCCGCCGCAGATGCCCCTTTTCCCGAAGTATAAACTGAACGGGCAATTAATTTCGAACAGAATTGAAGAATTTGGGATTTTCCCGTACCGGGGTCTCCCATGAATAGCACGTGAATATCTCCACGAATCTTTGAGCCTCCTTTGGTCTTTTTTTGAATTCCCCCGAATAATGAAAGTAATGCCGCTATTTTGAGATGGTCATTGCCGTAAATGGACGGAGCGATCGAATTTACCAAGATTCTTTGAATATTCGGGTTTCTGGAAAGCTGTACAATCTGAACAATATCCGATTGCGTGACATCTCCTTCTTCATCTTCCAATTTCATTTTTTCGATGTTGTTAATCTCAAGATATGGCGCAAATACCGTTCCTTCCTTGCCCCGATTGTTTTCAACAGGTTGAGAGCGATAGATTGCGAAACTCTTTATCCGATCTCCGGGTCTGATGGTGTCAACCAAGCCATATTTCAAAATCGCGGGAACTGTTCGAGGAATCGCACCAGGCGGCAAATCCTCCGGGGGCTCTTGAATAGTGATTCTCTGATGATCAATGAACTCGGATAGATCTTGTAAAAGTTCGAATTTCCTTTTATTCGTGCAATTCGGATTACTGCATGTTTCGGGTTTTGTCAGTGCATCCCCCTTCTGAATAATTGATTGTCTTGTTTGACAAACGGAACATTGGAATTGTGCAACAACAATTTGCGGTTTGGGCGGACCCATTTTAATAACAATCCCTTTAACAAATACCAATTTTTCGACATGGTTTGATCTTAGGTTGCGCAATAAGACCTCATTCGAATTGTTTAAAGTACTAATCCGAACCTCATAATTTTTACCATAATCCAACACTCCCCCCGCATCAATCGCAAGGATATTTTTGAACGCATCTACCGCTTGGTTTAACGCTTTCTCGGGGGCCGTCCGAAGATAATGTGCAAGTTGAGGATCAAAATTTAAAATATCCTCAAAAAGCACGGTGATATGTGAAGCAGAAGAACTGTACGCCTCCGAAATCATCAAACGATATTTAAAATTGTTTGGCTGATCTTCAAAAGTTCGGAAAAACTCCTCAAAAGATGCAACCGGGTCATCGGGAAATTGATCGGATTCTATTACCATATTTTTCACACTCGTTTCGCTTTTCTACATGGACAGAGAAAAAGCCCTCGATTTAAAGGAGGAAGAGCCCTTCATATATGACATAATGAAAATAAAGGAATATTGTGTCCTTAACATCGAAAAATACGCTTTTTCCACCTTTGTTGATAATCGATTGGCTTATTTCAAGGTTTTGGGTTGAAATATTAGTATATTGTTTAATAAACGCTTTTTAAAGGATTGATCCGGATTCGCTTTTTTCTCAACAAAAAAAACTATAAAAAAACATCGCAACCTCTCTGTTTTAATGATAATATTATTTGCTCATTGATTACATCTTCTTTGTCGATATCGTTTTCACGAAGATCTAAATATTTAAGATGAGGTAAACGCAAAAGGGATTCGGGAATCCATTTAATAATATTATTCGAAAGATCAAGATATTCAAGATCTTGCAGTAATCCGATTTGTTCGGGGATTACGAATAATATATTATTATTTAGCACTAATTTCTTCAACTTTAATAGTTCGAAGAGACTTTTTGGCGGAATAAACAAAATGGTGTTTTGAATGGCCAATTCTTCTAAGATTTTCAAGTTCGATAATTGAATTTTAATACGATCAGAGGTTATTCCATGAATAAATAACGATTTCAAATTAGGAAAAACGAAATCTGTAAATGAAAGGCTTATCAAATCATCATCAATGATTTCAACAAACCTCATTTGAGGCAGTTGTGTAAGCTCTTCATGAAATAAAAAGAAAGGCTGATTGAGTCGGATCTCCAATTTCTCCAACTTATCAAACACGTTTAAAGCATGGATAGAACGACTTAATATTGATAATGGTAAATTTAATTCTGTCACGTGGCCGAACTTGATTGTAAATACTTTTTTAAAGTTTAGTTCACGACTCGAAGCAAAAATATAATCCTCTTTGATAAAACTCTTCAATACCCTTAATTCATTTTTGGAGATCACTAACCCTTTTTCAATCACCAAAGGATTCCGTGAATAGTTTACTTTATCATAAATTCGATGGATTGCTTGGGGATTTTTAATGCGAAGAATAAATACCACCTTTGTTTTAATAATACCATATCGAAGCAAAATTCTTTTGTTTTATACAAAAATCTGAAACTCACGGTAACGTTGTTTTTGATGAGATAGTCGCTAAACTCTAGCAAGATACCCGAGAAACAAAAGTAAACAATGGATCAAAAAGCATTTTATTTGGTGCAATGCTTTAAAAAATCATGAGCAGTGAAAACAAACAAAAAGAGCCGACCGTCGAGGAACTCATCCACGATCTCCAAGGAAACAAGGTGGACAAGAAAAACGATGCGCTAAAGAATTTGCGAAAATTGGCGAATGATGAGAAGGTCAAGAAAGCATTCAAAGAGGTATGCGAGAACGATAAAGAGCATCCCCAATTTCGCATCAATGTTATGAAAGCCCTTACTTCCGGAGAGAAAACGCCCGGGGACGTTGTGGAGATGCTATCCCGACTGACTAAAAATAAAGATTCTCTGATTCGACGACAAGCGGTGATCGGATTATCGGATGTGGGTGGGAAAAAGGTATTATCATATTTAAATGAAGCATTAAAGGATGAGAGCCATTGGGTGAGATTATTTGCTGTTCGCGGAATCAAAAAGGTGATTGATTTAAAGAGCCCCTCCGCAGAAGGATTAACCGGATTGGTTTCCGCTTTAGGGGATGAAAATGAGGAAGTCAGAAAAACCGCCCTTGAGATTATTGAACATATCGGTAATCCTGCAGTAAAAGAGTTAATCAAACAAAGCCGGGAAGGAAATAAAGTGTTAAAAGCCGCCGCTACCGGAATATTGGGAAGATTAAACATCGAGGAAGCGAATAATTATTTAATCCAATGTTTGGAAAGCGGAAACGATACGATTGTCCGGATCTCGATTAAGTATCTTGGAGATAATAAATATCTCAAAGCTACAAGTAAATTATTGGAATTGGCCAAAAATAAACCCGACTTTCGAGAAAATATCGAAATAGCATTATTCAAATTCGGATTTGCCGGAATCCCCGCTTTGATCGAAGGATTGGCCCATTATCCCGAAATAAAAGAATTCATTTTTGGGCTGTTAAAGAAATTTTTGCCTAATGGAGAGCAAGAAATCGAGAAATCCATCAAAAAGGCACCAAAAGAAATGCAATCCGAATTAGAAAAGCTTCTCAAAGAAAATGCTTAAGCCCATTGGGCCTCAAAAAGGACAAAAACCTTTTTTTTGCTCTGTTTTTGTAAAATAAGCTTATATATTTTGCGCGCTTGTTTCATTCATGAAATATTTTCTTGACAGCGCTAAGATCGAAGAAATTCGATATGCCTATAAAAATTGGGGAATTGATGGCGTTACCACCAACCCCAAACACATTCTCAGTTCCGGTAAGCCCTTTTTAACCGTAATAAAAGAGATTGCTGATGAATTTAAAGATGTTGAAGAATTCCCGATTTCTGTTGAAATCAACCCTCATTTGAATAAAGCCGAAGACATGGTCGCAGAAGCAAAAAAAATTGCTGCTATGTCAGATAAATTCGTTATTAAAATCCCGTGCACTGAACAAGGCCTCATCGCGGGAAAGATGTTAGGAGAAGCAAACATCCCGGTTAACATGACTCTGGTGTTTAGCCCGAGCCAAGCCCTCCAATGCGCCCGTATCGGTGCAAAATTCGTTTCCCCATTCGTCGGATGGAAAGAATCAAGCGGAGAAGACTGCTTTGAGTATATTGATGATATCGTTGAAATTTATCATAACTATGGCTTTGAAACCGAAATAATCGTGGCTGCAGTTCGCAACGGCAAAACGATCGTGGATTCGGCAATTTCCGGCGCCGATATCGTAACCGCTGGATTCCAAGTTTATAAAGAATCGTTCTATCATCCCTTCACCGATTATGGACTGAAGGTTTTTCAAGACGCATGGGACGAAACCAACAAACAAAGCAAATAAATAAAACACACCACACAAATTCAATAAAACACCAATAAAAAAGAATAAGGAGAACCCGAACATGGCAGTAATTGGATTTATCGGCATAGGGATCATGGGCGAATCGATGTCCGCAAACATCGTGAAAGCAGGCCACGAAGTCTATGTTTATGATCTCAATAAGGAACAAGTAAAAAAGATTGTTGACTTGGGTGCAAAAGCCGCGGATTCGGTCGCAGATATCGCAAAAAAATGTAAAATTATTATCATAATGGTGCCGAAATCCGAACATGTTATTGATGTCGTTGAAAAATTGCTTCCAAACCTTCAACAAGACTCGATTGTATGCGACATGTCGACCATCTCACCCACCGTATCGAAAGCCCTCGCGAAAAAAGTGGCCGAAAAGAACGCTATCATGCTTGATGCTCCGGTTGTTAAAAGCAAAGCCGCAGCCATCACCGGGGATCTCGGAATCCTCGTTGGCGGAGATGAAGGCGCATTCGAGCAAATCAAACCCATTTTGAAATGCATGGGAAAAAATATCATCAGAATGGGCCCAAATGGCGCCGGCCTTGCAATGAAATTGTGCCATAACTATCTTGTCGCGCAAATTCAAGAAGGGGTAAACGAAATGCTCACTTTAGCAACACAAGCAGGACTTGATTTTGAATCGGTTGTAAAAGCTATCTCCTATGGTGGCGGACAGAATTTCTACTTGGACTCCAAAGGAGAGACCATCAAAAAACGCGATTTCAGTCCAAAATTCCCCTTTGAACACATGGAAAAAGACATCAAACTCACCGAAGAATATGCTAAAGACCTCGGCTTAAAATTACCCGGAATCGACACGGTTAAGCGCATCTATGATGAAGGAATCAAAGCGGGCTTGGCAAGAGAAGATTTTTCCGCTTCAATAAAAATCGTGGAGAAATTGGCAAAACATGAATAAGGTAAATGAACAATTCCTTCTTTCCCTCACCATCATTTTTTTAGGATATCTTTTAAAACGGGTTAAAATCCTCAAGAAGGAAGACGCAGAAGGCCTTTCACGACTAGTACTCAATGTAACACTCCCATGCCTCATTTTGGTAACCATATCTGATATCGAACTGAATCCCACTTTAATTACTCTCCCCTTCATTTGTTTCGGATACGGACTACTCAGCCTCATTCTCGGATTTCTCATCTTCCCGAAAGGCTCCGGAACCGACAAAGAACGAGGAATACAAATCATGGGATTGTTGGGATTTAACATCGGATTGTTTGCTTACCCTTTGATCGAAGGCATTTTCGGCGTTCCGGGCTTGCAGGCCATCGCTATGGTGGACCTCGGCAACGCATTCGTGATTTTCGGACTAATGTTTTTGATCGGAATCCTATTTTCTAGTGAATCTGGGACAATAAAAGCAGAAAATTCGCAAATCCCGTCAGCTGAGAAACAGCCTGAATACGGCAAGATTATTGCAAAACGGTTTCTCACGAATCTTCCATTACTCGCCTACATCATATCCATTTCCTTTGCGGCAACCCATTTTGAGATACCTCAATTTCCCAAAACCATCTTCTCAATTATTGCCGCATCCAACCGAGGCTTGGTATTATTAATGATAGGACTCACGATGAATATCGAATTCGATAAAAAATATTGGAAGCCGATCCTTAAAATCTTGATTACACGCTATTCTTTGGGTATAGTATTGGGTGTGCTGTTATACTTCACGCTTCCGTTTGACTCGTTTTTCAAAGGCATCATCATTATTTCATTTGTGCTCCCTTTGGGCGCATCGATCATCCCGTATTCTATTATGTTTCAAATGAATAAAGAAATTGCCGGATTCCTTGTGAATATCACCAATATCATTAGTTTCATCTTGTTATGGATTCTGATTTCCGTAATATTAATCTAATTTCATTTTTTTTGGTTCTAACTTTATTCTCATTAAATTTCAACGGAGGGAAAAGCTGGGGTTAAACGGTTTTGATTATCTGGGTTTTGAGATTATGGAAGATGAAGATGAATACAAAGTTGATATTAAAAATGAATGGGATGAAGATACTGATGAAGATGTTTCAGAGTGTTCAATAATGGTAGAAAAATAAATTCCGACTATTTATTTTTATGCTAAGGTTAAAAAAATTCTCCAAACTTCTTTCCCAACAAAAAACCGAATTCCAAAGATTAATTGAAGTATTATATGGATTACCAAATTTGCTTGGAATCATATGATAGGTTTTTTCCGTGTTAAACTCTTCATTTTTCAACGGGCATTTCACTTTTTTTTATGAAAAATCTCTTTCCTTTACCTTGTTTATGGTCTTCTAATGCTTCTCTTGAAAGACGATCCGCTTCAGTATTAGTTTTTCCATAGATGTGTGTATATCTTATCATCCCAGATTGTTTCTTAATTTTTTTTTCATAGATTTTAATATAATTTCTCAATTCCTTTAAGCGGATATCCTTAACATAATTGATTCCATTCAAATGACTAACCATAATCTTTGAATCTGAATAAATTTGGATAATCTTATTTAATTGATTCTTCTCATACAATATACGCAATGCACACAACAACGCAGAATATTCTGCTTCATTGTTAGTTTTTAACGAACCTAAGTAATACTTATCTTCTATTTTAAGACTTGGAATAAAGACACCAATTCCTGCATCACCGGGATTTGGTTCTGCTGCCCCATCTGTATAAACGATTATATCGGGATTAAATTGTATTTGAGGAGGTATAATTGGTAATTTTGAAAACATCGAATAATAGAGTTTTTCTAAATCTTTAAAATCAGATATTGGATTATCGGTTATATCAATTTTGAGTTTTTTTGAGATTAAATCTGTTTCGTGAATGATATAATCCAATAGTTTGAATCCATCTGAGTCATGAATAGGATATTCTATCGAATCTTTATTAAACGCATCTGCCGCTTCTATAAAGCGAATTAAAGATGCATTTTCTTGATCTGCTAAATTTTGAATCAATTGGGCAAGGGCATGATAAAATTGATATTTGATTCTAAAGATTCTCTCAGAAATTAAAGAAATTTCAATATCGTTTTGCGATATATTTATATGAAATCCTACAGATGTAAAACTCTTTGTTCTTTTAATTTGTCCAAGATTTTCTGGAATCGAATTGGAATTAGACACCAATAAGGTTTTTTCTTTATCAAAATCCCATCCCATCTTTGAAAAGTTTGAAATTAATGATGGATATATTTTCCCTAATGCATCGATGCTTTTCGAAAGAATTAAAATATCATCACCAAATCCTAAACATATAATGTTTTTCCGATCTTGATTAAATTCTTCTAATGTTCCCATAAGTAAGATTAGAATTATTGATGTATAGAGTTCATTTGATAGGGGATTCCCTTGAGCAATCCCCCGAGAAGGAGTAATTCGACGATCTTCAAATTCGATGGTATATTTTCGAGCGACATCAAATACCAGTTCTGCGAATTCATCTGGTAAAGTCTTAAAAAGAATATATTTAAGGGGAGGATATAACATTCGGTCGGTGCAGGACTTAATATCTATTTTAATTATGTTTTGATATCCATCTTCAAATAATCCCTTTAAAAATTCGATCATATTACGATTTCCATTAGAATCTTCTAAAAATTCGCGTATTTGATAATTCGTTTGAGCATAATTACAAATTTCGTTGAAAAATATGTTATAATAATCCTTTATATTCTGTATTTCTTGTTTTAATTCAATATCCTTGATTTCAATTGTTAATCGAATTCCTTTGATTTTTCCATTTTCAGAATCTAATTTTACCAAAGGGCGGGGATAAACAACATAATTGCTAATAAAGGGTTTTAATTTCGGTAAATCTTTATGTTTAAATCTTGATTTCAATTGTTCTAAAACTTTTAGAAATGCAGGATTTTCATACCTCTCTTTCTTATATGAATCGTATTGATAAATGGAAAGAAATTTGACTATTTCATCTTCAGTCAATAAAAATCGATGACCTTTGTTATCGCTTAACACAGTAACTTTATCGTAAGTTGAAAAGATATCTCGTAAAAGTTCGCCAAAGTAAGTAAAATTATCTAAATATAGTTTCAAAAAGACCAATTGCAGAAAATAATTAGATATTTGTTGGTTAATTTCATTTTCGATGAAAAATTCGATAGGGAGAGTGAAAATATTATAATCCGAACAAATGTAGGCAACATAAAACAGATGTTTGATTTTGTCATTCTTTTCAAAATAATCTCTTATCTTAATCTGAATCGAGAGGATTTCTTTACCACTTTTTATTGAATTATAATAAGATTTGAGATAGTCAATTATTTCCCCATCAAATAATTGGGAATCTGAAAAGAATTGAATGTATTTCTGTATAAGTTGATCTTGTTGATCATCGATGAGATAATTTTCCCATTCTATATTCGCCCAATCTAATTTTGTCAAATTTTGAATTTCGACTAATAGATTTGAGCTTAATTCAATAGTTTCATAATTCATTATAATTTTATTGAATTTCGGAATCTTATCTGGGGAAATGGTGTTTAAAACTTTTAATGCATGAAATGTATGAAGATTTATAGATAAATCTCCAGTTTCTTGATAAGAATCAATAAAATATAATGATCGTTCAATCATTTCATTTAATATATTTTTCCATTCTAAAAGGTCAAACCCTTGTTTTTCAAACATCTTTAAAATTAAGGAAGCCCAATAATCCTTTTCTAATGAATCAGTTCTCGAAGAATGGATTGAATAGATTCTCGATTCATAAGTAGGATATAATGCAAATTCCTTCTGTTGAGAAATATAATAATTTTTTTTAAACATTTCAAGTAGGTTATCTGATAAGCCCATTCCATTTGTAATTCTATAATTTAACGTATAATATAGAAGTTCAATCGAAATTTGATTGCTAATTTTTTGTTTATTCGGTTCTTTTACAAAGAGAAGTTCTTCCAGTAATAAAAAAGGAAATTTACTCTCATTTTTTGTAAAAAAATCATTTTTAAATTGAATTAATTTTTTTTCAATTAGATCAGTTATTTTTTTATCATTTATTAATTGTTTTTTTTCATAAATCATTAAAATCGAATGAAAGACACTTAGTGTTTGGTTATATGAATCTTTAGAGTTAATCTCTTCTACTTTTGTAATCAGATTTTTTCGTTGTTTGATTAATAAAGGATCTTCCTGATTTGAATCAAATAGAACTGAACAACAATTCAAAAACCTCTTAACACTCCGCGGATTTTGAAATGATAGTTTTTCCCCAAACTTTTCAATGAAATTTCTTGAGAATTGTACAAATTCTTCTTTTTCCACGATTAATTCCCCGTAATCTTCAATTATAAAGAAATTCAAATAAAAATTTTAATTTTTAATCGATTATAACATCCAAAGCGCCATTGCATCAATATTTTTAGGATTTACACCATTTCTCATGAGATTTGCTGCTTCATGTGCATAATGAACTACAACAGGAAGTGAAATTCGACCACGTAGATAAGACCAATTTAGATTAGATAAAACAAATATTTGTCGCATTATGTCCTTCATATATTCTTCTGTGCTATCATTAATTGGATTTAACAAATATGGCGTTATTTTCAAAGCTCTTGGCATTGATGGAAGGTTTATGTCATTTCCCAAATTCTGAATAAATAAATCATAAGGCTTGTATTTATTTCCGGTTTTAATTTTCATGAAAGTTCCAGAATCTGAGAGCATGAATTTATTATCTTTCTTCATAAGGATTGGGATATTTCCTCGTTTTCTAACTTCGATTATATGAAGAGATGTTTTTTTTCCTTTTAGTGCATCTTGAAATCCTTGAACTTCAGATTGAGGTATATCTCCATCCCTCATGAAAACAATATTCTTTGGATTCCTTTTCTTTTTTTCAGTAACACGAGCAATTGTCATTTCCATTAAATTTTTCGCTACATCATGTTCCATAGCATCATTATTTATTGGAAAATTTTCCGTGAAATGATATACATATTGTCCTTTTTCATCATAAACAACTACACATCCAGGACCACTATAAATGGCTTTTTCATATTTTTTTCTCGATACATCAAATCCTATGTATATAGTATCTTCTCTAAATAATTCTGAAATAACTCCCGAGATAGTCCATGGTCGGCCGCCCAATTTTGCATAAATTCCACAAGCAATATTATTAAAATAAAATGATTTAAATTTGAAATTTTCACGCAATAATCCTTGAGTCGGTAATCCTTTACCGAGAATTTCTCGTTTTACTTGATAGTAAGGTGCGTCGTATCGGTCTTTATAATAATCATGATAATGCAGGATTATTTTCTTGCTTTTGGAATTTTTTGGACTTTGAACTAAATTTTTATCTACAATTTTTTGTTGGAAATTAGATTCGGAATAAGGAATAATATCATAAGAAACATCATTAATTCTAAATAAATCTTTAAATGAATCAGATAAAGAATCTGCAAAGGATTGGATTTTAGGTTTGGCTCCTTGTGGACACAAAAATGACATCTCCACATTAGCAAATCCCCGTGTTTCTAAATCAACTGGTCCATTATCTCTTAATCCATTTAATGGATTGGATGTTTTTTTTCCTCCTAAAAATTCATATTGAATTGGATTTACTCGGTCAAAATCTATCATTTTTAGTTTTCCTCCTTTACTTCAAGATATTTCTTAACTGAATCTTGAAATTTTTGCCTTAAAGGTTCAATGGATTTATAAAATCCATCTGGATCAAATTGGAGAGCCCCCTGAATATCTCCTAAATTCCAATCAAAATCTTCTTCGAATATTTCATCATTCATTTTCGCTTGAATATTGAAAAACTTAGCGGGATAGTATTGATCTCGTGATTTTCTCATTGATTTTAACTTGATTAATGGATCATTTACTGAAATTTTCTCAGATTCTTTCTTTATCTCACGATTCAACTTATTTATTTCTTGTTTAATTAATGCATCGGGTTTCTTAACCACTTCAATTACATCCCCTGTGGGATAATCCAATTTCTTAGAGATTACGCTGAGTTCAGTGATATCTATATCTTTTAATATAAATTGTTCTACAGTCGGTTCTATCACAAGTTTATATGAAGGATAAAGTAATATACAAAATTGTTTTGCTTCAAAATCTATATAATAGGAATAGCGAATTGCCTTATGCCTAAATAATTCAATTTTTAGTTCTTTAACAGTGCTCTCTGATATTTTTTCTCTTTCTAATATAAATACTTGATTCATTTTATAAGTTAAAGTCGGTTCAATTAGATTTTGGAATATTTGTTGAATAAATTTTCCTAAATAATTAGAAAATTTAATCGAAGGAGTTTCTTTTTTCTCTAAAGTAAAACTTTGACCATCAATGGTTTTTTGCGGATCTTGAATAATTTCCTTGATTGAAATTAATAAATCCTCATCTTGAATCGAATATTTATCTTGAGATATAAAATAATCCTTTACTTTTGCTTTAAACGATGTAAAATTGTTTCGATCATCGATTCGATTTTTAGGCTTAATTTCGTATGAATAAAAGGTTAAATTCTTGAAAGAAAAAGGGCCCACTAACGGGATATAAAGCGTTTGTTTGTCAAATTGGAACATTAAAATTACACCTTCTTATTTATATCAACATAGTAATCTACTTTGATCGTTTTTTTGACCAAATGCACCATATAATTAAGTTAGGGAAGAGACATATAAATCTTTCTAATTATTCCTCAATTTTGATTCAGCGTTTGTGGAGATAGAGCGTTTTAAAGTTAGGATAGATGTAGATTAATATTCCATGGAGAGACTACGCTAAAAGTGAGAATTAATTCCAATGAGAACCAGAAATATGGGCATCGATTTCCGAAAAATGGATACAAAGATGGCAAAATGAATTTTCAGATTCTTTAATTTTTAATTCAAATCCTTTTCCAATAGGTCCAGAATTAATTTGGATGGGTGAAAAATATCATTCAAATATAGAAATATTGAATATCAAACCTAATATTAATGAAATAGGATTTATCGGTTATAATCCGAGATATTCAGAAACACATGAAATGGGATATCGATATTTAATTCATGGACGAAATTAAAAAGGGCACAATTATTACGGGTTCGAATTGGCCCGAACCCGTTGAAATTAATCTCATTGAAAAAATGGGAGACTATACACATATTGTAGGATTCACTTTAACTTCGCACGATCATATTGATACTTTAATCCCAAACTCTGAATTTCAGAATTTCAAAATACAAGGCCATCAATCTAATTTTTCTGAACCTGCTTGGAAGGTTTTTCTCGCTTTAGAATCCATTCGATATAAATATGCTTCATTGTATGACCCCTTATTAGCCATGAATA
>CAZUTM010000134.1:0-5198 GCA_964623665.1 uncultured archaeon
GAAAATCTTAAACAAAAGGAGGCAAGAACATAATGGCACTTAAAGATGTAAAAGAATGGGTTCATTATTGCGGAAGATGCAACAGCTGTAAATACTTATATCGGGACTACAGACCTTCATGCCCCGCTTTCGAGAAATTTTTATTTGATTCGTATACATGTTCCGGGAAAATATGGATGGCGGAAGATTTGCTTAAGGGTAAATACCCGCTTTCGGAATCCGTAATGAAAAAAATATTCAGTTGTACGCTCTGCGGTAATTGTACCAAGCAATGCCAGCAAGAGGCCGGGAAACATGCGCTTGATATCTTTGAAGCACTGAGAGAAGAATGTGTTGAAGCGGAAATCGGGCCGCTCGAAGCCCATAAAGTTTTCCGGTCCAACATCTTGAAATTCGGGAATCCCTATGGTGAACTTCCTGAAAAACGATGGGAAGGCATCCCCGAAAAATATTTTAAAAGTGGTGCAGAAGTGCTGTTCTTTGTGGGCTGCACCAGCGCGCTGAGAAACAAACAATTGATGAATGATACGCTCGAGCTGTTGGAAGCGCTCGGTATTAATTTCACATTGGCAAAAGAAGAAGTATGCTGCGGATCGCCCCTTCTCACCACGGGCCAGCGTAAATTCGCCGAAGATCTCGCAAACAAGAATAAACAAACCTTTGAACGCTTGGGCGTCAAAACAATCATCACCGCATGTTCAGGCTGCTACCGAACCATCGGTTCTCAATACGCGAAAAAATTTGGCCTGTTTCCTACCAAAGAGGTATTAGAAGAAATAAAGGAAAAGAAAAAAAGAAAGGAAATCATGCCGTTTGAAATCCTCCATATCACCGAGTATCTTGCCCGGGTCATAAAGTCTAAGAATTTTGAAAATAGCAATAAAATATACGTCACATATCACGATCCGTGTCATCTCGGCCGGCATATGGGCGTATTCGAAGACCCGAGAAAAATTCTCAAGGCAATACCGAATGTCAAACTGATCGAAATGCCGAGAAATAAAAACAATGCATGGTGTTGTGGCGCCGGTGCCGGAATTAAATCCGCAATGAAAGATTGGGCTATCGAAATCGCAGAAGAGCGAATCAAAGAAATGAAAACACTTGAAAAAGAACACAATATCCAATTGAACATCCTCCTTTCTGCATGCCCATTTTGCGAGCGCAATCTTTCGGATGCGGTAGACTCGCTAAAACAAAAAGGCAATGATGGCTTTCAACAGATAAAGGTAATGGATGTTGTTCAATTTCTCAAAATGCATCTGAAACAAAATGGTTCGTAAAATAAACTTTTTTAAAAAATAAAACATGGGCAATGGCCAATCCCATGGATATAGATAACTGGACTAATTTTTGCTTGTTGTTCGATGAATTCCATTGATTCTTTACCCGTGTGGATATCTCTGGCTAAAATTAAAAGATTTCTATCGACCACCGGGAGGTCCAAGCCACCGAATTCCAAATGCAGATCGCTCAAGATGTGCACTCTCAAATTTTTATTTAGGGAAAATTAGGCATTTAAATATTTTGATTTGGGGCGCTATCAAGCACATTTATATTTATAGATCGCCGAAAAATAGTTGTCTCCAAAAACCATTTGAGATATTCTAAAAGATTATGCTCTAACTAATCATAAATCTATTAAATATTCATAGATAAATCTTGATTGGGCATTTTGGGCTCGTTCGATTATATTATCAATGAATATTTTAAAAGATCCCGTATTTCTACGATCGGCTAATTACGGGATCTTCTGTGGTCTTCGAGTAATATTTATTAAAACCGGCGGACCGAGCCAATCAAACTAGAGGAAAATCTAAATACTTAATATAACCGATTTTAAAGAAATTTATCAACGACTTCAAATTGCTCATTTATAATGTCGAAAATCGAAAAAAGATACTGAAGAATAAAATCTTTTAATTTGAACATGATTTAAACGAAATATGATTCGATCTTTTGAAAAAATCTTCGAAAAATCATCTCCCATTGCGTTTCCAATCATACAATCATTTATTGCCATTGCTATTCTATTTCATGGTTTGGTTTATTTCTATCTTCCCGTTCAAGCGTTCACTTCGAATTACATTGAATTATTCAGTATGCTTGTGCTCATTGTAGAAGGAATCGCAATCATTTTAGCCTATTTAACCGCATTTAAATTAATTCAATCGAGATTTGGGCTTCTTTTATTCCTTGCTCTTTCCTATTTATCCGGAGATACGTTGATTCAAATCGTGAGTAGACCCAGTTCCTTTTCATGGGCTATGGTGTTTTGGGGCTCTTTGATTCTCATAGGAATTTTTGGAATGGCGTTCGCCCTCTTCTTTCTCCTCGAAAAAACAATAAAAGAAATAAAAAAGCGGCAATACATCACAAGATTAAAACGCGAATTAAAGGCAGCTCCGAAATCTGTTTATGGATTGCTTATTTTAACGATTTTAAGCGGTTTTTTTACCGGACTAATGAAATCGCCTCAATTGGGAATCCCGATCACCATCGAACCCAAAGATTACCGGATCCAATTCCGGGTCTGGGCTCATTTTGACCCGCAATGGTATCTCGATCATCCCTACGGCACCGATATCTTAAACCAATTTAACAGACACCAAGTGATCATCCAAAATGCCATATTTTCGATTCGGGATGCTCAAGGAAATCTGGAATCGTTTTCCCCTTCAATACATATTGAAGATGCACAAAAGGCAATAGCGGCGTTAAATTGGTTTCAAATTAATTATCCGGGAATCCGATTTCAATACTATGCTTATGGGTTAGGTGGGCAATCGAACGGAAATTACGAAGGGTCGATATATACACCTGTGATGTTGAAGCGTTTCGTAGATGTGTTCCGTACGAGCAATCTTTCAAATATTGTAGGCGTTTATACCGATTGGGAAGGGCCTTCTCGATCAGCCCCCAATATAGCCAATTCAACCTTAAATGGGTGGCATCAAGCGCTCTGGGTTGATGCGATGGCCTACGCGAAGCATTATTTTCCGAATTGGGCCTTTTCGTGCTGCTATCCTGATCACGTGCATTGGGATTTAATGGATAACGATGCAGATTTACAATATTTCACGAGATATAACATTTATATGCCGATGTGGGATGATTACGGGCCGATGGTGTATCGTTCATGCGATCCCGATAAAGATTTCAGCCAAACCAAGACCTCATCATACATTTATATGCATGCCAAAGGAATGACCGATGGTTTATTTAAGGGTGATCCTACCAAAGTTACGATGTGGATCGGATGCACCGGTTGCGGGCCTTACCGAAACGATACGGTGGTTATGGACCACGGCCAACCGATCGGACTTGGAGATAGCACAGGCTTCTATGCCCTCGCACGGGATATTCTGATTCTGAAACACTTTAGAATTCCCTCCGTTTCGATCTTCCATGCTATTGAAATATTTGAACCGGATCAACAACCCAATGGTTTCTTTTATCAATACGGCTTCACAAATGCTCTTGATCGATTAAACGAAACGGTAAACGGAATGAACTCAACCAAGCCATTTACGTTATGGTTGGATGGTTCATGGAATCCCCTCAAAACTCTTGCCTTGGATTTTCAAATAAGCTTCAATGAATTGATCTTTATCCCATTTGCAATGGGCTTTTATTGTGTGATCGGAATTACGATAAAAAAGTGTATTTATAGAATGAGAAAAAATGAAATAAATCCGATAAAATAAAGGGAAATTACCAACCGGCTAACCATTTTTTTTTCTGCCACAAACATCTCATCAACCATCGACCGAATCTCTTCGGGACAAAGCACCGACTGTGTATTCGGGTCCATCATGACCGCTTGAAAGATTTTCTCTTTGTTACGCTCTAATGCACCTTTTACCGCCAATGTCTGAACATTTATGTTGGTCAAGCATAACGCGGCACAGACCTCTGGCAATTCAATACCGCCTTGCGGATGCAATCCGGTGCCATCGGCGGTTGTCGGTACCTCGACGCAACAATTCTTCGGTAAATTCACGATTAGCGAACCCTCTTTATTAATCACATTCCCGTTGAAAAGATATGGGGTATTGGTGTGAATTGCTTTGATGATCGATGCGCCATATTCTTGTGAAGGCGACTGTTTCATCTGTATTTTTTCTCGTTCAAAGTTTTTATCAAATTCTTCATCGTTCTTTTCCAATTTTTTAATGTTTTCTTTGTAATAATAGCCTTGTATCAAGGACTCAAAGCCCATTTGATGTTTCGATGCATATTTTTGAATTAACTCTTTCCGCTTCAAATAAAACGGAAGATATTCCGAAAGGTGTCCGCTTGACTCCGTCATGAAATAACCGGTGGCTCGATACATATCGATACGAATCTTTTCATCTTCGGTCATTTCCGGCTCATCATTCAGATGTTCGTTAATGATCGGATACGCATTTTTCCATGGCCCTTTCAATTCGGGATCCTCAAAGGGATCGCGATACCATAATTTCAAAAACCACGCCATATGATTGATACCCGCAGCCATATAATGGAATTCTTTATCATTTAGTGCGCCGATATATTTCTTCAAAAGCCCAGCAGTCCCTTGAACCCCATGACAGAGCCCAACGGTCGAGTCAGGATACAATGCGTTGCAAAACCACGTGTTCATGGCCATCGGGTTTGTATAATTGAGCAGCAACGGCGAGTCTCCGCCATTTGAAAAAACCCCTTGATTCGTTCCAAATTCACCTACCTCCGCAATATCTTTCAATAGCGATGAGAAAAAGGAAGTGGTGCGCAAAAACCGGAAAACGCCGCCGGGCCCTAACGAGTCGCCCACAACTTGATGAATTCCATATTTATATGGGATTTCCAAATCGACTTTGTAGGCATCCAAGCCGCCGATTTGAACGGCGTTAATAATAAATTTAGCATCCTTCACCGATTTGCGCTGATCCATCGTCTTTTCTATCTTAACCCCATGAAGAGGTTCGTTATCGTTGATATATTTGGTCATGTAGCGATACATAAGGTCCAAGCGATGCTCATCGATATCCTCCAAGCAAAGCACGAGCTCTTTACGCATTTCCGGGAACGTCAAAATATCCGTTAAGATATTTCTCGCAAATACAATGCTTCCCGCACCGATAAACGTAATTTTAACCATTAAAAGGAAAATGGTTTTCGGGAAATAAGAAGCTTGATCCGATGGTGCATGATTCTGAACCCGCGCCAGAAAC
>CAZUTM010000134.1:5298-12569 GCA_964623665.1 uncultured archaeon
TGTTCGTGTGGTGCATGATTCTGAACCCGCGCCAGAAACTGTTCGTGTGGTGCATGATTCTGAACCCGCGCCAGAAACTGTTCGTGTGGTGCATCAACCACCACCGCCGAATGCTTGGATCGATTTGCGATAACGTTTACTCGGAACTTTTTGGATTGAACTATTGCTGTAATACTTTTGCGTTGAAGCAGCGCTCCGAATTTTTTTTTGATTGCTTTTAATCTTTTGGCGGGTTTTGCTTCATATGGTGCTGTTAAGAGATTGTTTAATTACCGGAAAGAAAATTGATAAAGGGAAGCGTAGATGTATCTTTCTCTCTGAAGATGGCTATAATATGCTTGAGGACCGGGAGAAGACGATGATTAAAAGATTTAAATGGCTTCTGATTCTCATTGTGCCTTATCTTCAAATGATCATCTATTATTCAATGAATCACAGACAACCGGTTGAAATCCAAACTTCGATAGGCGAAACCGAATTCGATAGCACTTCAAAAAAGCAAAATCTTATCGAAGGAATATTCATTGAGCTATTAATTATGGCCGCAATTTGGTTTTTTGTATACTATCTCGGAATGATGCTTCACCTAGCCGTTTTCGAGTATGTGGGGTATGCGTTGATGGGGATCGGCGGAATTTATGCGATCTTCCTTGTTCCATATCTTCATCGCGATTCGTGGCATGGGATTGGGCTTGGAAAGCCGTTGGAAATTAAAACATTACTCACCCAAGCGGATAAAGCGAAAAAACGACAAATGATCGTGCTGGTGATTATCTTGGGCGCAATCTATAATTACATGACCTTGCCGAATTGGAGTCTCGTTCTGATTCGCTTTGGGTTGCGGGGCCGGAATCGTGATTTATTTAACTTCCTTACCCAAACAACGGAGGGAACCGTTATTGCCATTATTGTTGGAATTTTTACCTATTCAATTCTGGTCTTATTTCTGATTCGGTGGGATAATTTTATTGAAGCTGCGAAAGTATTGATTCCGGTTGGCGGTCTTTTCTGTCTTGGGATCGTAATTACGGGCATGGTATACGCTCAAATCGATGGAGATTGGTCCAAGTTTGAAAATTTTCGATGGATTTCACAAGATTCCGAAAGCTTTCTCACACACGCATCATTTTACACCATGTGGGGTATGGTACAGCAATACTTGTTTCTTTCTTATTTTAATACACGGTTTCGAAAAGGATTTGAAAATTCGAAGAAAGGACAATTCTTATGCGCACTTTTCACCGGACTCTGCTTTGGATTAATCCACATGCCGTTTCTCCCATTATCTACCTTAACTTTTATTGGCGGATTCTTATACGCTTATTTCTTTGGGAAAGATAAGTACCGAAATCTGTTTATAATGGGTATCGCTCATGGATTCGGCGGAACGCTGGTTTCAATGCTAACTCCGATGGTCATGGTTGTAGGGCCTTGGGGAATTTAATAGAATCAACGTTGTCTCAATCCATTTTTTCTTCATGTATTCTGCAAATGTTTTAATAGGTTTAACGCTTTTTGATCAGTGTAGCGGATTCATGCGCTATTAGTACAACGGTCAGTATGTCGGCCTTCCAAGCCGATGACGCGGGTTCAACTCCCGCATAGCGCATGCTTTTTTATTAATTGATTTTTTATCGCAATTCGCAGAAATTCATCATAATCAATTTTTCTTACCCGCTAAGCTGAAATAGAACAATGTATACCATCGAATTTTCGCTCATGAAACGCCAAAAACCGGGTGAACGGGATTAATAGAAAAAAAGCGAACTTAGACAACAAGAATCATAGTTTTTCGAGGAAAAAAAAATTAAAATTTGAAATACCGAATGGTTAGATGGATTAACTGCTATTTCTTAATCATTTTACTCATATACAAACATGCCACGATAATCAATTGATAGAATAAAATGAAGAAATGGTCGTATGCGCCCCATATCAGCAGTAAATTGTTCCAATTATAATATGCGAAAATCCAATCCGCCATACTCATGCTTATCAAGGCACCTGCGATTACAAGCCATACCCTCGAAAATTGCCCACCTTTATATTTGAAAATTAACATCAATGCGCCAAAAAACAGCGGAAGGTCAAAAATAACGTAAGCAAGAGAAATAAAGAGCATTAGCATTGTGAACTCCTCATTTATTTCTGATGTTATCATGGGTACCATTAAAAACGCGACAATAACAGCGGATATTACGATTTGGATAATCGCTATGATCACCACTTCGCTCTTTGGCAATTTAATTTGAAGGCTCCGTACTTGTAAAAAGATCCCAATAAAAACGAGCGGATAAGCAAGCAGATAAATAACGTCTGCAATTGAAGGAAACGGACTTTCGGTCTCCAAAACGAGTTCATAAAAGGCCCAAATCGAGTCACCTAAAACAAACAGCAGAACGCCGACCCCGATGAATACCCATACTTTTCCAATATTTGTTGCTACTCCGAATCGCTTCGATATCACAAATAAGAATACTGCAGCGACCAAGCCATATCCTATAATCACCAAGTTTGAATACACATTATAGAAGAGTTGGGTATCTTCAAGCCGGTTTCCGTTGATGAGATAGATGATCAAATTGAGTCCTAAATGTAAGCCGAAGATAGACAAAAGCATCGAAATATTTTTTTCAGTGGTTTCACTCATGAGCATAATCTTCGCGTTTGCTAAAATAAAGTTTTCTTTTATTTGAAAAACGCAATGTTTTTATGAAAATTTGCTTAACTTAAAGTGTAATCGAATATACTTATTTGGTGAAATCGTTTGAAAGGAATCCTCTTTCTCTACAATTCTTTGTCAATTTTCAGCCACATCATCGATCCTTCATTGAACATTAATTTTGAAATGATCAGCGGCTTTTTAAGCGCAATAGATAGCTTTGCAAGCAAGATCGCCGATAAAGGAATTGATTCCATTTCGTTTGGCAAGAATAAAATCTTTTATCGCAACGTGCCATTGAACCAGAATTCTGTAATGACTGTCATTTGTGTAAGCGATGTCAAGGATGATGAGAAGCGGGTTTCTGAAACACTTAACGTCATTTTGAAAAAATTTTTTGAAATATACCAAGTTGAAGATTTGTTGAAATGGGATGGAAATGTGTTGAAGTTTATGCCTTTTCAAAAAGTTGTGGAGAGGCTGACAACATCTCTGACAAAAAATCTTTCTCTTGAAAGTGCAAAGCCTTCCCAACCTGCCGAAGCGGTGCATCTTTCCCTTGAAAATTTTGAGCGGTCGGTCTTCGCAATAACGGACGAGCAATTGAAAGCCGTTTATTTAGAGGAAATTCCCTCAGTGAGACATTGGATTCGTAATTATCTCCAAAAACTATATTCGGAGATTCAATTTCATGTGAAAAAGAATTCCAATTCGATTTTTCAAACCATTATTCCGGACTTTGAAAAAGGTCTTCTTATTAGCGTGTTCGCAAAGCAATTTCCCTTCAATTCCGAATTAATTAAAACGGGCTTTGTTTTTCTCTTCAATATCGTATCGTACAAAAATCAGATCCTTCTTACCCGCTGTGGCGATCAAAGCAAAGAAAACATTCTGCGTGTATACAAAAATTTCGTTGAGGTAAACCCGAAGACTGAGCAAGAAGCCAAAGAATTCGTGAAAAATATCAATGAAACCATCAATATCATCGGAGGTTGTTCTATCTCCGGCAAGCTTCTGAAGTCACAGACAGAGCTTACCCTTCTCCATTTCAAAAATTTTGAAGATATTTTGGCTCCGGCAATAACTGGAACGCCGATCGCAATTATGGGCGATAATACCGAAGCGGTGTCTCTCGTCGGTCAACTTTCCATTATGTGTCCCAATCGTATCCCGAGAATCAGCGAGAACGTAGATTTGGGGTCGATTGAGCAAGGCAGCATCGCAATCTTTCCTCTGACTGAAGAAAAGCGGTTGAAAGGTGTGGGAATTCCTATTATCAATTTAAAGACAAAAGCGATTCAAGATGGTGTGAAGAATAAATATTGTTCTCGGCTAGCCAATAAATTCAAAGAACTGCGGGATTCCGAACTCATCTTTCAATACAGTAACAAGGAACTCAACAATTTGATTTCAAAAGTGAATATGGTAATCGATGTTATTTGGCTCGAAGGCGAAAACAAACTAAATAAAAACACGATTGCGCAAATTCGGAGCGATTTAATTGAAGATCAAGAGATTTTGATATTGGCCTTGGTGCGGGAAAATTGTACCAAGCTTCAGAAATTAGTGGACTTGTTTTGCGACAAACTGCCACTTCAAAATCTCATTTTGGACAATAATTTCGCAAAATTTGGTGAGAAGCGTGTTCTGGTATACGCAAGACTCTCCGAGCAAGAGATTGAAGCCTATTTCAACAGGATTATTGACACCGCGAAGATGTTTTTGGGCGATCGTGCGGTGAATCAAATTCTTGCACGGTTATAACAATTGAATAAAACTGGTTGAATAATTCAATAAATCAATTTAAAAAATAATCCGGATTTTCCCATAAATTATTGATTTTTTTCAAAGTGGCCATCTATTGAATATTTTAAGAGAAGAGATAATTTATTTGTGTGGAACAAAAGAATATATAAATTGCGCCATTTTTTATACCTGATGCAACGAACCAATCGCAACCATGAAATCCTTCAGTCGGAAAAAGAATTCGCCGACTCTCTAAAAAGATTTCAATCGCTCGTCCCAAGGTCCGGCGAATCCTTTCTCTCGACGTTCGCTTCTCTGATATTTGAGAAAATATTAAACGATTGGTCGATCCCCGCATCTCTCATCACCAAAATCAACAATAAAATCAAAAAGACAACAAATAACAAGGAAATAGAGCACGGAATTAAAGAAGAATTTAATAACCATTTTTCAGCGTTCCGCTTTGTTTTTGAAAAGGACATCGAAACCGCAACCAACATCGCCATTACCCTTCATGAGAATACCCATAAAGACTCCGCTTTGATTGCCAATACAAGGCCTGAAGAACCAACATCACTTAGTTCAAGCAATAAATTAAATGATAAAATCGTGTGTTCGATCGAATTTCTATACTACATATTCGAGAAATTATTGAAGAATGAAATTGATATCAAGGGATCCGGCTCCTATTATACGCCAAAACCGATCACCGAGTATATTTGCTCCGCCGCCATTGATATGTATTTATTGAACTTTGACTGCGATTTTTTATCGCAAATCCCATCCCACATTTCTTCGATTCAAACAATAAATGAAATAAAGGATCTACCGGATGCTGTTCGACCAAAAATATGGCGATCTCTGAGCGATAAGTTGATGCGATTGCGGATAGCAGATATATGTTGCGGTTCGGGTGCGTTTTTGCTTTCGTTAGCCGAGATTCTATTTCAACGATATTATCTTTTCAACGCACAGAGCGGAGATGACAAAATAGACGCGAGGAATGCTAAGGATCTTCGACAATTGAAAAAACTAATACTCGATAATTGTATCTTTGGCGTGGAATTAAATCCCGATGCGCGTATGCTAGCCCTTCAATTGCTTTATCTGTGGTATTTCAACCCCTATTCTTCTTTAGAATCCGATCTTAAAGCGGAATCTTGCAAATTACATTTGGATAATGATGAGTTGCCAAATCTGGAGAAAAATATTCGACAAGGAAATTCGCTGATCGGTTGGGTCGGAGATGAATCCGAATTTATCTCGAATAACCGCTCTCATGACTTGAATTCGGATTTTCATTCGAGGTATTGTCCCGATTTGACTGAAAGTGAATTTGAAAAATTAATTCCATTTCATTGGCTGCACGAATTTTCGGACATCTTTCCGGAAAAAAAATTTAATATCACTGTTGGCAATCCGCCATATTTAAGTTATCTTTCTTCAAAAGCGGAAAAGGGTTATCTCATTGATAGATCTTTGCTGAACCGTATTTTCGGAAGAATCGATGATCTTTACGAGGCGTTTCTCATCCGCTCGCTTCAGCTTTGTCATGGCATTTCTGGGTTTATCATTCCGTATAATATTCATCGTTCATTTATTCATCGAATCTTGCCGAATCTATTGAGATATGATAATTTGGGTGAAGGCTTGTTTAATAATATGAGCGGAGCAGTTTCAATCGTGTTTTATCAATCGAGGCCGTGCAATTCCGGTTCAAAAGAGAACCTCTTATCTGAGGGAAAAACACAAATGCATCAATTTGAATTTTGCAATTATCTCGGATTCTCTTCTGCCGAAAAATTGAGTATGATCGGCACCAAATCATATCTAAAAATAACCGATTTAGATTTTTGGCGGCAAGATGAAATTATCGTCTATCTCTTATCGCATTCCAAAAGATACAAGGATTACAACATCAAAATTCAGAGAGGTGAAGAACTCGGTCGAAAAGCGGTGAATATTCAAAATGGGATCCCTGTCTTTTCTGCAGCGGAGTTGAATCCTTATTTTGTAATCGATACTAATTTCAAGATTGACTCCCGAACTATCGGGAAACATTTCCATTATTCCGAAAAAATTGGATTCAACCTTGCGTTCAGAAATCGAATCAAAGCTGCGTATTTCGGTAAACGGATCACAATAAAGTCCGTATTAGCCGCCTATGGAACCACCCGGGAAAACCTCATGATCCTATTAGGAATTTGGAATAGTATGCTGATGGATTGGTTTCATCAAATTAAATATTGTCAATTCGAAGAACGCAGGGTTAATCGCATTCAAGATATTGTCGATGAATATCCCGTATTGCTGGATGCGCGATCCGCACTGCCGCTGATCGTTCCTTTTATGATTTGTAAATATACTGATAACTCGTTAATTGAATTGATCGATTTCTTGGTGCTCGAACTCTTTTTTTCAGATCTCTTGTTCAAAGGGTATCCGGAGTCGTTGCCTATCTCCAAAGCCCTCTTCTCTTGTCTATCGTTAACGTCATCGGATCTTGAAAAATTATGGAAATGGATTGAAACTGAAGAAAAGCGACAATGCCTAGGACTTGATTCCTATGAAATGAAAGATTTTCAAGATTTAACCGAACAAATTTCCAATCTTAAAGCAGAAACGGTTCATAAAATTAAAGAATCTCAATCACTGCTTGGTTTGATTCGCACAATAAAACACCATACGTGGTTTTCAAAAATAAAATCGCGATCATGAATCCAAATTTGTTCTATATTTAATTGAATCGACAAGGAATTGGATTAAAAATTTTGCTTTGAGGTGGAAAATCATGCTCGTTCATACGGTAAGAGGGTTTACAAACATACCTATTTTTTACGCATAATTCTCATTTGCGTTGAAT
>CAZUTM010000135.1:0-12426 GCA_964623665.1 uncultured archaeon
AGGGCAGATTTCGGGTTCCAACCATTTCCAAATGAGACCTCACAATATAAAGTCTTTTTAATGTCAAGAAACAAACTTTTTGCTACGATCACCATTTCCAACACCGCTTTTCTTGAATCCGACGCAAGCTTCATTCTTTCATTTTTCCAAGCACAAAGATGTGGTGCACAAGAGTCTGTAAATCCGAATTGCCATACAAATGATATATTTAATGTCAACGGAACGCTTTACAATCTAACTGGTGGGTGGAAAAGTGGCGGTGATTATAAAAAAATATCATTCACAACAGCCTACACGCTTTATCTCCTCTTGGACATCTATGAAAGAATCGGAAATTATTCTGAGTTTAAGGCCCAATTGAAAAATGAAATTATTTTTGGGATAAATTGGCTAATAAAAATGCAAGACCCTTTGGATGGGGGCGTTTTTAACAAGATCGAATCGCAACTTCAATCAAATAACATAAATTCAATCGATTCGACTCGATCTTTAGATTCTAAGAAATATACCCATGTTGCTTCCTTATTCTCTGCTATATGTGCAAAAGCATCAAGATTACTTTCGGGAGAACTCTCCGGTTTAAACGTATCTTCTAAAGCCATTTCCGCATGGAATTTTTCGCAATTGAATAAAAACCATCATCCGGTTAACGAGGAATATGAATATCCTCGCGATGATTCATTTTTCGATGTTGCTGCGGCAGAATTGTATCGTATGTCCAACAACAGCATTTTTTGGGATTATTTGATTCCATCCATCAATCAAACAGAGAATAATTCCGCATTTGAAATAAGTGGACTAAGTTCCGGAAAATTACTTTCTTTATATGCGTTATTCGGTCTGAATGATTCTGTTGATGAAAAAATACGGATCGCGCTACAACGAAATTTTGATTTGAGCGGTGATTTAACGGCCTTTCGAACCCCAAAAATCAATTCAACAAAGGGTATCAACTTTTACGTTTTACAGCATGCCTTTGATTCCGTTAAGCTCTTTGAATTCACGCAAAATAATACCTACCTCACGCGGGCTTTAGACCAATTTTATTGGATTGTGGGAAATAATCCCTTTCAAAAATCATTTCTCTTAGGGCTTGCAGGGAATCCGAATTATCGAATATCCAATCCGTATGGAATCCAAAAAGAATCGGGCAATGGGGGAATGGTTCATGGACCAGTTTTAACTTCGGAGATGAATTATGAATATAAAGACCGGAATACGATAGAATGTAAAAAATATAATGAGGCCACAATTGAGAATACTGCAATTATACTCTGGATGTTCACAGAATTAATGAATTCCACAAGATATAATCGCGAACTTACACATTCTTAATAATAAAATTCACAACAGAAAAAAGTATTTGAAAATGGTTATTTCTCTTTTAATTTTTCTCTGATTTCGCTGGAAGATATTTTTTTTCCGTGTTCATCCAGAAGCAAAGGAATCATTAAAAGATACAAGGGTTTCAACCCTTTTTGAATCCGAATCTGGTTTATTTTTTTGGCATTTTCAATAGTTTCCTCCGAACTTACATGAACCTCTAAATCATTTGAAGTAATCGCAGGCCCAAATGGATCATCCAACGGAATGATTTCATAACTATTTTTGGGAATATCCAATTCTTTTTGAAGAAAATCTTCGATATTTTTAACGCGCTTTTCGTAAGATTCAATCAAATGCTTGTCTCTTTTATTTTGAAGTAATTTATCCGTGCACACTGCGATCGCAACGTGGTTAGCGATTTTAAATGCAGTCCTTAGAAGCATCTTGTGTCCTTCATGTAAATGATCGAATGTACCGCCTAATCCCGCAAAATTGAACTTGTCCATGGTTAATTTTCTCCTTGAAAATATGCGATTTTAAAAAATTTTTAAAATTTTTTTCGCAATTATTAAAAATTATTTCGGCTGGTCATTGCCGTTTCCTTTTTGCATCTGCATTTTTAAACGTTCTTCTTTTTGTTTTTTCAATAACTCCTCTTTTTCATGCGCTTTCCCATTTGAAAGCAAATCGACACTAAAAATGGATGTAATTTCAACGGATCCATTGCAATGCAAACATTTTGAAATCTCAGAAAACACACTATCTCCTTCTTTAAAATCAAAAATATACTTCATTCCACACGATTTGCAGATTCCCTTGGTAATTGTATGTGTCTCCGGAATTCTGGTCGGAGGATCCTCCAATAACAGCATCGTCGAAATTACCAACAAAGCGATCCCCGAAAGAATCAATCCATACCCTTCTTCACGAACAAGCCTGCCGTTGTGAATCAAAAAATATGAAATCATCACAAAGATCAGCAAAATTCCTTGTTTGGGATACCAATACCACGGTTTCTTCGGCGGTGTAAAATCATCTATATGATCTTCTTCCAACTCAATTTCCGCCGGCCACTCAATCATTTCGCTTCGACCACTTTCTTAAAATAAAGAAAATAATAAAAAGCTTATTTCGATTGTGTTGAATCCCTAATCAACGAAAGGTTTTTTTTTGCTAAAAAACTCCTTGATTTATGCAGTATTTCTTCGAACTCGGTGGTGGCCAAGATCTTATCTCAATAATTCTCAATATCGCCCTCTTTATCATTATATTCATATCATTCTTCTTCTCACAAAAAATACAAGCATGGAAATCTGCCCGAAATCTTACGAATGCCCTCAAATTATTATCCGAATGGCGCGATATTTGCAAGAAAAGTCTTGTGGAAAAATGCGCCGAATTTTCAAAAGACATCATGACAACAAAAGAAATCACTTCAAAAATTAACGAAATCTTGAATTTTGTCACAATAATGCCCACCGAGCTCGATCCTCCTATTATTCCTCGTTTAACCATGATTTTGGAACAACGAGAAGACCGCTTTTCTGATCTTATTCGGGAAATTGCACCCCAAGCGAACAATCATCAACTTAGAAATTTGGTAAATCTTACCGAAGCATTAAACTCGATTAATGGTTTTTATTTGCAAGTTCGACATTTTCTCGAATTGGGTCGAAAAACCCATTCGGTGCTCCTTCTAATGAATATTGAGATGCAATTAAGTACAATAATGGAAACCGCTAAGGCCTTTGTTCTTGCCACTGAATCCTTCTTAAATGGCACGCCTATAGGGGATTCAATCGGCCCTCTTTCAATCGCATATTTTATTCGTGAAATCAATAACGGGAACAGCGTTGAATATTCTGAAATTGCGCAAGATACTATTCTTCAAAAATCCACGTTCGAAGGCCGAGAATTGCTAATGATTCGGGCTAAAGGGCCGGGTGGGTTTACCGGAAGACCAGGGACGGCTATCAATAAACTTATACAGCAATACGGCTCCGCTATTAAATTGGTCATAACGATCGACGCAAATTTAAAATTAGAAGGAGAAAAAACTGGGGCTGTTGCCTTTGGTGTGGGTGCTGCGGTTGGCGGCATTGGTGTTGAAAAGTTCAAAATAGAAGATTCACTCATACCCCAAAATACCAAATTAGAGGCAATCATCGTGAAAGCCTCATTGGACGAATCAATCACAACAATGAAAAAAGAAATCTTTGATAGCTTGCCTGCTATCTCAAAGTTAATAAAAAGAGAAATTCGAAAACACACCGTCGAAAATGATAAAGTGATTCTTGCGGGCATTGGAAATACCATTGGAATCGAAATTTAAAAACAAATAGATACAATAAGTAAAAATAAATTAAAGAATAATATCTGACGTTGGGGTTGACTGTACATTTCTTCTTTTTATTCTTTCACTTAAATTCAGTAATTTCATTTTGTTGTTCTCATTGGTTTCTGATTGAATAAACGATGTAATAAATTGGGAACAATCTATTTCCGAATTTTCCAAAAAGAGAACAATCTCCTTTGAATAAGGACTATCCTCTAAAAACAATTTAATGTACTCTTTTGGATTATATTTTGGCAGCAAACGAAGCCCATCAACCGAAATCCCGAATTGAATCAATTTATTCATGAAAAATAATAATTTAATATTCATTTGTTTATTTTGGTTGTTTTTGAAGAAATCATGAAACGCAATTAGATATTCGCTTTGATGTTTCCCTTGTAGTGAAGAGAAGAGCGCATTTTTATTAAGTTCTTCTCGATAAAGTATTTCAAATGCCCAATAATACCCCCAATATTTGGAATATTTTAGTATTACCGGAATGATTTTGCTTGCATTATCAACATTTGATTCGTTCCCCAAGAGCTTTTTAATAATACTTAACAAAATTTCAAGGCTCATAGAAGAACGGATAGATTCTATCACTTTCAAGATTGTATCGAACCATTCCTCACTTTTATACATGTCAAATATATTCATTATCTCAAAAAGTATTATATTATCATCCATTTCGATGAATAAGTTGAGAATATCTATTTTTGTGCTCATGGTAATCATATTTGGCGATGTATTTTGCAAATGGCCAATAAGAGTCAATGTAATCCAATGTTGAATTTTTTTATCTAAAGAATAAAACATTTGCTTTGTAGTAATCGTTTTTTTATGACTTGATGAATTTTTCAATATATTAATCGCTTCATTTCTTTGAGTTGTTTCAATGTAGGCCATGAAATATTTATGGGAAAATGGAAATTTGAAATATAAATCGAGATACATTTTTTTCATTCGGATTCCGCTTTCAACTATCTTTTTTATATTTAATTCAAGCGCGCTCTCAAATTCTTCCTTAATATTGGGTCGAGATGCGATATACTTGGATATTAAACTATATATGGAGGATATATCTTCAGAATTTATCTTTTCATGAATTGCATTTGATAAGACGCCCAAAGCATCGACCATCACATCCGGAAGTACGCATGACGCAAGAATAAAAAGTTGATCACATAGTTCCTCACTTAATTTATTCGGAAGATGGGCTTTTAGCACGTTAAAAATTTTTTCTTGATACCTACGATTGTATTCAGGAAAATAGCGGAACAATGCAATCAACTGATTTTCAGTTAAGTTGGATATAGCAAGATCTTTGAGCGTGGAATCAATTATGGTCTTTTCTTCAGAACGCAACAATTCTATTATCTTTTCAATATCCGAATGTGCGGAATAGCGTATTATATATTGGATGAGTCGTTTCTTTATTCTAATCTCAAAATTATCCGTATTATTCTCTATAAAGGTTAGAAATCTCTCTGAATAATAACCAACCAATTTATCGTAGAGCAATACAAAGAGATTATTTAGTTCATTTTCTGAATCATTTAAATCATGCTTGTTTAAAAACTCGATGAGAACATCAAAATATAAATTATAGAGGTCTGCCCGATTCGGAATTTCTATATTCAAAACGATGGATTTCTTAAGATCAATGGATCGATAATTATTTTTCAAAACCGCTACAATCGCTTGATGGCTTCCAAGTCCCGATAACTCTGATAAGATAGATGCAGCAAAAATCGCTTTTTCTGTTCGGACGCTATTCATAAAATCAAAAATTTTTTTTTTCTCAAGGTCTGGTATGGTTTCTATCATATTAACGATAATTTTGGGTAAAGATTTGATGCCAGAATACTTTTTGAATTTCGTTTGTAAAAACATTTGAATTTCGACATGATTATCAAAGTTATCCAATACCTCATGAAAAAGAGCAATCTCAATTTTTTTTTTGATGGAATCCGGAAGTTCGTTGAATATTTCATCCAAACTTTTATTTCCAAATGATTGATAATCCACGATTCTCAATATTTTGAGTATACTCTCTTGAAAAATACCAAAGTTGCTGAATAATTTAACCAAAAGGGCTTCTACTGTTGTGGAATCTGCATAAATTGGCATGAAATCAAACACATAATTCAAATAAATCTTCTGGGTAAGTAAATCTAATAAAAAGCTCGAGATAAGATCCCTCTTTAATCCGTATTTTGGGAGATTCGATAAAAATAATGCTTTTTCATCGGAAGTCAGTTTTGGAAAATATTTGATTATCAATTCAACCGCTTGCTCGCAATTCTTATCGATGCAATGCTTAACAATCATATGTTTAATCGTATCCGAACCTGTTTCATATCTCCTTGATAGGATTTTAATTGAACTTTCTGTATTTAGCCAGACACACTTTTCTATTGCATTTTGACAGAGTTCTTCTGATTTATCATTTATCATCTTCTCGATTTCTTCATAAAACTTGAGTACATCCAGAGTTTTATATATCACAGTACTTATTAAATTGGGTTTTCCTTGCCGAATCAATTCGTTTAATTTATTAATTACGATTTTTTTTGAATTAGGAGTTAATTTATTATAGCCTGCTTTTAATTCGATGAGAGTTCGTTCTGTTGCGCCTTTATTCAATGCTTCTGTAAAAAGTTCTTTGAACCCCATTCGATTCCCCCAAAAGAATAATAAATCAAGCATTTAAAAAATCTTACATATTATGTTTTGTTAAGAATATACGCCGGTTGGGAATGATCGCTTCATAGATTCGCAACTTGCGTGCTCTGCAATCCACTATAAACCGGCAGTTTAAAAAATAATGCATTCCTTAAATTATTTTAAATGAGCTTTAAATTTCGAAGATGTTGCACGGACTGCTCGACTCCTTTCTTTGCTTCATCCAGACTATAATTTTTAAGCGGTTTTTCTTTGGTACCCTCTAATTCCATTGTCCAAGGGCCGTAAAAACCAATTGCATTCATCATTTCAAAAATCTTTTTGTAATCGACGATGCCGCCTTGAGACCCGAGAGGCGGAAACCACCATGTCTCTGGCTTGCCGTTTGACTCCTTAAGATGCACGGAAGCTATATATTGCTTAACTCTTTCCATCTCTTTAATACCTTCGCCGGGCTGAAATTTGTTGTAATAATAAATATTAGCGGTGTCAAAATTTATGCGGACATTCGGGTGATTAGCGTTTTTCATTGTTTCAAGCATCTTATCCGCATTTGTACAGAACGGTGGATGGGTTTCCAATGAAAGTACGGTTCCAAATTCTTTAGCCACTTCTCCTAATTGCTGAAGTACTTCGTATGCATGAGTAAAATTATTTTTACTCGTTTTGGCACTGCAGAAATATACAAAAGGCTTAAATTCTTTTCCCAATTCGCATGATTCTCGAAATTTTTCCACGATCTTCTTGTCGTCCGTGTCTACGGGAAAGTTGAAGCTTCCCACCGCAATTTTATTTTCCAAGTCCTCAAGAAGTTCTCTCAAGCGCTCTGCTTCTTTTTTTTTATGGAGCGAATCGATTTCTACGTATTTAATTCCTATTTCGGGTAAATGCTCATAGGCAGTCAATGCATGCGGGCCATATGAACCGGGTCGAACGCTTAAAATGTTTTCGGGCATAAAAAAAACAAATTTCGTTGAAATAAAAAGCTTTAGCTATGCTTGGATTCATAATCGACTATGTATTCGTCTAATCTATGAAGTATTCCTATTAAATGGCAAGGATCATCGCTCAATTTTTTCTCAAGATGGGTTTCATTCAAAATTATTTCATGAAGTAGGGTTAATGCTTCAGGCTTGTTTTGCCAATCAAAATCGAATCGCTTGAGAAAATCCCCTATAAAGAATAATCCGGATACATAGAAGATTGCATTTTCTTTCGTTATATATTCCTTTATTCCGATATCTTCAATACCGTAATTTGAAGGGGTATCGAAACCCAAACTTTGTTTTAAGAAATGTTCATATTCTGATTTAATGATACCCTGTTTCTTAATTAATTCTTCTATTGATTTCGCTTTCATGCAGAGATAATCTATGGGAACCCTTCCGATCATTTTTCTTATTTCAAGAATTCGATGAAACATAAAGAATTTTAAAACATCGACTTCTGAGATTTCTTGAAATCCAACTCGCTTCAATTCTTCAGACCATAGAAACGATATTTCGAACAATTGCGAGGTGAATTCCTCTGCGCAATTTCGATCCGCTATGTAAAGTTCCCAAAAGGGATTATTCTCTTTGATTATTGAAATTTGGTAGACATGCCCCATCTCATGAAACAATATGGGAAGAAGAACAACCCCGTCCCCCAAAAAGTAGATTTTTTCGCCCGTTTCTTGGTACATGATAAATGTTTTGGGAATATGATTTTTATTGATTTGAAAAGATACGTTCAACTTTTTTTTCTTGATAATTTCCGGCATAAATTCGAAAATATTAAAAGTTTGATCAGCAATTCTGAATAAATGAACATCTTTTTTACTAAATATCCGTAAATACATATTTATTTCAAATGAATCGATGTTAAATCGTTTTCTAAACCATTTTAGATATTTATCAAAGAGTTTATCCGTTTCTTGAATAAAAATCTTTGAATAATCAATATATTTTTTAAAATCTAATGAATAAATTTCTTCAAACATATCCGCCAGCGAGAAAAAACCGAGGTCTTCTGCAATCGAGTATTGGATTACAAGATTTTTATTCTTATACTTAGATGCATGGAAAATATAGTATCCATATAACAATGTGTTGAATATCGTATATTTTTTGGTAATTTTGGCTCGTTGCAAGGCTTTTTTGAGATATTTCATTGAGAAATATTTCCCGAATTTCATTTTTGCAAAGAGAAGCGTGTATTGTGTTTTTTTGGAATTTAAATTCATTAATTCCAGAATGATTTGCATTTGTTGAGATATCTCTTTGAAGATTTTTGCGATTTGGCTATCCGATTTATTCTTAAACATCGGCTCATAAGTTATTCTTAATTCTTGAATCAAATCCATTGAATAAATCTACCTTTTCTTTTATGTAAAAAATATCGTTATGTGTTTTGCAAATTTTCTGCTTTATAAAATGCACGGAAGTCACATTTTGATGGCAACAAGAACGGATTAAATCAATTTTATAGATGTTAAAATATTAACACATTTCATCAAATTGGAAATAAATGAAAAAAATTCAAAATCTTTGACTTGACATTTTTGGAAAAATTTTGGAGAATCACTCCCACATAATTCCCGCTTCCATTAAAATTGACATCGAATTCGTTTAAATGAATAATTTGGTCAATTCAGAGTGCGTTCCGTTTTATGCCGTCAAATACCTTGTAGCGAATAGAATAATTAAAAATTGTTTGAAAACTGCATGGAAAACGAATCATTAAAATCAAAATTGATATTCTAAACGCTCAACATTGTAATTATTGAAATTATGCTTGGAACAATAAAATAATCGGTGTTTTTATCATCAAACTTATCAGTTTCATTTATCCGATTTCTTTTCATTTTTGAGCGTATCAATCAAGACTTCAATTTCTTTTTTGTTCTTAAAACCGTACTTCTCGATGAATTGAGACACTATTTGCTTCATATCTGTACCTTTTTCTAAATAAGATTTGAGTTCGGACAAAATAGTGGGATGAATATAAATGTACAGCGGTTTAGCGAAAATAACCTTCCCTTTCATTAATTTAGCATCGACCATATCACTCATCTTTCGTTCCGCATCCAATGGACGTAAGCCCGCTTTTAATGCGTATTCTATATGATCGATCCGCTTATATTTGATAAAAAATTGAGATTCAATTTTGTTGTAGAAAAATTTCCGGAACGGAACCATTGAAAGTGCAATAAGAACCATGGATCCTATTGTTATATAAATTGCAATCATCCGATCATAGTAGAAGAACACAATTAAAATTCCTACCACCAACGCGGGGAACCATATTTTCGATAAGATTTTCAGTAGGATATTCATCGAGACCAACCGCCTATAGATAAAATATATGCAAAGAATTTAAAAGATAGCTATGGTTTTTGCAATCAACATGGCTACATTTGCGCATATTTTGCTTTCGCTAATGCTCTCATATATTTTGATGAAATTTTCAAATGGAAAATTTGGTATTCGACATGCTATTATTTTTAGCGTAAATTCGATGGTCGGGCCCGATTTGTTTAATTTTCTTCCATATGAAGGGATCTTCTTCTATATTTATCTATTTCTCCACGGATACGGCTATATAATCGTGGCGTTTCTAATAGCGATTCCGTGGTGGAAAGCAGCCGGATATCACATGGAGTTTAAAGAAAAGCGCCTTGATATTCAGAAAAGATGCGCGGAGGATCCGCTGATAATGGATTATTTGTCCGTTTATTGTTTGGTCGCAGCAGGTGGCATTATGCATCTTTTCGTAGATTTACTTTCCCATCCTTCGTATGTTGCAATCGGAGATAATCCACGCGTCCCATGGGGCGTTGTTTGGTTTGGAAGCGATTTTTTCTTTTCTATGGAATGGGTTCTCGGCACGGGCATGTTTCCTTGCGGAAATGCGCTCGGATTTAGTGAGACGTGGGTTTTCTATACTATTACTGGTGCTTTAATTGTCCTTCTTATTTTATTCGGCCTTCCGAAAAATAATGGGCAATCGTATGGCAAATTCATGGCAATGATGTTTGGGATTTATTATATCCCTTTAATCATCGCATATCTCATTCCCGATGCTAATTTAATTGCACTTACACATCCCGAAGCCCGTTATTTTGGATATATGGGCGAAGGTGCATATTATGGGTCCGCATTTTACTTAACCGGCGGGGAAGCGGAATTGGGTGTTTCGGTCTTTGTGGTTCTGTTTTTGTTTGTTCCGCTCATGTTTCTTTATTGGTCGATTTCTGGCGTTCCGTTTCAAAAACCGAAGAACAAAGAGAATAATGGGACTGCCGTAAAAGAAGAATAGATGAATGAATTTGTAAAAAAAGATTGATAAAATCAGAATTTTTTGCTGAATTTGACTTTTGATTTTCTTTTTTTAGGTCTCTCTTTCTGCATCCTCGTTATTTTGCATGTTTCACAAAAGAACTTTTTGTTTCCGTGAAACGAATGGTCGGAAACTTGGCGCATCGATTGTTTGCATCTCGGACAAATCATGTATCACACCGAAAGATGAAATGGGATATAAAAATCATTAAGAATCGCTTCTCGATTCTTCCAGAATCAATGAAATACGGTCATCACTAATTGCTCGAGCGGAAAACGCCTCGAAGGCCTGATATTTCTCTTTGATTTGATTTTTCTTCTTGATTGAAAGAACACCCATAGTAATCAAACCGGTCAAACCCACAATACCGGCAACATTAAACAACCCGTATTCTAATGGCATCGTTAAAATTAAAGATCCGAATTCCGGCCCAAAATAGCCAACGATGTAATTGTCCGCGAAATCAAATATAACAAACGAGAATCTATAATGATTAGGTTTCAGATATTTCAAAGAGAACTCATATTTGGTTGGCGCGATCGGTTGATTCTTCATTTCAAAGATCTGATACGACGAGTAATTCTTTTCCAAATCGGTAAAAATCAGATACACATTCGATACTTCAGATTCGTAATCCACCGTATCAATCGAAATTTGGATTGTATCATCGATTTTTGGTGATTCTGGGGTAATGGTATATTTATTTAGGATAACGGGCAGTGTATCATCTTTTATTGTAGAAAAGGTTCCGTTCTTATACACGACATTGTTTCCATAAACGGTATAATTATAAGTTCTCTCGCCGAGCGGGAGTTTTATCGTTATATATCCTTGTTTTTGACCTTGAAATACGCGATACTTTCCATCCGATGAATAGATCGTGACTATCGGATATTGAACCGGGTTTCCATATTCATCTCGCACGGTTAATTCTAACTTGGAACCTTCATAGATTGTGTTGTTGAAGAATCGGGTGATGCTTCGAGTAGCATTAGTGAAAATGCTAATTTCGGGATCCCCCAATAACATATACGTTTGAATAATTTTCCGCTCCCATTCAAGCGTGAAATTGATGTTCGAATAACTATGATATTCTCCATTGATATATTGAATTTTTGAGCGGTACAATGCATCGCCTTGCCTTGTAATGCCGTAATTGAAGAACTGGTCAAAGAAATATTTGGTCACCCCCCGATTCAGCATCATTAGGTTCGTATCGTTTGTATAATACCATGTAATTCGCATCCCGCCGATATAGCCAATCCCGCCCGAATTATTACCTTTTATCCACGCTTCTCCCATTGACAATGGCGGCATATCATACATATTCGTAGTGCAAGCATCAGCAACCATCAACCCGTATTTATTGGTATTAGTAAGCCCTTGAATATCCATAGTCGATAAACCGGAACTTATTAACGGCCCGAACTTCTGAGGTTCACCATGGCCTGCCCAAAGAAACACAGACCCGCCCGAATTAATATGTGCTGAGAATACTCCCGCACTAAGGTTGGTGAAAGAACCCGATTGATAATATGGATTGCCGGCGAAAGCAGCGGTAGACTCGAATGCATGCGACCATTGCATCGAAGTTCTCACATAGGTTTTAATAATATAATCGGATAAGACCGCTTCGTCTTCACCATCTCTATCCGCAGAACTAATATGGTTTGAAATGCCCGAGGCGAAAAAGATTCGATTCATCCATTGGCCCGCATTCAAGCCATCTTGATAGTATCTTGATTTATTCAACATGATTT
>CAZUTM010000136.1:0-8687 GCA_964623665.1 uncultured archaeon
AATTCAACGCAAATGAGAATTATGCGTAAAAAATAGGTATGTTTGTAAACCCTCACCGTTTTTAAAAAAAACCCGTAAATCGCCTATTGTATAGATACGGGATCCTCTATATACTTCGGAGCAATCTCAATTCAACAGAAAAATGGATTAAAAATCAAGAATTATTAGTAAATATTGCACCTTAGATATCCTATCATGTTTTAATGATATTGAAACGAGCGGATGTCGGCATTAAAAGGAGTATCCGTAATATCCCATGATCTTTCAGATATCCGTTAAAATCAGATACTAGTTGAAAAATGAAAAGATTGCCGGAGGTTTCATTCATTTAAGGATTCGATTTTTAAATTAGATTTTTGGTTTCTTTTTCTAACTGATGAGTAACAATGAGGCCGAAGATCCCGTAAATCGCCTATCGTATAGATACGGGATCTTCCATTATCATCGGGTCAATATCGATTCAATCGAGCAGAAAAGCCATTATTTTAATTTTTTTGATATAATAAAGCATCTGAAAATTTTGGCTACCATTTTCGAACGAATTTTGATTTAAATATTGTCTTTCGCTGCTAACAATGAAAAAATGAAATGTTAAAAAATTTAGCAGTACAATCCCAATTCTTTTTCTTCTTTTAATTTTTTGGTGATTACGATGAATGCTTCATTGAAATGCTTATTTTTAATCGTATATTTTTCCGGCACAAATTGTTCCGCTTTATTTTCCGCTTTTAATGATTCATAATCTTTTATAGCTTCTCGAATTGCATAAATTGCGGCCAAATTGCATAATTCCTCAAGGGCGGCGCCGCTCATACCTTCTGCCTTCTTTGCCAATTGAGCTAAATCTACTTGGGGATCCACCGGTTTTTCTCGTGTGTGAATCTTTATGATGTCTACTCTGGCGGCTTCATCCGGTAAATCGATTTTTACCAGAGGGTATAAACGGCCCGGCCTACTGATCGCCTCATCTACAACATCCAATCTGTTGGTGGCACCGATACAAATAACATCTTTTGATTCCTCCAATCCATCAATTTCGGTTAAAATCTGTGCCGTTACTCTATCGGAATGCACGTTTCCTAACTCTCCTCTTTCCATTGAAATCGCATCCAATTCATCAAAGAAGATGATGCACGGCGCGGCGGCTCTTGCTTTCGCAAAAATATCTCTCACAGTGGCTTCAGATTCTCCTAACCAGTGCTTCAGCACCTCTGCACCCTTAATGGAAATAAAATTCATATTACTTTCTCTTGCTAAGGCTTTCGCAATTAAGGTTTTACCGCAACCTGGCGGACCATAGAGCAATAAGCCTTTGGTTGATTTTCCGCCTAATCGTTTATATAAATCCGGATATCTGAATGGGAAAATAACCAACTCTTCCAGCATCTTTTTAGTTTCGGATAGCCCTCCAATATCGGAAAATCTCACCTTTGGAGTTTCCACAAAATAGGTGTTGAGAAGGGATGGTCGGACTTTCTTTTCCTTCAAGAGATCGGTCACGACTTCGGTTGTTATTTTCAAGTTCTTTAAGTTGGAACGAAAATCCATCGTTCGCTCCAAAAATTCTTTGTAATTTGGCAATCTCCGGATTTTTTCTAAGACTGCTTCTTGGACCAAATTGTTAAGATCTGCACCCGTAAATCCGTTAGTCATGGCGGCTATTCTCTTAATATCTAAAATTTTTTCATCAATTAATGGCGACTTTTTCGCGAGGATATGTAAAATTTCTTCCCGGTCCTTCTCACTTGGTGCCTTTAAGCGTATCTGCTTGCCGAAACGGTTCGCAGAAAATAAGGATTCATCAATCATATTATATCGAGATGTGGTTGCAATCACAACTACATTGGTTCCTTTTACCATATCCATCGTATGGAGAAATTGCGTACAGATATTCCTCATTATCGCATCAAATCTCATATCTTCTCTTCTCGATGCAAGAGCCTCTACCTCATCTATTACGATTATAGAAGGTTGACAGTCAATTGCCTCCTTAAAAATACCTTCGAGCTCGGAAGGACATGACTGCGGCTTATCTCCAATTAAGGTGGGTGCATTCACATAGAAATATGCCACGGGAAATTCATTAACTAACGCTTTTGCAAGCAACGTTTTACCGATACCGGATTCCCCAATTAATATTATTCCGTTTGAGAAGGCAAACTTCGATTTTTGCAAAATATCCGCTTGATATACTCTTAATGCCAAGAGATCTTTAAGTTCGGATTTCTCTTTATTATACCCACCAACATCCTCGATATAGATCTTTTCAGTATTAATCGAATCCAAGTTAAATATCGGGTTTTTGCGAAGAATTAAATCCGTTCGATCATCAAGAACTCCTGCATTACTGCGAACCGCACCTTCGCATTCCACATAGATCACCAAGATCTTCATTTCGCTCCCATAAAATTGCGCACCTTGAGACCCTTGTACCACAAGATTCCGTTCATAAGAATTAAGCGTTATAATATCTCCTTTGTTTAATACCCGATTAAGCAGAATCTTCTTAAGCACCTTTTCGTTGATTGCCTCATTCTCATTTGAATTTGTCTGGAACGCAAGAAAAACTCTTTTGCAATATTTCGGAATCCATTTGCGGACAGACACCATACTGAATTGATTGAAACTGAGAGAAAGCGCATTTTCAACGACCACATTATCCATTTGGATAATATTTGAAGGGCCTAATCCCCGTAATGGCATTACATTATTAGGATTTGATAAAATCTTAACGCGGGCAAATGTTGTATTAACCCCCACTATTTCCAAATAATCATCATTACTCACATTCAACTGCGCAGCTGTTTCCTCGTAGATGCCTACATATCCTCTCATAGAATTGGATACGGGGTTCTTTTCGACCTTTAGTTTTACCCATTCTGCGGAAGAATCACGCACCATTGACTCAATATCATCCAAGATCCTTGTTCCTTGATTTATCGACGACAACTCTTCCTCTTTTTTCATACAAAAGAATTATGAAACCACCCCCTTTTAGATTTGCGCTTTTCGATAAATAAGCAAATGAAATCCGTCCTTTCACTCGAATATAAAGTCATCTCGAAATGGATTCATGGTTTTTTCTTTTCCAACCGATGTTGGGGACATATGGCCAGGATAAATTCTATAATCATCTTGAATTTCCGGATTCTTCATCAGTTTCATCCCTATTGAACGCATGAGTTGTTTATAATCTCCGCCAAGATCCGTACGGCCGATTGAAAGATTGAAAATGGTGTCGCCGGAAAATATTATTCGATCCTCATGAGAAACTAAAATAATGCCTTCCATAGAATGGCCCGGTGTCTCGAAAACAACTAGTTTTTTATTTCCGATTTGGATTTTATCATGTTCCTTAACCGGCTTTTCTACCGAAAAAGTTCGTGGTTTTGCTAAATGAGACATATATACGGGAATATTAAGCTCGTTCTTCAATTCTTTTACGGCTCCGGTGTGATCGGGATGATTGTGGGTAATGATAATGCATACAGGATTATAATTATGCATCCTTATTCGTGAAAGAATCTCTTTCTTCTCTGAACCGGGATCAATCAACGCGATCGTGCCGTCATCATCGCCGTAAAAATAACAATTCGTGCCGAACATTCCGACTTCCATTACATCCAAAATCATATTCTTCGACTCCTTCTTGAATATTCTTTCATTTATATTTTTGCATTTAATTTATACATCGAAAGCGGATATTTATGCGTATTGGTCAACAGTCCCTTGTATCTTTTTATAAAACGATTAGTTTAGGGAGAAATTTTTAAAAAGGATAGCTTATGAGCATTCCCGCAGAGTTTCTTGATTGGGTGTTCGTAGAGATGTTTTTTCAGCGGGATTTTCATATGAATAATTCGCTGATAATATTCGAATTCAATAAGGTGTGAACTATAGTTTAATTATGGATGAACAGCGAAGATCCCGGGCAAGTCTTGCGAATAAAATTCTTTGTAATTGTCCAATTTGTCAACAAAAAATCTATGGAGGCATGCTCGGCCTAAATGAATTGGATATCAATCAAATTCAATCATTTCCATTCGGATATACCTATGTTCACAAGGATCAGAAAGAAGAGAAACCGCATGCAATCACCATTTTCTTTGACGCCGATCTAAAGGTGAGAGGTGTCGATGCAAGTTTAATGTGCAAAATGGAATTATAAGATTGATACCTTTTTTCGATCCTTTCTTCAATTTGATTTCAACGTTAATAAAATAAATCTGCTTTTGAATTTTTATCTTAAGAATTAATCAATTTATCGATCTCGCTTCAAATTTATTAATGGAAGGTTTATCTTTTTTGCGTTCGATTAAAGCATATGTTAAAAGAAGGAGATAAGGTTCCGGAATTTTCCCTCCCGAACCAAGATGGAAAGGCGGTAAGGCTTTCGGATTTCAAAGGGAAAACCATTGTTCTTTATTTTTATCCGAAAGATGATACCCCAGGGTGCACCACAGAAGCGAAAAATTTTCGAGACCATATCGAGGATTATAAAGGCCAAAACGTAGAAATAATTGGCATCTCCGCCGATTCTGTAAAATCCCATAAAAGATTTCTTGAGAAGTATAATTTGAACTTCACTTTGCTTTCAGACGAAGAGAAAAAAATTGCGGACCTTTTCGGAGCCCTTGAAGGTGGCTCTGTAAAAAGACGAACATGGGTAATCTCACCGGATGGAATCGTGAATAAGGTCTATGAAAAAGTATCTGCAACAAACCATAATGAAGAGTTATGCGCATATTTCGGGATAAAATTAAAAAACCCATGATTATTTAAATCTTTTTTACGACTATTGTATTAGAGCGACCATGAACAATATTCAAGCCCAAATCTCACAATTATTAAACCCCGAAGGAAAAATCTCTTTAATTATTAACAAAAAAATGCTTACAATGAAACCGATCTTTCCGATGTCTTTATTGATAGAGATCTTAGAAGGCACCACGCAAGATTTCCAGCAAAAAATTATCAATCTAATAAATCATCCTGATGTATTTATTTTGGGCGGAATAATCTACACAAAAAGTGCTTCCGTTGACATTCAAGATAGGATTGCAAGAATAATGATTGCCTATAAAGAAAACATTGAAAATATGTTAGGGCAGAAAAAGGCGTTAATCGATATTTACTCACAATTGAAACCGTCTCAGATTATTCATCTAATACAAAACAATATCGTGTTTGTGTTGAAATCGAACAATGTGGTTGCAATAAAATACATCCCCGAATACGACGTTAAAGATGGCTCCAGCGTTTATCGGTTTCCTGCACTTATGCTTGGAATGTATATCTCTTCCGATTTGAAATTTTACCGGCCAGAGGTGATATACGATGGAATTTATGACCATATGTTTGTTTATCGAGATAAAGGCACCGTTGGCCAAAAAATATGTTTAGGATCTGTGGAAAGCGACGATTTTTTCAAATCGAATGTTATGAAGCGAGATTTTGCGACAAGTTTAACGTTTTGGATGACTCAAGCAGAGCAAATTCTGAGGTATGGATATTCGGAAAATCGCAATTTTACGCCGGTATACCGGATCGAGGATCCGAAATTCCAACGATTCAAAATCAAATGAATAACGGATCTATTTAATGTTTAGAAGTTTATCCCATGCAAAGGCTTATATAGAGATGATTAGTTATTTGTACGGAGTTGAGATGAAAAATGGATGGATTAAATAATGAAATCGTAAAAATTCTTAACCCTTCAAAAAAAATCAGCCTTATAGCGGACAATCGACTCACGAATTTCGAGCCCATTATTCCAGTTATGACTTTGTACGAAATTTGTCAACAAATGACCGAAGATGGTAAAAAAAAAATATTTGAGCAAATAAACAGACCTGAAATTGCAATTTTTGGCGGGATTATATATTTAAAAAAAGGGTCGGTAGAAATTAAGGACAGAATCGCCCGTATTTTAGCGTCCTACAAAGAAAATCTTGAAAAAACGATGGGAGAGAAACAAGCGCTAATCGATATTTATAGTAAATTGAAACCGCATCAAATAGTTCATCTGATTCAAAATAATATTGTATTTGTTATGCGAAAAGTGTTTAATCATGCAAGTGGAAAACAAAATATGGGCGTAGTTGCAATAAAATATATTCCGGAATATGAAGTGCACTTTAGAAATGATGTTTGGCGCTTTCCTGCTTTAAATTTGGGTTGTTATATTTATTCCGATCTAAAATTTGAGCCGCCCGAGGTAATTGCGGAGAAAGGAAATTATGTTCACATGTTTGTCTTTCAAGATAAAGGATTTGTTGGGCAGCGCATTTGTATGGGTTCATTTTATAATGATACAAAAACAAACCAATATCTGCAAAAACGCTCGTTTGAAACGGCTTTATCATTTTGGATGACTCAAGCAGAGCAAATATTGAAATATGGATATGATGAGCATAAAAATTTACATCCAATCACAGAAATATATGAAGATAGGTTCCTTCAATACCGCGTACGCTAATAATTAGGTTTGTATTATGAAATAGGCACTTGAAAATTGCCAAGGTACGGAAATAATTATAAATTTATATATAATTCTGATTGAAAATTATAAAATTGTAGAGGGAAAACAGTGGTTAAAATTGGAAATTCATTGGAAGAGGTCTTAGGGCTCATAAAGAAGGAAGAAAAACATGAAGAACAGATCGAAACATCCAAAAATAATTTAAATGTGTGTCCAGAACCTATATATATGTTTAAATTCAACACATCTGCTCTTTATCAAATATACTTTTTGCAACAGCTTAGCTCTCAGATGTTTTCCGATTTGGGCGCGTTTGTTTTTTATTTATTCGGAAGCAACGGTATTATTAATAAAATTCTAATTCCGCAGCAATTGTTTCTTGAGAGAGATCGCTATTTGCGACTCCATGAGATTCTTTCTCAATTTGATTCCCTAAAATCTACAATTAACGATGGTGAGTTTTATGGTTGGGGCATTTACACAACTACAGATTATTCCTTGGAAGATACCAGGTTTGATGAAATTCATTCCGAACTGATTAAATTTTCGACATGGAATGTTAAGCAGGATAATCACGAATTTTTTCAATTATATTTCATCCATCTCATGTATTCTCATCAAAAAGAGGATGATCCGGATAGCGCTCAACGATTTGAAAATATTTTTCACCATCACCCGAATATTAAAGGCTACATCCTATCCCAATATCCTTGTGGGAATATTCAGATAAAAACTGCAGATTTCAAAGAGGAAAGCCAAGAAATCGATGTTGATTTGCTGAAAAAACAAATAACAGATGAAATTAACAGAAAAATTACCGTCCGTATGAAATCCAAAGAGGATAAAATAATAAAATATAAATATGATAAGTCTGTGTCTCATAAAATCGATTCATTCCTCTCAATCAACGCTAAAGTAATAAAAGAAAAAACGAAACTATCCGAAGAAGACACGAAATCGATTCTCGCTGATTATATAAAATTTATAATTGAGAAAAAATCGAAAAAAAAAAATAACGAGTTCACCACTACCAAAGGAGGCGACCACGATATCTATATATAAATACGATTATAACTCTTCAAATTCCTTTCTATCCAAGCGAATGATTCAGCATAGGGAATACTCGAATTCGCATTTATGCATCTCGCCTATCAGAACGTTCTACATCGCAGAAAGAGCAATTATAAAATTATTTTTAATGGCGAAGGCCGTCAGCGAAGTGTACAAATCTCCTTACGAGATTTATGCCCTTTGCATCGGAAAAGATTTAACCATCGAAGATATCTACATTCCGTATCAAAATGTAACGTATGTTTCAATCCGAATAGATGGCGATATGATTTATCATGCTCGACAAGAGATTCGAGCTCAAAAATTAAATATCATCGGTTGGGCCCATTCGCATGCGGACTTTTCCGTGTTCTCAAGCGGCACTGATAACGAAAATCATTTAACTCTTCTTCACGAAACCTCCAATTATTCGGACAAGGAAGGAATTCTACTGAAGTATATGGTCGCTATGACCGTGAATATGAAAGAGAATGTTTATGGGGTCACATTAACTCACTATCCATGCGGGATTATAAAGCAATCGGAAGCAGATGTCCACGTGATACGTGATCCGGATGAGATAAGCGACGAATGGATTTTTTTTCAATACCAGAAACTCAAACTTCTTGTAAAAGAAAGGGTGAAAACCTTCGGGTATTCGAGAGCAGCATATAACGATGACTCACAACAATCAAAACAAGATTCATTATCCACCGAATTCACGAGAGAAGACGTAAATAATGTTGATTCTCTTATCGAACAAAAAATGGGTTTTCCGAAACTTATTCAACATGAAATTAAAAGCGTGTATGAAGCAGGCTATCTTTCAAGATACGAACCGGTATCGGTTTTCACAAGAAAGATCGAGTCAGATGTAACAAAAAAAAGTGAAAATCAAAATAGAATCGATTCGTCTCAAAAGGATGATGCTTCTAAACATGTGCAAAGTCGTGGGAATACCGAAGAATCCCAAAACAAAGAGATTACAATTAGGAGAAGCAGTTCTGGGAGCATTATTTATCAACACAATACAACTAACAAATATTATAATGTCCAAGCCCTTGATTCTCAAAATCGAAATCAGTCGGAAAAATTTGAAACGGGTTCGGATTCTTTGTCGGTAGCGAGTGTTTCCGAAAAGGGTTCGGATTCTTTG
>CAZUTM010000136.1:8787-12380 GCA_964623665.1 uncultured archaeon
GGGTTCGGATTCTTTGTCGGTAGCGAGTGTTTCCGAAAAGGGTTCGGATTCTTTGTCGGTAGCGAGTGTTTCCGAAAAGGGTTCGGATTCTTTGTCGGTAGCGAGTGTTTCCGAAAAGGGTTCGGATTCTTTGTCGGTAGCGAGTGTTTCCGAAAAGGGTTCGGATTCTTTGTCGGTAGCGAGTGTTTCCGAAAAGGGTTCGGATTCTTTGTCGGTAGCGAGTGTTTCCGAAAAGGGTTCGGATTCTTTGGATTCATCGGCGGTTAATAAAAATAAAGATTTAAATGAGGCTCATTCGATTAATTATATAGATTCGATTGAGATAAATGAGGCGATTTCGTTATCCGAGACGGAATTGTTTCATTTTGAATCAGAATTTGTTAAAACACATGCTCAAGAACTGAGATCGAAATTTGGAATTGGCGAAAAGAATTTGCAAAAAATATTAAGGGCCTTTTCCAAGCGGTTTAAAATTGATTAGTAAAACGGAAAAGGAGATTAAAAATGAGCGAAATTAGATATTCAAGACAGACTTGTATCGAAGGTTGGAAGCAAGAAAAAATTTCCAAAGCCCAAGTCTTAATGGTGGGGTGCGGCGCTTTAGGCAATCATGTCGGCATCGGACTTATTGGATTGGGTGTGGGCAATATTTTCTTATTCGATCATGATATTATAGAAGATCATAATCTTAACCGGCAATCATTGTTTACAATAGAGGATGTGGGGAAAAAAAAGGCCGAAGCATTGAGAAAGCGATTGCTTGAACGAAATTCCAAAATCAATATCACTGCAAGTTCAGATAAAGTGACTGAAGAAAATGTTTCATTAATTCTTCAAAATATCGATTTGGTAATTGATTGTGTTGATAATGTGGAAGCACGACAACTTTTATCGCGTGAATGTCTTCTTAAAGATATTCCCCTTGTTCATGGCGGGATTAGTTGGGATGGTGGCCAAGTCGGCGTGATTACACGAAAAACTGCTTGTCTTTCATGTATCTTTCCGGAAAAAAGACTCCCTAACGCGCCTTGCAGAGATGAAGTGATGCCAAGTGTAGTATATTGCAGTCAAATAATTGCAGGGATCATGGTTGAGCAAATCCGAAAGGTCTTAAATCCTCTTCCCGGAGAACTCGGGCCAATAGGGCCTCTTCTCTATTATTATCCAAATGAGCTAAATCACTTTGTACATAAGCCGATTGTTCGTCGGCATGAATGTGAGTGTCGAGAAATTTTGGAACAAGTTGCTCCCGAAATACTGCAAAACGAGGAAGAAGAGGAAAAAAGAAAATCGGAATTCGACAACCAAGCCCTATCGTTGTTGAATTCTCCGAAAGCACATACCGCTCCAAAAATTTCTACTCAGAATGATACTGAAGAAGCGGCTTTGGAGAAGAAATCAACTTCAAAGAAAAAAAGCTCGAAAGGACCCAAATAAAAGAAAAAATGTGATGAGATATGGTAGATGATGATGAATTAGCGCGAATCCTTGGAAGCGGTAGAATAATCGAAATCGGGAAGAAAAATGATGATTTCATTAATAAAGATATCACTATCCAACCAAAAATCGAAATAAATTACTTGAAACCGGAACAGATTGATCGTTTTAATGATGAGGTTGGAGTGGATCCGGATATACGATCTGACCCGGTGGTTTTTTTATCCTTTAATATGATGTTTACAATTCTCGAAAATCGACCTACTAATTCAGCAATCCACACCAACAATATCCTTCAAATCCTTAATGCACTCGAGAAAACATCTTTTGATGAATTAAGATCAGCGTGGAATAATTATGAGTTCGAAAACATTCCGAACATATTATTGGTGTTACAAGGACTAAATCTATTGTTGGAAAAATACGTCCCGCAAGATTATTCTAAATTAAAAGATTCATTGAGAAAGAAGATGGAAAAGGAGGATTTTAACTTTTCCACCTCCTTTAAAATATGGGTGTTTAACGAGGTTCCTCCCATGATATATAATGGATGTTTGATGCTATTAGAACGAGCAAAACGTTGGGGTAATTTCACCAAGGAAGACCAGAACCTGCTTGATTCTTATCTCAAGATGATAAACAATTATAATTTTAATGAGTTGAAAGTCGAAGTAAATAAAAATTATTGTGCGTTCAAAGAAGCATTTATGAAATCCGGAGTTTTAAAAATTGAGGAAAATATGATAGAAACGGTTCTTTCTGTTGGGCTTTTATTCAAGGTTTTAAACATTTAGTTCGTTTGTAGCGAATGTGATAGGAGGATCGAAATTTATAACAAAATTTCCATCTTCGAGGTGTCTTTTAATTTAGTATTTTCATCTTGCGAAGAATCTTCTTGTTTTTTGCCGTTAATTAATATTTGTTTTATCTCTTCATCCAAATCGGTCAACTGAAGAAATTTTTCAATTATTTGATTTTGAAATTTGTGTTTTATCATCGATTTTGCAATTTCTTGTTGATGAGGTGATAAGAAGGTTTGAAATATCGATATACATTCAGTTGGATATTGTAGGAGCAATTCCAAATAGCCGTCAATGAAAAACCCGAAATGTTTTGATGCATCTTTAATCTCTTTATAGATATTATATAACTGAGTGAGCGTGTCAACCGCAATCGATGATTTTGTTTTAGCGAGATTCAAGGCAATTATCTCAATGATATCGATCTCTTCTTGACTGTTCACCTCAATATTTTTGATGAAATTTAATAGCTTTTTTAGGTAAACTGATGGATTAATTAAACTAAAATAGTAATGAGCGAGGATTTGGTTAATTAGATTTTTCTTATCATTTATCATCTCTGCAAAGAACAAATCGATGGATTCTCTTTTAAAAGAATCAAGGCTGCTGATATAATTCAAGAGATGCCAACGAACCCGGTGATCCTCTTTGTCGAATATTGTCTTCAACAAAGAGATACGCTCGATTCCTTGAAAGTAAAAAATGAAATCATACATCAGCAATCTTATCAGCCAATCCTCATGATCTTTCAATGTATCTGCATTCCGCAATAAATAAGTATGATTCAAGCCCGCCAAGACGCGGATTGAATACTCTACTATCGTTAAATTGGAACTTTGAAGCATCTCTTTTAAGATCTTAATCTCCGGTTCATCAAATCCATCATATTCTCCAGTCTGGGACAAAATATTTAAAATTTCTTTCAACTTATCCGTGATATTTCTTGGATTTGTGGAAGAATTCGCTTCAAGAAGCCGAATTTTGATCGCATTTGAGAGATATTCGTGCATAACGCTTCTGTATAAGAAGTGCAAATTCAGAAATAAAGGCTTTTGCTTTCTTTTTCAAACGCATCAAAGGGGGGTGAAAATCATTAAATTTTATAGCCGCCAAGTAAATTTATGGCGAAAGTTATAGGTGCGATTGATGTCGGCACCACGGGATGCCGAACTATCTTATTTAATCTGGAAGGGAAAGAAATTTCACGACATTACGAAGAATGGAGTTCAATCTTCCCATCTCCCGTAATGGTGGAGCAAGATGCCAACCATTGGTGGAATGCGGTGAAAAACACCATCCACGGTGCCATAAAGAAAGGAAATGTGAAGCCGGAAGATATTATTTCTGTTTCGATTA
>CAZUTM010000137.1:0-5808 GCA_964623665.1 uncultured archaeon
GGGCGGTGGTTCTTCGAGTCCGGGCGGTGGTTCTTCGAGTCCGGGCGGTGGTTCTGCTAATCCTTCTTCTTCAAATCCTCCTTTAATATTATTCAAAAAGAATAATCCATTAGGTCGAATATTCGATCAAGTAAAAAAGGAGATGCGGTTGTTGAAAACCGACAAGATCAATCTCTTTATTGCGATTGCGCTTCCCCCGCTGATTATAATTTTATTTGCTACGATGGTGATAAATTCTAACACGCCCGGGCCGGTTCGTATTGCGGTGGTAGATTATGATAGTAATGCGTATTTCACACCGAGCGAATATGTTGAGACGGTCTACGCAAATCATTCAAGAGACTATGTAGCAATTTTAAATGCCTCTTCCAATTATACTTTAGATCTTAATTTAGCGTATTATTATAATGGCTCAGAGAACTATAATGCGATGATGGAAGCCCGTGCGCTTCTTGAGAGCAAACAAATTGATGTTATCATTGTGATCCCCGCTGATTTCAGCGAGCTTCTCCAGTCTGGATTTCCGGGGTTGCTTGATGTGATTCCGGATACATCGGACGTTATGAATGTGCAGCGTTATTTGAATGTGGTATATAAAAGTTTAGATACATTTACCGAGATAAAGAATTTGACCGGAAACTTTGAAGTAAACATCCAATACGAATATGAAATCCCGTCTTCATTCAATATTCGCTATGTTTATCTGATTACATTAGTTTTGGGCTTTGTAATTTTTGGCGTTACATGTGTTCTTACGATTTTAGTCGTGGTTCAAGAGCAACCGATCGCCCGGCTCCTTTTAACTCCGGTGAACAAGGTAGAAATCCTTACATCGAAATATATAACGTATATTCTTGTTCTGTTTATTCAGATTATCTTGATCTATGGTGCTGCCCGGCTTCGGGGGTTGTATATACGCGGTCGGGTAGTCGACCTATTTGTTGCACTGTTTTTGATGGGCTATGTAGGCCTGAGTTTAGGGATGTTCATCTCAACGGTATCAAAGACTAAAATGGAAGCCAATCAGCTATTCTTTGTATTTTTGATTATCATCATTCTGCTCTCCGGGATCTTTATTCCTTTGGATTCTATGCCTCCATATTTACAATTCGTTGCAAATTTACTTCCATTGTCTCATGGAACTCCAATGATCGGAGCGATTATAAATAAAGGTGCGAGATTAAACGGGATTCATGCTCAATATTTATTGATTCAAGGCTTGGTTTATACTGCATTATCCTATTTAGTGATTTTAAGAAAAAATTATGAGGTGTAGGCATTGAGTGAACATAAAACGCATCGTACGGAAAATGATTTTAAAGAGTTTAAGCGCTTGGAACCGTCCGCTGATAATACAAAGCGTGATGTTGCGATCCGAGTTTCAAATTTAACCATCCAATTCGGAAAGAAAAAGATCGTTGACAATGTATCATTTGAGATTAGGCGGGGCGAGATCAATGGATTTCTGGGGATTAGCGGAGCCGGAAAAACCACAATTATCAGGGTTCTTACGTGTCAGATCAATAAAAAGAATTGGAAAGGCACCGTATTGATAAACGGCTTGAGCCCCGCAATGGCCGGTAATAAAAGTAAAATTTTGTCCACGATTGGCTACGTTCCGCAATTGGAAGAAGCAAATATCTATTATGATTTAACTCCCATGCAAAATGTCGAAATTTTCGCTTCAACTTTTGGAATCTCTGCATCTGCAGCAAAAGCACGGGCCGAAGAACTCTTTAAAATTCTTGATATTCCGAAGGATACGTGGAAGAATGCCGCAACTTTTATGTCAGGAGGTGAGAAAAAGCGCTTGAGCGTAGCTCTGGGGATGATAAATAACCCTGAAATCTTGTTCCTCGATGAACCCACCACCGGAGTCGATGCGAGCAAACGCTTCGATATTTTAAATTATTTAAAAGGCATCAACCAAAAATTCGGAACCACCCTTTTATTAATCACTCATGATCTGGAGGCCGCAAATATTTGCGATACCGTAGCAATTCTTGCCGGTGGAAAATTGGTGGCCTTCGGAAATCCCGCTGAATTCATTAATTCTTTACCCGGGAACGGTCGGATCATCCGACTTAGGATCCGTGATTTAGATGATGCAATCATCGAAAAGATCGCGGGTATTCCTTTTGTCGCGGTCATAAGCAGAGTTGGAAATGATACCGCTGAATTATTCATATATGGATATGAATCTAATTACCCATTGTTGGTGAAAACTCTCATCGAAATGGGAATTTTTCCCGAAGAAATTTCGCAAGATAAAGCGAGTTTTAAGCGATATTTTCAATTGCGGATCAAATCCAAATCGTTTTTTGATGCCCTTACCGCTAAAGAAAATCAAAAAATTGAAAAGAACATTGATGTCGAGGAGGAGAATATATAATGAATATTGAAAAGAAATTAAAGGTCAAGCGGTTCATCAAAATCTTATTCCTTCTTGCCGCGCCGGTCATAATCATGCAGATTATTAATATTCCCACCACATATATCGTTAAATCCGAGGTGGATAAGTATAATCGGCAAATGGAAAAATTTATCGATTACCATAAGCATTCGGAATCCGGCCTTTTTATTGCACCCACCTTTGAATCCAACTTTTATGCACTCTATGATGGCTATTATAACCGCTCAAGCGCGGATCAAGGACCGCAAGATTTGGACTTCATGATTGATTATTTCTTGAAAAAACAAAATATCTTCGTGGATGGTGGGTTTTCCGACGTGGGCGGAGTATCAACCGTGGAAACAACGTATCAAGGAATTAAAATCATTGAAAAACTCGCTGACAAAAATTTGGATGCGGTGGCGGTTTTTACCGAAGACCGGAGATCAAAATTATTTACCTTCATGAACAATTGCAAAAATGATGCCGATTACGGTTTTAGGGCAACCCAATTACCGGCCCAATCTGTGTCCTTTGGTGATTTCTTCTATAGCGGATCGCAATATAAGAACGAATCGCAAATGCTGATCCAACAACAAAGCGACATCTTATCCACCCATTGGGGCTTAGATGTCACCTATCGATTCTTTCCTCAACTTATTCAAAATGCCACGAATATGACCCAATTTCTTGAATCATGTTATCGGGATTTATGGGTTTTGGGCGCCGGTTATGCACCGAACAATTACACATTGATACCCGATGTAAAAAGCACCTATCACGGCTATAATGCGCTACACTTTCTCAACCAAACCTTTCCTGCATTGAATCTCACCATTTCCGAATACAGAAAAAACCAAACAAAAACCTTCTTCGATCTACATTATGATACATCAAATGGCGGATACGCCGCGTTTCCGGGAAATCGATCCGATGTATTTTCCACGTTTTATGTCGTTCAAGTAAGTAAATTACTAGGGATCGAATTGAAAAATGAAACCCAAACAATCGAATTCGCAAAGAAATGCCAAAATTATGATGGAGGATTTACATCCAACGAAGTGGATTTAAATGCAAATCTTACCATCACAGAACGCTCGATGTCCACAATGAGCAGTGCATACGCTGTAATCAATATTTTGACCCTCTTGAATTCAAGCCTTGATCAAGCAGTATTGGAAAAATATCTCGCTTGGAAGCGCGTTTATCGCGCTAAATCGGGTCTTTTTGGATATATCACATTGGATGCACAATATTATGGCGTCCAAGCGATTCTCATTTCCGACCCAAATGCTCTTTCAAAACAGAACAAAATATCGGGTCTAAACATTACAAATTTTATTCTAAGCTGTTATCATGAGGATGGCGGATACGGAACTGTGCCGGAAGGGCCTTCGAACTTGTATGCAACGTTCTGTGCCATCCAGACCATTTCATTACTCACTCCGCAAACCAAATATGAACTTACCACCGCAAAGATCACGGGAGAGTATGTCCAAAAATTGCAGAATAACGAAACCGATTGGGGATATCGAATGGGGAATAGTTCATTGCCGATCACCGAACTCAAAACACTCCAATCATTTGAACTTAGTTTGATTTGGAACATGCTTGATAAAAATCTCTCGACCACCATCGCGACCTATTGGGCAGTCGCAACTCTAACCCAGCTGCAAATATCAAAATTTTTGGATCGCAGAGATTATATGAATGTGTCCGGGGCCATTCGCTTTATTCAAAATAATCAAGCTCCCGATGGCGGTTTTTCCGGAATTCGCTCCTATCGCTCTGAAATCATTTCCACCTATTATGCAGTTTTGGTATTGGATCTGTTAGGCGCACAAGTGCCTTCAAATACCGCGCTTTTAGAATTTGTTAAAGGTGCGCAAACCGCATCGGGGAGCTTTATGCTGAGCCCACTGATCGCCAAATACATTCCTTTCTATCCATATTTATCTTTATCATATTTTGGATGGAAAATATTGAATCTTCAATTAGAATTACCTGCAAAAATCATAGAAGGCGCCGCATTTCTTTATTTTTGTATGGACTTCAAAGCAAGCGAAACAGCGGGATTTGGCGATCTCCCCCAATTCGGTGCCGACCTTCGTAATGGCATCATGGCGGCTGATATTATTAAATTCGCGTCCGAACTTTATTTATTAAACCCGCTTCCATACCAAAAGTTCTTCGATACAATTCTTTTCTTAGAATTACTGTTTATTATTTTCTGGATCATAGGCTCCATCTTTGTCGCAATGAAAAACAAAATCGTCGGCCTCGCGGATAAATTTACCGAACAGAAGAATTATCTTGCAAAATTCCCCGCTATCGAAGTGGAAGATCTGACCGTGTACGCGGGAAAGAAAACCATTATCAATAAAATGTCATTAAGGCTTGAACAAGGAGAAATTTTAGGCGTTCTGGGAGAATCCGGGGCGGGAAAATCTACATTTGTAAAGGCATTATTGGGGATGAGGAATTTCACGGGAAAAAATAAGGTCCTCGGCTTCGATGTGAAAAAGGAAGCTAAAAAATTGAAAGCGTATTATGGCTATGTCCCCCAAGATCTCTCGAAAATCTATGAAAACTTCACCGTTATGGAAAATATCATCGTATTCGGGCAACAATACGGCCTAAGCGTCGAAGAAGCGGTAAAACGAGGAAAAGTAATTTTAAAAAGTTTGCAAATTGCACAAAAAGAAGATGAATTGGTCAAAAACCTCTCGGGAGGGCAAAAAAGGAGAGCATCAATTGCTATCGCTATGGTGCACGAACCTCCATTATTGATCCTTGATGAACCAACCTCCGGACTCGATCCCGTGGTAAGAGAAGAGTTGTGGCTGAGCCTCGTTGAATTAAACAATCGATTGAAAACAACCCTCATTGTGATTACCCACTATCCAGAAGAAAGTCGTTTCTGCAATAAAGTTGCAATTTTCGGAAGGAAAAAAGGCCTCATAGATTTTGGAACACCCTCAGATTTATTGGCATTGCTCCCGGGTGGCGGAAGAGCCATTGAAATCATCTTTGAAAAGCAAATTGAAAATGCAGTTCAAAAACTCTCCGAGATTCCGAACATCGATAAGGTCTTGGAAAAGAACTTGGGAAAAGAATTCGTGATCTTCACGGAAATGAACAGCCAACAACTCAAAGATGCGTTAATGGCTAAAATTCCCGAAGCTACCATTGCTGAAATTTCGCAAACGGATGCACGAATGGAAGATTTCTTCAGATACCGATTCTTGGAGGTGAAAACATAATGTCCAATAAACAGCCATCGACAGAAGACGAACTCACAAAAGACCCGACTAAAGAAACGGCTAAAGAAACGGCTAAAGATGCTTCCAAGGGCTCCGCCAAAGATGCTTCCAAGGGCTCCGCCAAAGATGCTTCCAAGGGCTCCGCCAAAGATG
>CAZUTM010000137.1:5908-12358 GCA_964623665.1 uncultured archaeon
CTTCCAAGGGCTCCGCCAAAGACGCTTCAAAGGACATACCCACTCCGCAACATGCAATTGAAGCTAAACCTATCGAAAATGAACAGAAAAAATCTTTAAGAAAAAGAATTTTGTCCGCTATCAAAGAATACGATAAATATTGGCTTATATACTCGCTCGAGACCTACGGAATCGCCGGATATTTCGAATTACCCCACAAGAAAATCTATATCGAACTTCTCTTTTATACGCCCGATTCCGATGATTATCCGTTTCTCATTCATGCGGTTGGAAATACCACTCTTAATTTTTCCGGACTTTATGAGAAATATAAAAATGACTACGATATTCAACCGCTTGCCGTATTAAAAGACCTCGAAAAATTGATCGCAAAGCAGACACGGGAACTCTTCGAAAAGCTCAAAGAAAAGATTGAAAACCTATCAAAAAATCAAATTATGTTCCCGGTTCCCAATCAAAAATATACTTACATCGTGAGACTGATATATACTCATTGCTTTTTCGATCTATTACTCGACGTGAGCAAATATCCAAGAATCCCGCTTATCACTATTAAAAACGATGTCCATCGAAAAGAGATCTCCAAAATCAACAAAAATTTTCCGATGATCATCCAAACAGCTATCGACATTCAATTGAAAAAATGGAGGGAAACCGATCCCCTCGATTTTTCGGAGATGTTCACGGACATCGAAACGGAAATCGGTATCAAGATCGAAGACCCTGAAATTTGGATTCGGAAACAAAATCAATATATTGAAGCCAATGACTTGATTCTCGGAGAAAATTATAAAGATATATCGTTCAAAGTCAAGAAGGGCGAACACCTCGGCATTTATTGCACAAATAATGAGCTGATCAATAATCTTTTCAGAGTTTTATCGAGGCAATCAAAAAGCTATCGGGGCGCATTGAAAATTTTTGGCAATCAAGAACTTTCACCGAATGCTCCGGATGCATATAAGTTTACGATCTTTTGGATAAATTATGACTATAATGACAAAGAATTGAAGCAAACTATTGAAAAAACGGTTGCCGGAAATCCTCGAATAAAGAAAAGAGCACTTGAGGCAACACTCTTGGATTATGATAAGAAAAAACGACTATCCGAATGTAGCCCATTGGAATTGCTTCGTGTCAAGATATCTGCCGCGTTAGCCATGAATCCCGGTGCGATTGCCTTCCGAATCTTGGAACAAAATATCGGAAAAATCGAAATTGAGCAATTTTCTCGGGTGTTGGCAAAAATTAAAGAACTATTTGATGTCATTCTCATTATCCACGGCCCAAAAGAACTCATTCAACAATGCGATAAGGTTGCTCTCATCGATGAAAAACAAAAAACACAGAAAGCAGGATCGATCACCGAACTCAGCGAAGATGCTCCAAAAACCGGTGACATCATAATATTACAATTAACGAATCCAAACGCGGAAGATATACATAAGATGCGGCAGATCCCGCAAACCGAAATTATCGAACTCCGAAAAAATGAAAAGTTTAAACTTTTTTCCCAAATTCGCGCCGAATCTTTGATCGTTCAATTATTTCAACTGTTCGGAACAAAAATATACAGTTATCAGCGACGCGCGCTACAACTCGCAGATCTTCTCGAGTTAAATCAATTTAAAACCAACAAATTAGAGAATGGAGAAAATAACCAAAAAATTAAGACCTACATGGAGGAAGCATAAAAATGTTGGAATATCTCGCAATCATGAAAACGAACGGAACCTTGTTCTATTCGAGAGATTTCAAAAAGATTGAAATCGAAGAAGAAGTCATGCTCGGATTTTTCGCAGCTACCGCAAATTTCAGTAAAGAAGCATTACACTCAATGGTAGAAGATGTTAACCTCGGAAAGGGAAAACGTGTGATCTTATCCTCCGCTTCCGAAGAGAAATTAATTATTGCGGCCATCGTTAACGCAGAAGACAATAGGGACCTTGTAAAGTTCATTTTAGACACAATTCTGAAATGGTACATCGAAAAATTCACCCAAAATATTAGGGACATCGATCCGGTTGCCATCAATAACTATATCGATGAACTGCTTAAAAAGAAAGTATTGGATCGAATGTACAAACGAATCCTTAAATCTTGGATTGCACAATTCTTTTTAGGAATCTTTACGATTTTCATCGGGTATATCATAAAAGAAATGGCATTAGGAGTAATCGGTGTTGGTGAAAACCAGTATGCGCTTATTTTCTTTTTGGGAACCCTTCTGATATTAATCGTATTTCCCGTACCGATGTTCGTCTCCGGATATATCGTGGCCGATCGCAAAAAATCGTATTTGAATCTTTTCCTTTATCTGATTCTCGTAATATTATTGCTTTCGTTCGATAATGTGATGATTATCGTATTTATCGGAAACTTTCCGATGATTATCGTAATTTCCATTGTGTTTCTACTCATCGGAATTTATTACAACAGCAAAAAGAAATTGAAGCCTTTGTAATATCACTTATGCAATCATTTCAATAACCAAAAATTAAAAATTTATTTGAAGTGTTAAAATCGGATAAAAAATCCTTTGAGGTTTCAAAATCGGTTAAGAGAATCCTTTTACATTTTTTTTTCACGATGAATTTTCCACGATTTTTATTATTCTCTTTCTTATCAACACATAAAATCCGCATGCTATGAAATAACTTATGAAAATCCAAGCCATCCAAGAGATTCTTTGTGACATATTCAATCCGGAGAAATATTTAAACATCTTCGGATTCAGAAATGAAAAAGCGGATCGATCGCCGTATTGTTTCTCAACAACAATGATTTCGTGATCGCCCCGTTTTAAGGCCGCAAATATTGCATCCAAGGATTTATTTGCCGGATCTTCTAATCGAACCTTCACAAATGTATCCAAATCTTTTCCTCCATGGATATCACTTCCGCCAATTAATATCAGATTGTTATCTTTGCAAAATTGGGTGAGATTTTTGTTCTCTTCCGACCCCCCGTTTGCCACTTCGAATCCATCAACCCCCCAATCTCTAAATTGTTCCCATGTATAAAGCTTAATTCCTCCGTAGTGATTGACCGTGACGTAGCCTCCTTGTTCTTTCACATATTTGATCATATCGCTTACATTCAGAAATTTACTATCATAATACGGACTCTTGAGCGGAATCCCCTCCAAGAAATCAATGGGATTTATATTTTCACGTAATCCGTAGATATTTAGATGAATTCTGGGCTCGGAGATAGTATATTCTTGAGCGATGATAACCGTAAAATTGAGATGATTTCTCTGAACATATGCTTCGGCTTCCAATGCCCCATAAATCGAATGGTGGTCAGAAATTGCTGCGCCGTGAATCCCATGTCCGATGTACCAATCAACCCTGCGATTTGGCGGAATTGATCCATCACTATAGGAAGTATGAACATGAAAGTCAAATAAAAACTCATTTTCTGCCAAATCGGTGGTGATCTGTTTAGGAATATACGGAGAAAACCATCCGATAAAATAACAGAACCCGATAATTGATAATATCGATAATAATCTTCTGCTTTCTCTCAATATTCGAGAACGATAACTTTTCGATTTAACAAATTTATACAATTTCCTCTTTGAGCGCCATATCCAATATTTTTCTTGTATTTTCCGCCAACCGGCCTCAACTTTAGCATCTTTCCCTACCAAGCTCAAAATATGGAAGATTGAAATTGTGATGAACGAAATCCACAGAATTCGAACAAACCATTCCAAAATACGAAATGCATACAAGCCTATAGCCATAAAGGAGTATGTGATTAATCCATAAATTATTAAAAACAAAAAGATTGAAATGATTCCGCCAAAAAAGATTACACCAAAAAGCGTGGTCCATCTCTCCAATATGTCGATTTTCAATATTAAATTCAATTTGATTTGCGGATTCATTTTATTTAAACGCCAAGCCAATAATCTCATTGAAATATAAATAAGAATCAATGAAGGAATTCCTTGATCGCTCTCCAAAAAAATTGTGAAAACGCCCATAAACGGTTCAAAAATAACGCGATTCGTTGGAATCATGTAGTGATATCGACTATTTACATAAGTCGCTGATATAATTTCGTAAAACGAACTATCCAAATCCGGTGGGCTTGTTCCGAACAATACCTCAAGAAGAATTCCAAAGATAATGAGATATATAGCAGTAAATAGAATAAATAGTCTATACTTCATTATTGCAATCAATATAGAAACTAATTAAAACTATTTTCTTTGTTCTTACACAAATTTTATACAAAATAATATTTACTTTAAAAAAAATCGAAAAAAGAAACAAGGGAAAGGGTCATTCCCATCGAATATCCACAGCATATACGGAACATGGATAATGCTGTCAACGGAAACGTTTTTTGAGATTTAATTTTTTATGTTTATTCCATTCCAATAGCATAAACATAAAAAAATGTCCGTTGCTCGAAAAGTGTTCGTAGAATATTTGGCATTCGGAATTTTGGTGTCAGATTTCAATCGTTTTTTATGTTACATTAAGGAATCTGCCTATCAATGCGATCTTATCTGTGTAATTCTGCGATTTATAGATAGATCAAACTCCAGCCCGGATGGTATATATGCAAGATTTCTAATAATTGCTGTTTAGCAACATCTGAAAAATAGCGATCAATTCGATAAAATTGGCCAAGTTCGATAATTGATACTTGAAGAAATGACATTGTTGCGTTTAAACAATAAAATCCTATTGTCCAATTTAATGGAAGCCATTGATCCTTTTTAATAGACAAAGAAGCAAGCTGATATTCCGCAACCGAAAGAGAATCCGAGCCCGTCTCAAAAAGATATGTAACTTCTATTGAGGAATTATACGCAATTGTCAAATTTATATAATACTTTGAAATGTTATACGGTATTCGCTCGTATAATTTCAATTCAATTACCCTGCCCGGAGTCATTGTTCGAATCGTGTAGCCTTGGATCAATTGGAAATTAAGACCCGGACTGGGCGAGCCCCATGGATTCGTTGAAGTTAAGGACCATGTTTTTGAGAAATTTTTTACGGCATTCGGACTATCAAAGGGTTTGATTGCATAATTGAGCGGAGTTTCATCATCAAAACAATAATGGGGCCATTCGGGATGAAATTTATGAACTAAATTCATCATTTTCTGATGCGCGGCGGCTGAAAAATATTTATCCAAACGCTCCCGATTATTGTTTTCAAGAACATCGAAATGAATATGCGCGGATTCGCCAATCCTCAAGAATGTTCCTATTTTTTGACTCTGATTTACCCAATCTCCAACTTTCACAGAAAACATATTAAATTGTCGCTCTGCATCGCTTCTATCTGTAGTCCAAGGCTCGAATCCATAGTTTACAATTACGGTTGCATTAAATTGGATAAAAATATGCATCACGTAATACCCGCCTATTTCGGAACTCATTTGAAATATATCCATAAAAACAACTTTTCCTGGTGCGGCTGCAATTATATTTGAATTGTTACGAAATTCAAAATCGAAACCCAGATGCGCGCGAGCCCAAGGACAAGAATTTGTTGTAGAAAACCCCCCATTCACTGTAATAATATCACTTTCATTTTCAAATGGCACCTCCAAATAATTCAACTGAGACGTATTATACGGAGCACCAAGGAACATGAAATATATTAGAATATTCGGCCAAAACGCATTAATCAATAATGTAATAATTATGATTATCACTACAATTGAAAGAAATAAAACCTTTGTTCGTTTTCTCATAAATAACCCCATAATATTTTACACACGGGGAGTTTAAATACTCGCGGGATCTTTAAATATCACTCTTTAGAGACAAAATTGTGAGAGATATCATCGACCGAGAGTTAAAAACAGCACGCGGCAACTATAGAGAGCGCCTCCTTGCCATTCGATCGTACGAACGCGGGTAATCGGAACTTAAAAATTTCTTTAACCGGTTATTAAAAAAATAGTATACCCTTTCAATATTTTTTGGAATGGATTGCTCTAATCATTGTGAGAACATTTTCAATCTTACAATTTTGATCAATGGCTGCTGAAGGACCCATAATGAGACCCCCATTTTTTCCCGCTGCTTGAAACACCCTATCCACTTCTTTTTCGACCTCCGGTGGACTACTCCAATCCAACAAAGGAGAATGAAGAAGTCCACCCAATAATGCGATCTTATCACCGTATTTCTGCTTTAAATCTCCGATATTTATCCCATCCATTGTAGTCAAAGCTTGAATGCCATCAAAGCCTGCGTTAATTATACTTGGAAGCAAATCGGAAATATTTCCTTCGGAATGAAGATAAATGAGACCGCCTCTTTTATGAATTACATCAATCATCTGCCTATATCTCGAGAAAATATGTTTATCATAAAATTCTTTTTTGGTTATCAAGCCATTTTTGAAGCCCATATCATCTGCCACAGAAAATAATAGTATATCATTATCCAATGCCGCTTTCACTTGTTCT
>CAZUTM010000138.1:0-12261 GCA_964623665.1 uncultured archaeon
GGCATTACATCCGGCATAGATAATTGCCAAACGCGCAGAACCTCGGTAAATTTTTTCAAGGCGCGTTCGCGCTCATCCCCCCAAATTTGGGCATCTTTCCTTTCAAGGGTGTAATCTTCGCTTTCCATTATTCTAACTGCTTTGAGAAACTATTTAAGGCTTTGTGTAGATTCAAAATTATGGATTCAAACACAAAAACGATTCACCCAAACGAAGATTTAATCAAATCTTTATTGCAGCAATTATCAGAAATTTTGCAAAAATCCAAAACATCGAATATTCTATTTGGGTTTGATGGATTCATCGACAATATCTTTCAAGTATTGAAAAAGAGACATAGCTTGACCGAATACATCCCTATGGAAAAAATTTCAGAGTTTTCGGAGAGAATCGCCGCCGCATCAGGGAGCTCTGCAAATATGGAAGTTCTTTCAAAGAAACAATCGACGGGAGGTTTTGTTGCGAACACATGTAGAGGTATCGCTACACTACAAGATACCGGAAAAAATATTACCATGATCGGTTGTTTCGGATTGCCGGAACCCGATTCGCTGTTTATTGACCTTTTTGTAAAAACATTTCAATGCTCGATGATTTCAATCGGTAATCCGGGTAAAACGAATGCGTACGAATTCGCAGATGGAAAGATTATGATTTCCGAATTTACCGGAGTTCATAAATTGACCGTGGAAACCATTCTCAAAGGTTGCGATAATGAAAGGCTCATCCAAGCAATATCGAATTCGGATCTTTTCGGAATCGGGTATTGGTCGATAGGGCCCCATATGACCGAAATATTCAAAGAATTATTGGAAATAATGAAAAAAATTGGAGGGAATTCTAAAAAACGCAAGTTATTTTTCGATCTTGCTGATGTGAAAAAGAAGCCCGTTGAGGATCTTCTTGTTGCGCTCGGGATTTTGAAAGATTTTTCTACCATCGCCGATGTTACGGTATCGGTGAATGATAAAGAGGCGGAATCCTTGGCCCTTGCTCTTGGTATAGAATTGCTCAAGACCTCAGATAACCATACAAATTTTGCTGTTGTTGGAGGCGAGATATTTAAAAAACTGAAAATTACAAGATTTGTGATTCATTCTCCGAAAACGGCATTCGGGTGGTCTATAACCGACGCAAACGAGATAAAATCGATAATCGTTCCACAAGCGTACGCATCCAAAGCGAAATTCACAACTTCTGCTGGAGATATGTTTAATTCCGGACTCTGTGTCGCGCTTCTCTCGGATCGCCCATTGGATGTCTCGTTATTGATGGGAAACATCATGAGTGCATTTTTTATAAGAACGGGAAAAGCGCCGGGGCCTGAAGAGTTCCAAGGATTCTTGCAAAATTATTATAAATATTTGGAAAGCGATAAATCAGAAATCATTTAAAAATCGAGGGAATACATTGGCCGCAACGCATATTCATTTTCTCATCAACATTTTGGTGTGGGTTTTGATGTACATCCTTTGGATCTTCGTTCCAATTCCTTGGTTAGCCTTGTTATTTTCTAATATTTCATTACCGGATAGTCTCTTTCAATTTGCATTAGGAGGCGGAATCTACGATTTAGACCATTTTTTATATTACGGAACCACCACGAAACCTCTCACAATTGCTAAGATAAAAGAAAGAATGACCATCGATTATGCCGAATCCAATCCGCATTTTTATTTTTGTCATACAATTGAATTTATCCTTGCAATTCTGCTGATTTCAATCTATTTTAGATTATCATTTTTATTGATTTCTATTTTGGGATGGATATTGCACATGATAATAGATTCCTTCGGCTATATCGCGCTCTATAAAAGTCCTTTGCCTTGGCTTCCGTATTTTTCATTTATCTCCTATATAATATTAAGAAAGAGCCATACAATCAAAAATAAATAAGAAAAAATATATTATAAAAAAATCTAAGAGTATGTAATGGAGGGCTGCTTCATTTTTTATTTGATGGCTTTGAACTCATTTTTTCTAGTAGTATTCCCAAAAGCCCGAACAAAACAATCAAGATGAGATGAATCGAATGAATTAAAAAGCTCTGATTGATTTGTTCTGAAAAATCATATCCACTATATGCCCAAAACGCCGCCCAAGCAATCTCAAATTTCCCCAAATTCAATATCAAATCGAGAGGAAGGTTCTGAATAAAGAATATATAGAACGAAAAGGTGATTGTTTCAACGGGATGCAAGTTAAAGCCCAGTGCAGATAATGAGGCCCAATAAATGGGAATTTGGGTTAATAAAGTAAGAAGCGAATACCATATGATTCGGATAAATTGATGACGATTAGACCTCAATGTCGTTATGAATGAAGAGGTTTGGTTGAGAAAATCAATGCTCTTCTGAATGATAACATTATTCTTAAGCCCAAATTTTTCGGTTATGGATATTATTAATTTCACAAAGAAGTCCGGTTTGATTATAATAGATAGAAAAATTATATCCGAAATCAGGATAATTAATCCCAAAAACAGTAATTCAATTTTCAGTTCAATAGGAAAAAAAATGAAAAACAGAATGGAAAATCCAATGAGAAGAAAGGAGGTTAAAAGATATAAGACGATGTTATTGATAATAATTGCACCAAACGAAAATTCGGAATCAAACCCTTCTTTTTTTGCAAGCGGAATCAATGTGAGATCTCCCGCTTTAAAGGGGATGATATTTTGATAGAAATTGTACTTCAAAGTAATTATAAATGCTTGTCTTACACTGATTTTTTCATCAAATAATACTCGCAATTTCAATGCTTTGGTTAAAAACTTAATCAAAAAACCCATGTAAATTATTCCATACCACATACCATTGATATTGGATAACTTAAACAAAAATTGTTCGGTTTGAACCTCGAATATTAAATATACGATGGCAATAATGGATAATATAATTTCAAACCATTGAAAAGCGGAGATTTTTTTCAAATGAAAGCCCCTATCTATCATATTTATTATAAATTTATATATTTAACGCATAATACGGACTTTCAAAGGCCAATAAAACTTTTATTTGAATCTTATTTATATTTGATATGAGTGAACCCAACGAAAAATGGAAATCTCGAACAAAGGTAGAACGAATGGAAGTTGATTTCTTTTGGAAAGAGAAAGAACATATTTTGTGGAAATTTAAGATCAAAGATTTAAGAGCCCAAAATCGAAGATTCGGCCCGAATTTCGGAATCATCGGCGATGTTGAATTTAATAAGGGAAGAGACGCTGATATTCTCAGAAAACAATTCATTACCATCGATTCAGAGCGATGGAGTCTGAAAGGACAAAATACGCACGAAAATCGGTTGATTTTACGCTGCTTCGATGATGTGGTTGATGATAAAGACAAAAACAGAAAAGTGGGCGGCATGTTTCGAGGTGGAATTGAAGTCTCCTTTTTGAATTCGCTAAATCTATCGATTGCAGCAAAACGGGCGCTGTCTTCATTTATGATTTTCTTGCCAAATTTGGTGACTATAACATCGGTGTTTGAAATCCGGAGATTTTGGTATCAATACTTTAGACAATTTTTATTCCCTCTTTATCCATTGGTGGACGAACCGGTTAGATATTTTAAATTAATTGGAAGGGTTGGTATTGGCGATGATTACAGAGTCGTCGAGGTTGGCCGAAAGGGAAATGTGGCGCTCATTGATCATCAAGTATTAAATCTCGGAGGCAAATATAAGGTGGATATTTTAGCCGATGATTTGCAATATCATAAAACATTTCCGCAAATCTTGATTCTGCTTTGCTGTTTGATTAATTATTTTAAAGATGTTGATGAAATCATCGAACACATGTTATTCGACGTAATTCACGATAAAGTTGATGATGTGGGTTTTAAATTCAATCCGAATCCCTCGGAAATTGAATTATTGCGAAATCCGAGATATTTCAGAGGAAAATAAGCAATGAAACTTCAATTTCTTAATCTCTTTCACGCGCCTTTAGTTTTTTTATTTTCGTTTAAGATTCAAAATGAACTACGCGCGAAAGATAGAGTGACAATATTTGCGAAACGTGAAAACTATTCATTCTGTTCCGGATTTTAGCGATTGAATTTGTGGTATTGTTGATGGATCTTGATTATTTGGCGACTTTAGCTGTTCAATAACAATTTCTCCGTTTTTTGTCATTTTATACTTTTTATTGTTGTGGAGAACAAAGACTTCTTCAAATCCATCCTTCATATCAGCATTAATCGCATCTTGATTGCGCCAAATTGTTGTTATTAAAAGTTCCTCTGAAATTGATGAAAAATTAATAATTTCCGACGGCAATCTTACTCCAGAAAGTAAATTGTTTCGAATATATTCAGGCTTCCATGCCTTTCTGATTCTTTTTTTTAGTTCTTTAGCGACCAAGTCGATTTTTTCTTTAAGATATTCAACACCAATGAATTGCTCTCCACAAGAGAATAGCCTTTGAGAACATACTTTGAAAGTAGAATACATATCTCGCACAAACAGTACCAAATCATTAAAAGAGAACTCAGAAAAATCGGTTTCTTCAATTGACGACATTATTGTTTATGGAAAGCGCCGATTCTTAATAAACACTTTTGTATAAATGAAATTAAAAAATAAAGGCGGATTAATTCCGTTTATCTTGATGATAATTCATTTTTTGAATTCTCTTTCTTTGATTTCTTTTTTTCCGAAACTTGAAACAACTTTGGATAATTTAATATCCCGCCAACAAATAAAATTGAAGAATAAATTAAAAGCAATATCCAATTGCACCATATTTTTGCATCAGTTATGGGTAATCCGTCGATCATTATCGCTTGGAATGCGACCACAGCAACTCGCACCGGCGTATATCGCATAATTTCTACGAACGCGGGCGAGATGAATTCGATCGGGAAGAACACACCGGAAAGCATCATCAAAGGTAAAATAACGACCCAGACACCGCCGCCAGCTGCCTCGGGAGATTTGAAAATCGGAGCAAAGAACACCGACAACCCGTTTATGAAATAGGAGAATAATAGCATCGAAACAGCAACCCCGAAATAATAATGAACAGGATTCGGCATATATGGATTGAAACCGAATTGGCTTAAAACGAACAAAGCGAATGCAAATTGTAATAACACAATAACGGTATTAGACACCATATTCCCCAAAACCATTTCCACATTCTTTACACGGGTCGATTGCAATCGTTTAAGGGTTCCATCTTTTGCTTCTTGACACATTAATGTGATCGCAAAACTGATGGCGTTCATTGCGCCATATAAAATATACCCTGGCGTGCTAAACGTTATGGAATTGATGACGAAAACGGAGTTTGATTTTGCTTCTTTCTCAATCGTTATTTCATTGGGGTTATAATTAATGATGTTCTGAATAAATGCATTGATAGTGGCCATAACAATATTTTTTATAATATCGCTGGTTGATTGCAAGAAAACCACATAATATTTCGGATTTGGTCTATCGGGGGCTTCGAGTGTCGATCGAATAATGGATAAATTGCTTGGATTTTGACCGTAAATCACAGAATCCAAAATTCCTTTGATGGTCTGTGCCATAATTGCATGTTTTGTATCATTTACTCCGCTTCTTCCATATAAAGAGAGATTTACAAGACCAAATTCGACGTTTGCTTCAAATCCTTCATTAAAAACAAGCAAATAATCAAACTTTGTAGAAGAAATATTTTGAACCGCTGCTTGAAACTCCGTTTGTGATAGATTCGTAAAATTATGATTCAGATTTAACAATACGGTGTAGAGATTTGATACTTGATAACTCCAATTATTAGGATTTACACCAGAATATACCGTGCTATCATTGTCAAATACTCCAATCCTTTTTGTAGATTTTTCATTTATTCTTTCTTGAAATCCCTTTTCAAATATTATATATGCATTTATTTCTTCTCCATACAAAGCTGCGTCGGCGGTTTCGATGGATTTAGAAAGATTTAATTTTCCATCGCTTGATATTTTTGTATAATTATATAACTTGAACATGTTTTCTTCGGACTCTGAAACATTCTGAATCGATTCGATAATATAATCAATGGATTGATATGATTGTAGAGGAGAAACGGCCGAATCCAAATCTCCATTTATATATCCAACCTTTATGTTTCGTAACGAGGTTTCAGCACCACCTCCAAACATCACGCCTAAAAGGACATAAAACATGAACGGAAAGCCAACAATTATAAACATGACCTTCTTATCTCTCCACAGACTTTTCAGATTTTTTCCTGCAATATCAATAATTTTCATTCTCGCAACCTCCGGCCCGTAAGTTCTAAAAACACATTTTCTAATGAATTCGCACGAATAGAGATATCTTCCACCATCAACCCGTTTTCTACAAACGCATTGACAAATTTTCCGATTTTACCGATCCCATCCATACTGGTGATTCTCACAATGCCTTCTTCTTCAAATTTATTTTCAATAGCAGTCTCACCATTCTCCCCTTTTATTTTCGCAAAGGCCGCCTCAAGTCTCGAATTCGGTCCATTCAACTTGAACAAGAGATTATCGCCTTTTCCAATCGATTCCTTCAACTTTTCGGGAGATCCCAATGCGATTATTTTTCCTTTATCCATAATACCCACGGTATCACTAAGGATATCCGCTTCATCCATATAATGTGTGGTCAAAATTATGGTTTTCCCTTTGTTTTTCAGTTCAGTAATATAATCCCACATCATCCTTCGCGTTTGAGGGTCAAGTCCTGCTGTAGGCTCATCCAAAAAAAGGACCTCCGGATCATGAATCAACCCACATAACAAATTCAATCGACGTTTCTGACCACCGCTTAAGGTTTTAACCATTGCTTTTCTTTTATCTTGTAACCCCAATTTAACGATTAATTCATTTAACCGGTCAAGGATCACGGGTTTTGGAACGTCATACATTTTTCCGAAAAAGATCACATTCTCCTCCACCGTCAAGTACTCAAAAACAACATTTTCTTGAGGACAGATACCGATGTATTTCTGTACTTCAGTCCGTTGAGTTGAAACGTCAAACCCGTTGATTTTTGCGGTCCCGCTATCAGCCTTGAGATTGCATGATAAGATGTTGAGCGTCGTCGTTTTCCCCGCACCGTTAGGGCCGAGCAGCGAAAACAGAGACCCCTTTTCTACCGTGAAATCCACCTCATTCACGGCAAGAACATCTTCAAACGCCTTTCTCAATTTCAGTATTTCAATCATAACCATATTCTTTTCTAGGTCCTTTAATTAATAAGGATTGTATAGGCCAGTTTTGAGCAAGCCAAGAAAAAATAAAAATTCAAAAAGAAAATTGCACTTTATTGAGTATTATCTATTAACAACAAAACAAAGGTTGGTTATGAAATGAAAAAAGCTACAATTAAATTGGCGTCTACAAACATCTCTGCGTTGTATGAAATTATAAACCAAATTTCAAACATCTCTAAAAAGGCTGGGGTCAAACTCGGAGGACCAATTCCATTACCCACAAAGGTAATGAGTATCATGGTTCGGAAAACTCCTTGCGGTCAAGGTTCAAAGACTTACGATCGATATCATATGAAGATTCACAAGAGATTATTGAATGTTGCAGTGGAAGAAAAGGTTTTGAACTCAATCATGAGTCTGCAATATCCGGATGAGATTTTGGTTGAAATCGAACTAAACTAAATTTGTCAAAATTTTTTTACTTATTGCCTTTAAGGACAAACATAAAATAAAAAGATTTTTTTCCCACTCACCTCTTAACGCTTAAAACCTCGCTAAAATGCTCCAAAATACCGTCTCTATCGAATCCAAAAAAGTCAATTATTTGAAAAATCCATCGATCCTAAAATCTTCTGCGTAAACATCGAGAAGAACCCTACTTTTCGCGATCTCAGCATTACTTCAAGCAAAAACGCTTAAAATTTCATTTTCAGTTCTAAATCGGAGAATCCTTTGTATATAATCTTAAATTCCGGCTTTCCATTTTCCTTTTTTCAGTATGATGTATTGAAAAATCATTTTTGCTGAAATGCAGTTTGAAGGGGACATGGAACACGAGACTCCTGCTACCCATGGCTTTTTTAAAAAAAAATATATAGTCTCGAAGAATTCTTATACCCATATGGCCAAGATCCTTTTTGTATATCCCAATTTTTCTGATCCTTTTTCTCCTAATTTAGGTATAACAAATTTACTTACATATATCAACCAAAGGACAAGACATAAAGCAATGTTATTGGATTTAACATTATATAAAAAGAGTTGGAAAGAGATTGTTCTTCGATATTTACAAGCACATTCGTTTAATTTAATTGGTTTTACCTTTACGCTCCCAACCATGAAGGTAACATTAGAGATTGCTCGATTCTGTAAAACTCATTTTCCTTCATTAAAAACAATTTTTGGAGGCGTCTATGCATCAATATTGAAAGAAAAAATCTTTGAATATCCAGAAGTTGATTATTGTTGTGTTGGTGAAGGTGAAATTGCATTACATCAATTATTGGATCAATTGGATACAAATCCAAAAGAGATAAATGTCCAAGGGATCTATTTTCGAGCGGAGGATAATACAATTATTAAAAACCAATGTGCGCCCATAGTTGAAAATTTAGAGGATCTGCCGTTCAATAATTATGATTATTGGAATCCGAAATTGCTGTTTAAATTTATCGATCATTTACCAATGATGGCTTCAAGAGGCTGCCCATATAGATGTACCTTCTGTACTCAATTTGCAATGCATGAATTATACGATAATTTCACAAAAAATGGATACTATCGAATTCGTAGCCCTCATCATGTATGCGATGAAATTGATTATCAAATGAAAAAATATGAAAAGATTAAATATATTAAAGGTATCATATTTAATGATGATACATTTACTTCAAATCGAAAATGGGTAGAGGAATTTTGTAAAGAATATATAAAAAGAGGATTTCATAAAAAATACCATTGGGCAATCAACGCAAGGATAGACAATTTGGATAAAAAATATTTATTAATGTTAAAACAAGCAGGGTGCTATTATATCTACTTTGGAGTCGAAACGGTGAGTAAAAGAACCCAAATGGTCTATACTAAGGCCTTTAATAAAGAAAAAATAATAGAACTCACAGAATTCATGAAGAAAATTGGAATCAAAATTAGGGTCTATTATATTATTGATGGCCCTTATGAGACTTATGAAGATAATTTAGAGAGCTTTAAAATGATCCGTGAAATGAAGCCAGAAACATTTCAAATAATGCCTTTTATCCCAATCCCCAATACAAAAGCATCCGAGATATATAAACAATCAAATCCTTCTCAATTTCGAGAAATCGTAGATCTTTTTAATTTAAAAAATAATCAGGATCTTTCGAAATCTTATGTGTATACCTCGCCTCTCATAACTGCAGGCATAGGCCATATGATGTCCAATAATTTTAATCTTTTTGCTATTTTTCTTAAAGGATTTTTTTCAAGCCATCAAAAAAATAGATTTTTCAGCATAATCGTTTTTTCCACAGCAGTAAATTATTTTAAAAAATCGATAATCTACGGAAAACTCAGATTTTTTTTAGATCTCTTTAAGTTTTTAAAAAATCTAATTCAATATCAGATAGGGGTTTCTGATTTATTTGGAATGACCTTAAAGAAATACATTTGCGAGCAATCATTTCATTGAGGGGTATGAGAATGAAAAAGAGAAGTGATCCGATTAATATAGTTGTTATTGTTATTATTTTAATTCGAATCATGATGCTTTTTTTTATTAAGAAAATAATTTCATATGAAGAAATTGCACATTATATCATTGCTCGCGATGTTTTTCTTGATCCAATTACCATTTTATGTCCATATGCAAAATTAGGATTTACATTGCCTATTTACATATTAATTTTCATAACGAATGACATTTTCGGCATTTATATTGTTCGTTTTATGATTATTATATGCTCCGGGATCTCAAGTATTTTTTGTTATAGAATTTTAAAACATATGAAATTTTCTGAAAAAGAATCTCTCTTTGGAACAATTATATTTCATTTGGGTAATTATAATACGTTATTTCAACAAGCCGGTTTAACAGAATCATTTGCACTTTTGTTTATTATTATCGGGTATTATTTATTTTTATTAAAAGAATATAATCGATCCTCACTAATTCTTTCATTTGGTTTTATTGTCAGAAATGAAGTGTTATTTTTAATAATAATTCTGGGAATGGTTTATTTTTTCAAAATTAAAAAATATATCCCAATAGTGCTATTTGGGATTTTTCCAATGATCTGGTTAGCGAGTCTCCTTATTGCCAATTATGATTGGACGGTCCTTTTAACATATAATTCCGAAACATATTTTGGACAAAGGATAATTCAAGAGGTGCCTCCATTTAGAAATAATCTTACCGTGTTGTATTATTATTTTTTAGCGATTATTACCTACTACGGTGTGTTTTTAAGTATTTTGTGTATCATTGGGTTTTATTATATCATTAAGAACCGGAAGTACGATATTTTTTTAGGATATATAGGGATATACCTAGTTTATTTCCTCTTTGTCCTCTCAAATCATTTAACAACTTTTGATCAATCTTTCAGATTTTTAATCTTATTAAATTCATTTATGTTTATTGTAATTACGTATGGCGCATCATATTTTTTTAAGAGTATATTCGCATTTTTAACAAAAATAAGACTTATGAGCAATTTTTTAATATTCAGAAAATTTAATCATGAATCCTTTCAAAAGTTTTATTCAATAGGCTTGGTTTTCGTTGTTTTCCTTGGAATGATATCCAATTCTTTCTTTTTGAAAGATTGGGTAATGCTGGATTATGATGCTCGAGATAGAGCTCAACTTGAAATTATTAATTATATTAGAGGGAACTATGATCTGTATAAAATCAAGGTATTATGCCCGACCGAACTCCCAATTGTATTTATGGCTGATAGAAATCCATACATTTTCTTATATCCGGTAAATGAATATAATTATGCCAATTCAAGTTATAGTGTTGTTATTCCGATTAAGGGTTTTTTTTATCGTGACTATAAATTTGTGAATTTAATTGAGTTTATGAGCAAAGGAGATCTTATTATTTGGGTAGATGACATACGATATAGTAATAGTTCATTAAATCCGGTTTATGTAAACGAGAAAGATTTTACACCGGTTTATATGGTTAATGACACAATATTGATGATCGTATATGAAAAGCAGTAAGCATTTTTTGTGTAAAAAATAAATAAGGAGAAAGGGCCACAATGAATACGGTTAAAGTTTTCGTATTTTTCGCAACATTTTATAAATTGTATATTTCTTTTTTTTGGATTATTACAAATGTGCTCTTATTATACGAATTGTTTATCCCATTTGAAAATGGATTATTGATAGGTATGTTACTGCTTCTATTTATCGTGCATTTTTTCTTTGATTATTTTTCCTTTTATGAACTCCATGATCTCGATTTGAAAGGGTCAAAATATATGTTATTAACGCTATTAGTTGTATTTCTTATTGGCATGATTGAAAAAAATGTTGCAAATTTAGAATTTCTTAAAATAGTCGTTTCAAATATCGGCTGTTTCTTAATTTTTAAGGTTGAATTAAAGCGTATTTCGTTTGCTATAGAAAAACTCCGTATTTTCTTTCATAACTCCTTTGTTAAGCGTGCGAAAATATTCTCCATAATAATTTTGATTGCTATTTTCGTTTATATAATTTTTATTATGATTGCATTGTGGAATTATTTTACTTCTCCAGTTTTGTCCGAATAAGGTGCAGTGTTTGGCTTATTATCCATTTAATTAATTCGATAGAGAAGTATCTTATAATCAACCGGAAATATATCATTCCTAAAGAAAATATTTTTTTTGGTCGAAAATAGAATCGTCGATATGCTTCTTTATATTTTTTTCGCAATTGGTCTGCAGAAAAATTTTTTGTATAATAGACAGGAATGCCTTCAACAATATGATGATCCAAGCCTTTTGAGACATCGCTCATGAGAAATGCTTCTTTTTGAACAATATCATATAACATAGTACCAGGAAATGGGATGGCTACAAAAAAATATGAATGATCAAAGTCTGCATTGATGGCAAATTGTATTGTTTTTTCCATTGTTTGAATTGTATCATAAGGATGACCTAAAATAAAAAAACCATCTATAATGATGCGATATTTTTTACATAGTTTCACGGCTTGAAGTACATCGCTTAAATCTAATTTTTTTCCAATTTTTTTTACAATGGATTGATCCCCGGATTCTACACCAACAGTGATTCTATTAATCCCTAACGCACGAAGAT
>CAZUTM010000139.1:0-12213 GCA_964623665.1 uncultured archaeon
TTTTTTGCTTTTTTGCTTTTTTGCTTTTTTGCTTTTTTGCTTTTTTGCTTTTTTGGTTATCCGTTTGGTTGTTCGCTTGTCTGTTGTATTGTTGAAAGGGAAAAAAAACCTTCTTTATTTTGTGCTCCCCCGCTAGGGGGTTAGACAAAAAAAACCTTCTTTATTTTGTGCTCCCTCGCTAGGAAGGTAGATAAAAGATGCCCACAACAGCATATCTTGCCAAGATTTTCTGCGAGAATGCCCGATTCCCGTATAAATTTTTTAATGTATGCAAAATTTACATGATTCATTGGAAGCAAGTCCCGGACAATTACCTGAACTGCATGTAAAAATAATTTTTTTGTTCAAATTTTAAGTGTGCTATTAAGATAAAGTTTTGAAACCCCCATGCAATAGGACAACCCTTCTCGGAAGTTGGTGCGTAGGCCGGATTCATCATTGCTTTCCATAAAATTCTCGAGGTTTTGATGGAACGTTTCAATTGCCTTTTTGAGTTTCGGGAGCAAAGACTCCATATTCGCGTCCAATGCGACTTGGTTTTTGTCCCCCATTCTTCTGGGGATCGTAAACTCTTCTTTTATTTGTTCGATAAGATATTCGGCGATTGTTTCTCTTTTTTTGATACTTTTGGGCATGATTTTGATATATCGCTGGATATCAATCAGAACTTTCTGTAAATCCCGATCCATCTTTGCTTTATAAGCTTTAAGCGTAGGTAGCCAAAGCGAGTTAATTTGATCGAGATAGAATTGTTTGTAATTTTTCATTTCAAGCACCTCCGAAATGGAATGGGTTTCCTTTGCTTGAGTTTATTTTATCTATGGCATCTTGATTGAATAATTCCTTGTTTTTTATAAATTCTCCAAAATTGGTTGGATTTAGCTTAGCTTCTTCGATAGCTTTCACCGGGTCTTTGGCGTTAAATTTCGATATTGATATTACTTGGATCTTTATTACACCCATTCCGAGATTCTTTCCCATTCCGATTTGAAGACCTTTTTTTCGATACATTAAAGAATTAACTATCATTTGCAGTTCGTCTTCTGTTGGATTTTCAAGAATCAGTTCTTCTTTGAAGGCAGCTCCCTTTTTGGTAACCCATAGTGGGATTGGTCCATCATTGGTGGCATCAAATTGAATATTGTGATAAAATTTAACAGAAAATCTTTCTTGTTTGTTCGGACTTGTGAGCATCGGAATTTGAATGATCTCAGTTATTGAATCCGTTGTGATGCCTTGTTCTTTTTGTTTTTCTGTAAGTATAAGCTGTGCATCTGAACATCGTATCCTTGAACCGAGACTCATTGCGCCAAAAAGATTGCAAAGCGGACAGATATGTGAATTAACATCCCGAGGACGACATCTTTCGGTTCCGCAAGCCCCTTTAACGATATATCGAAAATTAGCTTCGAGGCAACCTTTGATAGTTGATCCGGGAATGATCGGTTCTCCTGCTTCATTACGCGCGATATCCTTTGCCACCATGCCGTTTGAATCCTTTCTTACGAACCCCGACCCTACATGAAGCGGACTTTCCACTTTGAAAACGTATGCAATTTTTACGATGGTATTTAGCTTATCCCTTTTTTTCAAAGGACCCTGAGTCGGCCGATCCAACCGGATAAATCCATAATTTTCCTCTGACACATTTTTCACCATTGATTCATTGATTTTGATTGTTAATCATAATTATTTTTATAAAAAATTGAATTACATGCTTAAAATAATACCTTTTTAATATATGGCTTTTCATATTAAATTACGCACGCTGTTTATAAATGGAATGTGTAAATTCTTATGAAATTCCATATAATCAAATTTATACAACGACCGATTTGCATTCTTGTAAAAATGCGACAGCATCGGAACCTTCAATTGTGATTTTGGTCATAATAGGGTCGGAAGTATCGATCCTGGCTGAATTGGATAATGCTATTCTCTTTTTTCCGATTTCAATCGTTTTTGCGGTTTCGTTGAGTTTAATATACGGATTGGATGATACACTTCCGAGAATATTCAAGATTATAGAAGGATTTTTGAATTCCAAGTGTCCGAATCCTCTGCTTTTATTTGATCCTACAGCGACGAAGGATGCGTTTGCAAGATCGATTACCGTTTTAATATATCCAAATATTTTAAAATCCCAATTTCTGATGGTCATGCCGCCTTTGAATATGGTTCCCTCTTTAATACACTCGAGCGTGAGCATGGCACCTCGCTCGACGGACATTAAGGCCGGGTTGATTTTTATCATTGGTCGAAAATCGAATTCCGGATCAACCGCTTTAAAGTCATCAAAGAAGATGGTACTCGCATTATTATTTCTGGGTTTAGTTCGGTCGTTAACATATCCGAATCGTTCCATCGCAATTTCTTTGATAGAAGATAAAGAAGGTTCCATTCTTTCCAAAGTTCCGCGCATAAAACCTTTCATCGTGGATCCGGGAATAATACAGAACGTTTCGCCCGTTGCTTTTTTAAGCCGAATAAATCTGGCTAAATTTTTTTCTGAGAGTTCGTCTTCTGCCCCTTTGATAAGGATCGGGCTTTTTGCTTCAACATCAAAATTGATTCGGGCAAATCCGAATATATGCTTGAAATTATTCACTTCATATGCTTGACTTGACATGATTTTTTCACCCTTTAAAGTTTCATATTTGCACCGGCGATATTTGATTTCCAAGAATTTCGTCTTCCATCGTATATTCTTGGATCTCGATTTTCGTGCATTTTACAAGGCCGTAGCCCCTTGATTTCAATCCGCCGAGATATAATTCTTGATTTTTTAGGTAATTCAGCAAAATTTCAAGCAGCTTCATAACTTGTGTTTGTCGTGAATGATCCCGCTTCTCAAACATTAATTTTCCTTTAAATATAGTATCCTCTGCAACGGATTCGACGAAAAACAAAGCCTTTCTTTGAGTTGTATCTGATTCAATGTCAATTGCGATATGATTTCGATTAATAAACGCAAATTGCCCTTCCGGTTCGAAATCCGTGACTTTCAAAGGCGTCCCATAGCCCTTTGCACCGAATAAAAGACAAATATCACAGATACAATCATCATCAATAGCGATCTGTTCTAATTTTGGATTTTTTTTTGTTCCTATTTTGCTGAAAATTCCCTGAAGATCACACACAATATCTTCTTTATTTATTCCTTGATGTTCAATTTTGAGATCCGATAATCCTAATTTCTTAAGCATTGAAGGATCTTTTAGATGTTCGCTAATTCGATTAATATACGCCCGAAGCATCCCCCGCATGGAAGATCCAGGAATCACCGGCTTTCCATCATTTCTTTTGATACATAAAAGATCCGACTCATTCACCTTAACGGACTTTTCCGATGCACCGATATGAAGCGGTTCCAGGGTGATTAGTTCGATATTTATTATGATCTTCCCTTTTCCGCTATAATTCTTAAATATTGAATTCGTCATGGTTATTCCTCCTTAATTTATACTAATTATTGAATTGGAATCGGTTTATTAAAGGATGCGCAGTATCTTGATCCCATAACGACTGCTGTCATGAATTCCTTAACGATTAACCCTTTTTGGTCTTCCATTTTAAGTTCTTTCGCAAGTCTGCTGATTTCTTTATTGCATTTTTCTATAAAGTTCTTTAACGTTTCATTTCTGTCATTTTTACCCACAAGATAATGAGAGAATACTATGAATTCTTCCGGTAATCCATCCGCAGCATTCAAAAGATTTCGAAGTGCGGATTTTGATATTCCCCTTCTATCATCATCTGTGAAATTTCCGGCATTTTCATTGACCAGCTTTATCGCTGAAAGAATTATTTTCTTTTTATCCTCATCGTTGAGGCTTTGATTTCTAATTTTCATTTTTTTTTCCTCCATTTGATTGATTTGATTATTCATTTTTCATTCATTTCTTTCTTTTTTATGCTTTTACTTTCTTTTACTTTCTTTTACTCCTTGGTTTTGTTTTAATTTTGTTTACATCAAAAAATAGTCGGGCAAAATCGCAATTTCTCCGAATCCACGCTCCTTTAGTAATCCTATTCGCTGATAACAGAGAATCGCGAATTGCTCAAGGTCAGATTGCGAAAATCCGCCTTTTTTATACATCAAAAAAACGGAGCCCCGTTCAAAGGCTTCAATTGTTTGTATCCCGGATTGTAATCCATTGTAATAATAGAGATTTATTATTTTTTTAGAACTCGATACATTACGTATCTCGACTCCAGGTATGGATTGGAACTCTTTGATACATAACTCGGGTGGAAGGATCACATCGGAAATGCAATATAAGGGCACATATTCTCTCAATTCCGGATCTTGGATCCATTTTTTATAGTTTTGATCGATTTGAGTTTTAATATCTCCAAGTCTCAATTCTTTGGGTTTAAATGGGTCATCGGTTCTCACCTTTATATCTCCAAAGCCCGAATTGATTTTTGCCCCAATCTTTAATTTATTTATGATATCCAATAACTCGGCTTCTGAAATTTCCGTGTCATCATACGAAATGCCTAAACTAAATAATTGGCCCGGATCGACATATTGCATTGAAAATAGTTGCCCCTTCGGTTCATTTTGATTTGGTAAGAGGATTTGCTTTACCGTTTTCAGAGATTCATCTCTTGCGATTCCCATTTTCCAAGATTTCGAGATGTTGATTGTTTTTATGTTATAATCTTGTGCATTAGCATTGCGATTAATTTTGATAAACTCCGCTTTTTTCTTCTTTGTAGGGCTTCCGCATCTTGGGCACACCTCGCTTATTAATAACTGCATTAGATTTGATCCGCTTAGGGTGCTTGTTTGGTTGAGCAATATCTTTCGCTTGATGAGTTCGTTTTTTAGAGATAGTAAAATATGATTTTGCTGATTTCCGGTGAACCTCGGATCAAAGGGACGTTGGAAATATTCATTTTCATACTTTCGGCATTCATAAAGTATTTTTGGAGCGGGAATAAAGTACACGTCAGCAGAGCCGTATTGCTTATCGACCGGAATCGCATCGCTAAATGAAATTAAAGAATTTTGTCCGGATGAATTCGAATCGAAATATTGCTTAAACCATTTTTGTTCCTTGGAATTTGCGGCCATTTGTTTCGCAATCTGATTGGGATTTTGTTTCTCTTGAAGGATCGCATGTAACAGACCATTTTCTTGGATCAAATAATTTCCAAACGCCCCATAAAATCGCGAACCCCGAATGAACGATTGAGATTCGACAAAGTTTGTTGAAGTCTCCCGCTTGGATAACACCAATTCGGAAACGTTTTCGATAACTATTCTGATAGTTTTCATGGTTGATTTGCTCCTTGTTTCATTTTTTCAACTTTTTCGTTAAGTTTCTGTTTTAAGGCATCTAATTCTTTATTTTTAAATACCGCATCAATGATAATACCCGCGCCCCTAGAACTTTTCCCGGTGAAGCTTTTTCCTTTGAGTCGATTAAGCGTGGCAAGCAACAATAAAGATTCTTCCTCAGTAGCGTTGACAAGTTCGATCATACATTTTATTTGTTTTATCTCCGCCACCTCGTATGTAAATAATGCCCCTTGTTTGGCGGAATGCAAACTTTGATCTATTCGGATAGACGTTCTCCGTTCGATAAGTTCTTCATGTTTTTGTTCCCCGTCTGCCAAAACTCCATGCGAAACGCGTATTTTACCATGAAAATCCGCATATCCAAAGAGACTGTAAAACGGATGATCAGGATCTGCTTGAGAAGGATTCATCGGATTAAATGCTTTTTTATTGGACTTAAATGGAAATAACCCATATTCACAAATTTCATAAGATAATTCTCTTAAAAGTCCTTTCATTGATAATCCGAAAATTGCAATTTGCTGCTCAACTCGGCCATCGGATATCTTTTTTCTTCGGAGAATCCCATTATCTATTATAGAAGAACCTGATTCACGCGACCCATAATGGTACTGATTCGGCAGCGTAATATTCAACTCAATTTCGGTTCTTGGAATGTAAATTTGTCCCATCTTTATCACTCCCAGTAAAAGCGCGAAAACTCGCATGGTTCATACCAATCGATAACATATTTCGTCTCGTTCGAATCTTCATCTCTATATTGCCTCGATTTGATAAATAGACTATTCGCCATTTTTTGCCATAATTCTTGCTTTTCTTTTGAATTTTCTTTGCCCGCTTTATAATATAACGACAATTGAAACTCTTCGGGCATTGTCATTACTCCGGTTCGGAGAAGCGATTTAACCACATTTGATTTATCCTCATTATAACCTGCAATCTTTAAGATATCCTTGATTCTCCCAATGAAATCATTTTTAAGTGCGGTAATATCCATCGGAAACAACGCTGTTGAGTAATACTTAAACGTTTTTCCATTATAATAACGCTCCACGGCTTCTTTGGACAAATCCGCTGTTGAAAAATACATGCTAATCGTATTATAAGCCCCGCCAACGATAATATCACCGGGAGGTTGGTAAACCTCTAAACAACGAGAAGTATATGGCAGATTTTTCTGTACATTCATCACATTTGCCGCCAGCCCTTTCCAATCTCTATAGGGTCGTAAATAGAATTTTGAAAATTTCTTCGATTTGCTTTCCAAAATATCCGCAATCTCATTCGAAATCTGCAAAGGAACCGAAGATTTATGGAACACCACACCACCGGAATATCCCGTCGGATAAAAACTAATTGGGACTTCACCGACACGGTCTTTCAAATTTTTCAAAGGAATGTATTTTCCAAAGCGCTTTTCGATTTCCTCGGAAAAGGTCTCAACAAATTTAAACGCAAGCTCGGAATGCATCGCCAAAGAAAGATCATCCCCGCCAACAATAAATAAAGATACCGGAATATCTTCCAATGGTGGTTTCTTCGAACCGCTGTGAGCATTATACCAAGCAACAACGGAATTCACAATCGCCTCGGTTATTGCCTCTAACGCAGTCAAATTGATAGATCTGCTGAACGCTTGAAACATGCCCACCGTCTTAAGCTGCTGCTTCATGATCCCGAAATTATTCCCATCGAATTTCATATACGCTATATAATCTTCATTGTTGTTAAAGATGCAATTCTTTCCTAACTGATCCAAATCATAAATTTGCAAATCGCCAATGGAAATGTTCTTTTGGGTAATAATATTCTTTTTAATCAACCTTTCCTTGATGTTTTTCAAAATCTTGACCATGACCAGATTATCATAGAGCTTCGGTTTCGTTCTAAATGATTCGGAAAGCATCGACTTGAAATTACAAATCAAACATTTCGAACCATTCGACAAAGGACTATGACAAGATTGGCATAACGAAACCGCTTGGCCAACGGAAGGCAAGCAAGTCGCTTGACATTGAGAAGGATAGGAAGGATAGACCTCAAACGCAGAAATCAACTCACCAAACCCTTTCCGGTTCTGAAATTGAATGAAAAATTCGCTCTTTGTGACTTGTGAAATGAACGAATCAAGATTCTTGAGATAATCTGTTGAAGTATTGAATTTTTGACTCAAGTACGTTGCATCGAAGAAATACTTGATTATACCCCTTTTTTGCTCTAATGAAATTTTCGGATCCTGCAACAAGTTATAATAATACTCATCATTGAAACTTTTTTCATAATCTTTTTCAAGATTCAGACCAAATAACAACTCAACAAAAGTAAAAGCATTATCCCTAATGCCTCCGCTTAATGGTCTGGTTTTTGTTTCAACAGAAATATAATTATTAACGAGATCCTCGGTCAACTCATTTATCTCATTTTCGGTTAGTTTATCTTTAAAATTCTTCGTTACCCAAATCTTAAACTCGTTTTTAACTTCCTCCATAATTTTTTTATCATCGAAGTCGATCGATATCAACCCAAAAAGCTCGCCGCCCCCCTTGGATAAGATAGTCTCTTGACACGAGATCTTGCAAAAGGCCTTCTCAAAAATCTCCTCGAAGATCTGTATCAGCAAACTCCCACCCTTTATATGTTTCAATTCGGGAGAACGATAAATAAAATCTTGCTTTTTCTTGAATTCCATCTTAACAAACGTGAGAAGCGGTTCTTTACTCAAATATTTCGATTTTTTGTCTTTAGAGATGTTTGCATTAAGCCTATTAGAAATTATCCCAAGCTTTTCCTCAACCGCTTTTACGCTACTCGGTTCCAAGAAATAAGGATATGTGTTTTTGGAACGCCAATGCATTGTTTTCGTTTTATTTTTCAAACTATCATACAAAACATCATCTGCTGACCCCTTTGTCAATGATGATCCATTAGAATTGATCATATCAATATACTGCTTAAATGATTTCATTATATCTTCTCGATCTTTTTTATTTGCACCAAAAGCCACATCGTCTACTCCATATTTCTCCAAGATCGATGACAAAAATTCGGGCCAAACAATCTTAATCCGATCAGAAGTAGAAATCCAATCCGCCACTTTAATTAAATCTTCAAATCCATTATTACTATTTGACTCATGATGATTTTTTATGGCATTTACTATCATATTTTTCAACCCAGAATCCACATTCTGATTTCCAGTGATTGAGAGGTTTTTTATGCATTTTTCGGCAAAGTCCGCACTATTTTCCGAATGGTTGTCAATAGCAGGTTTCGTAATATCGTGCATCAAGCCCGTAAACCGGGAAATCGCAAAAAGAGTCGCCTCATCAAGCGAATCCGGAAACCCAAACGCTTTGAGAGTGTATTCAAGACCAAATCGCTTCACCGCGTTTTCCACCAATAAATACATAACTCCAGCCGTAAAGCGAAGATGCGTAGATAAATCGCTCAAATTAAAGGGAAAACGGGTATCTGCCGGGCTATCATAAAAATCAGATTTATCATTAATTAACTTCGAAAGCTCGTCCACATGTTCGACAAAAGAAATATTTTTTTCGATTAATTCATCGATCTTGCCTTGAATATGCTGTTTATTATTTTCCACCACTTTAGAAACATTCATTTCTTTTCTGCTGAAGGTAAAGGGACTAAATTTATAGATGTTTTGCTTCATGATCACACTTCCATTTTATTATTGAATTCTTTTCGTGGTATTTCATTTCAATTCAGTTCGTTTATCAAATCAATACACTTATAATAATTATTTCCGCTAATTCTTTTTAAAGATTTGCGGTTTATTAAAACAAAAAAAAGCAACAACCTTCAAATATTCTTCAATGAAATTTATACTCATGGCTGAAATAAAACGAATACTATTAATCACTACAGGAACGGGCACAAGCAATGACACAAAAAAAATCGAGAGTCTTGCACATGGACTATACGAATCCGTAAAATCGGTCCGACCGGACTTAACCGTTTTCTTCGGATCGAAAGAAAGTGAAAAAACATATCTCGCAGTGTTAAAAATATACGAAGAAAATAACAGATCACACATTAACACCACCGAGTTCGTCACTATCGATAGCATCGACTCGTTTTTGGTTATCTACAAGACCATGCTTAAAAAATACCTCCAACTTATTAAACAATATCCGGAAAACGAAATCATAATTAATTATACATCTGGTACAAAATCCATGAGTATCGCCGCCGCAATACTCGGATTGCTCTTCAAAAGAAAAATCCTCCTCGTAGCGGGTGAAAGAACACAAGGCACCGTACAAATGGGAACTGAAGAAATTCAAGAACAAAACCTATACATCGCCTATGATTACGTCGAATTACAACGGGCCGTAAGCCAATTCAACTCATTTCACTATCAAGACGCAAAAAATACCTTTTCAACCATAAAATCTTTGAACAAAAAACCAGACCTCCTTGCCGATTTACAAAATCTATGCGAAATATTCCATTTATGGGATAAATTTTATAGAAATGAAGCAATACTCAAAATTAACGAAATAAAAAAAGATAAAGACATCGATAATTACTTATCAAATATAAAACGGTTCGTAAACACTCCGATTAGAGATAAAACCAAAAAAACCGAAATGAAAAACCAAGCATCATTCAAAATTATCATCGAATTGATTCAAAACGCAGAAAGAAGATTGCTTGAAGGAAAATTCGACGACGCCACCGCAAGAATGTACCGAATCGCAGAACTCATCGGACAAACCATCCTTAAAGAAATATACGAACTTGATACATCCGACATCGACATAGAAAAAATAAAAACACTGCTCAAAGATCGCCCCAATCACAAGCCTTTCATCGAAGAATACGAAAATAAACTTAAAATGGCAAACTCAAAAAATGATAAAATCAAAATCGGCTTGTTCGAGAATTACGATTTAATACGAGTCCTAATCGGAGAATCCGAAACACCACTCCAAACAAACCAAAAATTTCGAGATTTAATTCAAAAGAGAAATAAATCCATTTTGGCACATGGACTTGAACCAATAGAACAAAAAAACGCTTCAGATCTCCTCGAACTCATTAAAAAATTCGCTGAAGAATTCTGGAATAGATATCAAATAACCCCGGCATTTTACGAATGCTTGAATTGGGCAAAATACCCCACACTGGACTTAGAATCGCTAACATTAAAAATTTTCTCGGATTTATTGAATTAAATCAAAACATAAAAAAATAAGCATGGGAACCAAGCAGCCCCGCAGAATATCTCTTTTTTTACAAAACACACATGAGCTGAAACATACATGCAAAAACAACCCGCTGAAGAAAAATTATATCGCATACAACTCATTTCTTTAAAAATAATCGACACCACCGAGAACATGGAAAAAAAAATTACAGACAACCAAACACATAACCTTATTAACAACAGCAACCTTAGCAGAAACCAACACGAAAATAGTATCGATGAAGAACGCACCGGAAATATTCTCATGAAATTCGGGAAATCAATAGAACATGATGATCCTGTCTCAAAGAACGATGGGCCAAGAAATTCAGCTATCGACTCGGGCCCCGGAAAAGCCGCGAATCGCGAAAATCGTGATGCAGACCCCGATCAATCCCGCATCGCACTCATCGACTCGGACCTGAAAAACGCAAACTACCATGAAAATTCCGATAGGATGCCTCATCAATTCCCCGACACAAAAATAAACATTGAAATCAATAACCTAAGCGAAAAAAACTATGATTCCAAACATTTGATAAAAAATCATCCACGAAACCACCACATTGTCCCGTTGCAACAACTTTTCAACCAATATTTTCATGAAGTATTTTCACCCGAATCGATCCTATACCCATTACACCATCAATTTGAAATCAGAACACCAGAAATTACCCCGACCCACATCATCCCCGGAAAAAAAAACATCGAACTATATATTAAGTGGTTCAGCGAACCGCATCCATTCATCCTCAAGGTTATTCAAAAAATACTCTTACATATGCCGGATTACGAAATACAATGGATTAAAGACGTCGATGAAATCCCTAATCCGGAACTAATATCAAAAAATTTACTCGAAAAAATCAACTCATCTATCATAAACATAATCCAAACACCACAAATACACACAATCACATGGAATATAAAAAAATCAAACGCTTTATTCGAAGAAACTATACAAACAAAAAACGAACCCAATCAAGAATCCACAACAAAAAACATCAAATCCACAATAACGTGCACATTTACCGCAACAATACCGCTCCTTCATGCCATTATGCAACCCACAAATGATCCACACCCAAATCTCACAGACATTCATACAAAAAAATACAGCAAATACACATTGGAAACCATCGAACTCTTTCAAGCTAACCCGCAACTCGCATTCCAAAAACTATGCAACTATATCCTCCTTAACGATGAAATTATTACACCCCCTTTACCGCTGCTATCCAAAGACCCCGAAACTAAAATCACCGCAAAACAAAGCGAAATATATTTCTCAAAAAATATACACCAAAGTACACTCACTTTAACTTTCCAAATACAACACACCATTCAAAAAACACAAAAAATTATCGAAATACTCTTGGATATGCATATTCGACACAATATAACAGAAAATCAACGACAACCGGATGAAAACATCAAATTCACCATACACTCTATCAAAATGGAAAAATCTCAAATTGAATAATGATACGGAACCGATGGTACTAACAAACACAATAACGAACGCCTACAAACATCGCACTTTTTGAACCAGATTCGCCACATGATTTTACCTTCGTTCCTTTGATTTTTCCTTTTCATTTTCGCAAGTTCTTTGTTTCTCCGGTTATGATATTTGATACAAAGGCTTCTGCATCAATTAACCATTCAAAACCAAAAAAATAAAATAAAA
>CAZUTM010000140.1:0-12196 GCA_964623665.1 uncultured archaeon
TTCAACGCAAATGAGAATTATGCGTAAAAAATAGGTATGTTTGTAAACCCTCTTTTCTCTTGATTAAACAAAGCCGGGCCAGAGCGAATCAATTTTACCATCATATAAAATTATTTCCATAGCTAAAATGCTCACATATCGAAAAAAAGATTTATAAAAAGAAGAAAACTAAATTTGCTCGAACGAATTCAATGAAAAAAACCATTTTAAAAAATTGCTGAAAAACAAGAAGCATATGTAAATCTCTGCAAGAATTTCTGCGGGAATGCTTGTTAACCTTCCCGATACGATTTCTTTAATGGTATCTAAATAAAAAATAGAGTATTTGATTGATTGATTCATTCATTGATTCATTCCATTCATTTTTTTCAAGACCAAATAGAGCCCGTGAGTTCCCAAGTTCTCCAATCCCATTGCAGAAGCAGCGATATAAAATTGCTGTGCTAGAGCCAATCCGGGCAATGAAAGATTCATTTTACGCGCTTCAGCCAACGCGATCCCCATATCTTTGATGAAATGTTTGATAAAGAACCCGGGATCGAAATTTCCTTGCACAATTCTTCGACCCAAGTTGTTTATCGACCATGAAGAAGCCGCACCTTTACCGATCACATCAATCACTTCATCGAGATTCAGCCCCGCTTTATAGGCATAAAGAAGCGATTCGACCACCCCAATCATGGTGCTCGCAATTAGAATTTGGTTGCTCATTTTAGTGTGCTGACCCGCACCCGCAGGTCCCATAAGTTTTATATTTTCGCCCATCTTTTGAAATAAAGGAAATACTGTATCAAAGGCATCTTTGTCGCCCCCCACCATGATTGCAAGAGTTGCATTTCTCGCTCCGATGTCGCCCCCGGAAACGGGTGCATCTAAGGCTTGAACCTCCATGGAACGTGCAGTATCATAGATTCTCTTGGCAAGGGTTGGCTCCGAGGTGGTCATGTCAACCACAATTTTACCTTTTGAAGCCCCCTTAAAAATTCCGTTATCTGAAAAATATACATCTTCCACATCCTTGGGATAGCCTACGATTGTGAAAATTACATCGGAAGCTTCAGCAACTTTGGCGGGAGTCTCACAATATACGGCCCCATTTGCCACTAAGCATTGGGTTTTTTCTTTGGTTCGATTGTATACAAAGAGTTGGTAACCCGCTTTTTGTAAATGTCCGGCCATCGAATTACCCATTACGCCCGTGCCTATCCAGCCAATTTTAGTAAACATGAGGATGAAAATGAACAAACATATTTATACAAAGAGGGACCAATTCCGTATAGAGGGCTATGCCGGACAGCAATCATGAACACCAAACACCAGAATTGGAACAAAAACCTCAAGAATCTCAATCAAATTCAAAAGAGGCAGTGAATAAAGCAATCGAGACCTTACTAAAAGTGGATCCGTGGGAAGAAATCGGTTTTCAGCGACCTTTAGGATCCTTTTGGTATTCACTCGTGATTTCTCTTCTTACCATGGCAATTTCCTTATTTTTCATCTCGATAATCTATAAATTTCTCTATCCATATCCCGAGATGCAAGGCTATAATTCGCTCGCAGCGGGCGTGTTCGCAATTATTTACCAAATATTTGATATGGGCACTGCTTTTGGCATAGAGCGTTTTATTGGTGAATATCGGATAAAAAACCCAAAGAAGATGCTTGAATACGTTCGGTTTTTCATTTGGTATCAAATGTTCACCGGGATTATTCAAGTTACCATTTTAAGTGTTTGGATTATTCAATATTTCCGCTTTTCGCTTCAATTTTCATATATCACATGGATTTTCTTGATTATCTGCCAAAAACAATGGCCCGGGATGCTCGGAACGTTCGGAGCGGTATTGAGAGGATTACAGAAATTCAATAAGGTCAATATCTTGAACTTTGTATCTGGTTCGGTGTTTCAAAATATCACAAACATCGTTTTCATCCTTCTGGGTCGATATTTCGGTCAGCAGAACCCCGCAATCGGAGATCTCATGGGTGGCGCAATAGGATTCGCTATAGGGGCTTATGTCGATGATTTTTTTTCGATGGCTTTGGGCGCACATTACCTAAATAAAGAACTTAAAATTCTCGGCTTTTCTCTACGTGATGCTATTGTTCCCAACGTCTCCTGGCCTGTTGCAAAACAATGCTTGATTTTTGGCTTCCAAGCATCCCTTGTTCCTCTGTTGAATACCGTTTCTGAAACGATTATTTTACTTCTGTTTTTGAAATATTTACCGCAGTACACCACATGGATCGTGCTGAAAGGATTGGCCGGCTCGCTTACCGGAATCGTCAATGTTGGGAATTTTGAAGTAACGTCCTCCATAGCCGAATCTTACGGAAATAATAAAATGGCCTTGGCAAAGTTTTATGTGAGTTATGCCTTAAAATGGAACACGTTTCTGAAGTGCCTTCTGCTTATGATCTTTGTTGGGATTTATCCCGTGCTTGTTACGGTCATCGGAAGTCTCGAGGGATTGGAAAATTATCAAGCTGCGGTCATTTTCATCCCATTTTTGCTTATTGAACAATTATTCTTTGCGTTTATCGAAATTTCGGACCCAATATTGATGGGCACATTGCATATTCCGTTCTACACGGCCGTTCGACTGATGGAAGAAATTATTCGCATTATTATCTTGTATTTCTTATTGGTAGAATTAAACCTTGGAATGTTGGGGCCCCTTGGAGTGTGTTTAACCTTGGGTTGGGATAGATTCTATGCCCGTTTAATCAAAATGGTCGCAGCGTTGATCTATATTAATCGTCGGGTCTTCAAAGTGGAAATCTATTGGGCATCCACGATATTTCTCCCTCTTCTCGCTGCGTTACCCGTTTTGGGTTTTACATTATTCTTATCTATATATGTTGCACCAATGTTATATCCGATTATTGGAATCGTTCCTACGGCGGCGGTGTTTTTGGTGTTTGTCACGATATTACCCGCTCTCCTTTTCTTTTTGCCGCTGGCTGGGTTCTTTGGTGCGTTCGATGATTTTCAATTGGAAACGTTTAGAAAATCCGTGGAATTAGCGGGCCCATCCAAGTTTTTAATAAAAGGATTTTACAAAGCGGTTCTTTGGGGACATAACAAATCGCCTATCAAAAATAAATTCCGAATTCCTTGGCAACAACCGTTGAAAGAAATAGAAGATTTATTGATTGAAAAGGCAAAGCATAAACTCCAATTGGACTCAGAATAGAAACCCAGTTCCTATTGTACAAGTGTCTATGGACGATTCATTTTCATTTTTTCTAAATTATTTTTGAAAGCCATTATCTTAAAAAATGTTATTTAAAAAAGCGATTAAGTTGTATTATTAAAGCAATTTACGACTACTGTGAGAAGGTTTTTATGGAGAGCGTTTCTTCTCGATTTATGAGCAATTTTAAGACTCGTGGATTATTTTTACCCAAACCATTTCATTTGGAATTGAAAGAAATTGATGTTGAGGAGATGTTAGGAACGCCGCCCAGAACCGATATGTGTATCGTGAAAACGGGGGCATGCGGAATCTGCGGCAGCGATGTCCATTATTTTACGGGAAGAAACCCGTGGTCCCTTCACACTCTCGGAATAAATATCCCTTCGGATCCTAATATGGTTCTAGGTCATGAAGTCGCGGGAACCATCGTGGACACACGAAGCGCTACATCGGAAAAGCGGAAGGGTCAAAGGGTCGGGATTCTCGCATACAAAGAGTGCGGAGAATGCATCGACTGCTTGGAAGGAAATTACAATCTCTGCAGTCATTGTGATCATATCGGTCACGGAGAGGTGTTGGCGGATGGCTCGAAGAATTCTTGGATAACGCATAAGGTCGTACCGGGCGGTTTTTCCGACTATTTTCCGTGCTGGCACGAAAAACTCGTTCCGCTTCCTGATAATGTGGATATGAAAGAAGCAACCCAATTGGATGGATTGGCTGTTGCAGTTCATGCCGTGAATCGGGTGAATGTGAAAAAGGGCGGAAGTATCTTGATCTTGGGAACAGGGCCCATCGGGTTTTTGGCATCCCAAGTTGCCGAATCGTATGGCGTGGATGATATTATTGTTACGGATGTTTTTGAAAAACCCTTTGAACAATTGCACAAAGTCGCAAATAAGTGGCGCTCCGCAAGATTGCACACCGTGAATGTTAAGAAAACGAATCTTGTGGATTTCTGCATGCAAATAACGAAAGGTTTGGGAGTCGATGCGGTGGTGGATACCATCGGTCAGAAAGAGACCGTACTTTCCGGAATAAAATCTCTGAGAAGAGGCCGCAGAATGCTCATGCTTTCCGGCTTTGAAGATAAAATGGAATTTGATTTGAAATGGGTTTCTGGCGAGCGCGAAATTACATCCTCATGTAACAACCCATTCCCCGATTACCCCGCGGCCATTAGTTTGCTTGCTTCCGGAAAGGTAAACATCAAAGAGATGATTACGCATGTGTTTAAATTAGAGGACTATAAAGAAGCGTTCGATGTGGCGTACCATAAAGAAGAACATAATAGTATCAAAGTGGTAATCGTTCCATAAAAGTGACGTTTCTGACACTTCCTTTACAAAATATTTTTTTATCTTCAATTTTCTGGATGAATGTTCGATTTTTCTTCCAAATTTTTGCGGAAAATAACGATTCGGTGATTATTTTAACGCTAAGTATACAAAACTTTAAAAAGCGTTTTGATGATATTCAATTATGGACTCGGCACTCTTACTTCAAGGATATTATTTACTGAAACCTCTTATAAATGAAAGAATATTGTATCTCCAAATTCGCGGAACATGGAAAGAAAGAGAGATGTATAAATTTGCAAATTACATCGAAGATGTTGAAGAGATGGGTAAAAAATTCAAAGATTCTTTTATCGCACTTGCCGATCTTCGGTATATGGAGCCTGTCTCCTACAAAGTTGCCGAAATCCATACCGAAGCTCAAAAGAGACTCATGGAATCTGGATTGGTAATGGCTATTGAAGTGTTATCGCTGAACCGGTTATCATGGTTTTCTGCGGAGAGATTTTCTTTTTCATCCGGAATGAAGAAAAAATCGTTTATTTCCATGGAGCATGCGTTAGCGTGGATTTCAGAGATGAAATGTCGAATCTTGAAGTGAAATTATCATCATCGTTGAATAAATCAACCAAACAACTAAAAGGATATGCAAAACGAAAGTTCAATCTGAAGAAAAAGATTAATAAATAAACATTTAAAAAAATCGCTGAAAAAGCGTTTCAAAAAAAGTTCCCAAGAGATATGGGAATTCCCGCAGCATATTCACGTTTTTTTCAGAGCGTGGAATAGACTGTAAAGGGAAACGTTTTTTCGGACTTTTTTTGTTTACTTAGAAATTTTTATCATAATTTTTACAATTTCATCGCATACCCTTAAATACGCATTTTCATCAATACGCATGTGGCTTCTACTATTTTGCAAGAATATTATACCATTAAGATGATGGAAGAAAAGAAGATTCTTTTAATACAGATACGCGGTCAATGGAAATCTCACAATACTCAAATGTTAAATCAATATTTGGAAGATATTTACTTTACTGTTGCCCAAATTAGACCTGGGTTTTTTGTCTTGGTCGATATTAGGTATATGAAGCCGGTATGCGCCGAAGTCTCGAAAATTCATATATTGGTTCAAAAAACGCTGATTCAGAAAGGGTTAATTGCGGGAGCAGAGATTGCAAGGCCCAATCAATTACTAAACCAAAATTTAGATTATTGTGCAACTCATTCGGGAATTTTCAAACGAACATTTACTAAATTTGAAGAAGCCTATCAATGGTTCGATACAATACAACAAAAGTATAAACATCGATTAGAAAAACTTGAACGTGATTTGAAATAAGCAGAGTCATCGATTATATCTCTCCTCCAATTAACTCAATTGAATGATTTTTACTTTAAATCTCGACATATTGTTAGAAAATTTTGCCGGCTTCCGGGTGTAGAAAATTTAATCGACCCATTTCGATTTCAGAACAAAAAATTTTATGCAAATTAATTTTTAAGGTCGCGTTTTTTTAAAGAAATATGGTCGCAGTTGATAAAGAAAAAGAAAATCACTACAAGAAATTGATGAGAGAAACGGGTCTAGATGCAATAATAGTCCGCTATCCCGAAAATGTCCTTTATTTCTCGAACTATTATCCAATCACCGGATGGGCATCCGTGGTTGTGTTTGCAGAGGAAGACCCCGTTATGATTGTCCCCGATTCCGAAATGAAATTTACGAATAGAAGAATCATTAACCAACTTAAGGAATATCAACCCGGGGGAACCGAAGCTCTTGTGAGAGAATACAAAAAATTGGATCTCAAAGGGAAGACCATCGGAATAGAACAATGCTTCGAATCTATTGGCGCATCCAACCTTCATTATGAGATTTCTTTCCCGAATAAGCCCTTTTTCGATACACTTGCAAAGCAATTTCCGGAGTCTTCATTCAAAGATGCAACAGATGTCCTGTACAAGATGCGTGAATATAAAACCGATATGGAATTGGAGAACTACCGCTTTTTGAATAAAATTCAAGCCATAGGACTCCAAGCCGCAGCAGAAGCAATTAAAGAAGAAATGACCGAAATGAAACTCGCTACGATTTGCGAAAGCGCAATCATGAATTCGATTGAACAATACTCAGATAAAATCGATCAAATCCGGGCTCTTGCATTTGTAATGGGCGGAAAAAACGGCAAAGTCGCATGCTGGCCTTATAATATCTCCACTGCATACAAAATGAAGAAAGGCGAATGGTGCATGATTGAATTGAACACACAAGTGAACGGATATTGGTCGGATCTTACAAGGACATGGGTGGTGGGCAGAAATCCTAATGATGAACAAAAGCGGAAAGCGGAGGTCATCAATAATGCAATCAATAAGGCGGTTGGTGCGATGAAAGAAGGGCTCTCGATGCACGATTTGGATAAAGCTTCGAGATCTCATATCGTTGCGAACGGATTGGGTGAATTTCACACCCCATTTTTGGGCCATGGTATCGGCGTTAAATTGCACGAACCGTTTCCGCTATCATATCCGAACGCACCCGGATTTCTTAAGAAAGGACATTTGATGACTATCGAACCGGGGTTATATTTCGAGGATGGGGCTTTGCGATTTGAACGCATTGCGTATTTGAATAAAGAAAACAAAGGTGAATTGATTGACCCTTTTCCGTGCCAATTATAAGCCAATTCAAAATTTTTCAATGATTTTTTTTTCTTTGGGTGCTTTCCGAAAATATGAGTTCAATAGAAGATGCAAAGAAGAAAGCAGCAATCGCTGCGGTTGACGAATTCATTCGGGATAATATGATTGTGGGCATCGGGAGCGGTTCAACCGTGGTATATGCGGTGGAGCGCATCGCGGAGCGGGTTAAAAAAGAGAATTTGAGATTGGTGTGCATCCCTACGAGTTTTCAATCGACTCAGCTCATTGTGGAACACGGATTGGTATTGGGTGATTTATCAAGATACCCCGAGATCGACGTGGATATCGATGGGGCAGATGAGGTTGATTCTCGGCTAAATCTTATAAAAGGCGGCGGTGGATGTCAGACTCAAGAAAAAATTGTGGCCTCAGCCTCCAAAACATTGGTCATCATTGCGGATTTTAGGAAAGATTCCAAAACATTGGGCGAACAATGGAAAAAAGGCGTTCCGCTCGAAGTCATTCCGCTCGGATATGTGCCCGTTATGAAAAAAATCGAAAAAATGGGCGGTAAACCCGTGTTAAGAATGGCAAAAATGAAAGCGGGACCCGTGGTTAGCGATAACGGCAACTTCATAATTGACGCAGATTTTGGTTTGATCGAACAGCCCGAAGCCCTCGAAAAAAGCTTGAAAGCTATCCCGGGAATCGTTGAAACCGGATTATTTATAAACATGGCCGTTAAAGCCTTTTTCGGACAAGAGGACGGAACCATTAAATCCAGAGCAAAATAAATACAAGGTACAAGGAGTGAAACCGATGACTCTTGAAAAATTGCAAGGAGAAGCAAGAAAAATTGTCGAAGAATTGATTGAAGGAAATAAAAGTTATGTTCAAGGCAAAAACACAGCAGATTTAAGCCAAAAACGAAGGCAAGAGTTATTAAAAGGACAATTTCCTATTGCCACCATATTATCGTGTTCTGACTCGCGCGTAGTTCCGGAGTATATATTCAATCAAGGTTTGGGTCGCTTATTCATCGTGCGGTCAGCGGGTGAAGTGATTGATGATATTAATTTGGCCACTATAGAATATGGAGTCGAACACCTCAAAACGCCCGTGCTTATCGTTCTTGGTCACACCCTCTGCGGAGCGGTTAATGCAGCAGTCTCTCAAGCGCATGTTGAAGGACATCTCCCGAGTCTCATAAAAAAAATCGATGATAAAGTCGAAATCTGTAAAAAATTCGAATGCGGATCCAAAGACGAGTTTATTAATGATGTGATCAAAGAAAATGCACTCGAAATAGCCGAATCCCTGCCATTGATTTCTGAAATCATTGATGAAGCCGTGAAACATAAAAAAACATCAATCATTGTAGGAATGTATTCCCTCGAGACCGGAAAAGTCGATTTTCTTATTGACACAAAATCCCATCTCGCCCAATTGAAACAGAAAAATCAAGCATGCCGCGATTCTTGATTGCGTTCTTTTTTCGGAAAAAATTTTTTAGAGATCCGTTTTTTCTTCTATCATGGAACCGTTCGAGTGCGAATCCATTTCTTTGGCCGCAGAAGACATTATGACGCAAGGAGTAGTATCTGTGGGGTTGAGCGCATCCGTTTTAGATGTTATCTCGCTGATGCACGACAAAAATATCTCTGCAGTTGCGGTTGTTGGCGAAAATTCGCAATATTTCACCATTTCGCACTCCGATATCATTAATTATATTTATCGAAATCCCAATCATCCCCCCTTTTCAGAAATCAATGTGAAAGAGATCATGAGAGGGCCCGTGGATACCTTTGATCCTGGAACTCCGATCGATGAAATCGTCCACCAGATGCAAAATCAAGGCCTAAAAAGAGTATTCATTGCAGAACCGCAAACGAAGAGCCTTATCGGAATAATCACAACACATGATCTCATGATTTGGAATTCAAACATCTTGAAACGGTCAATTCCAATTTTACTTCTTGTCCTCGAAAACGAAAGCGGATTATTACTAGCCAAACACATTTTCAAAGAGGAAATCAATATTCAATTGCTCGATCTGTTTTCCGGGTCTCTGTCTGCTGTTGATTCGATTCTACAAGAAGTAACCAACGAAAAAAGCGCAATAAAAACGATTCAAAAAGAGTATTTTACTATCTTGTTGGAGCGAACGGAATTTGTCACCGCTGTGCTGATTGTGGATCATTCCAGCATCGATATTCGCCGAAGGCTACAAGATTTTGTGAGAGATTTTTGCCTAAAATATCAAAATGAGTTGAAAAAGAGGAAGAGCAAATCGGGCCCGATTGATCAATTCTCTCTTAATGATTTAATTGAGAAATTTCGCTTTTTAAACAAATTTTAAATGAGTTTTCATTTTAATTTTTTTTTTCTTTTCTGCGGACGGTTTGGTAAACGCTTAAAGCGAAATCGCTGATTTGGGTAAAAACACGCATCGAAAAATCAAATATAACTTAATTGAAAATCTAAACATGCAAACGAGAAATTCTGACACGCTGAAACGTGCTATCAAATATTTTGCGGATCATTTCCAAGCCAACAAGGCAGATTTTTAATTTTATCCCGCAGAATATCTGCTTTCTGCAGTGGATTCGGAATATACAGCCCGACGAAACGTTTTTTCAAACTTTTTTTGCGATTTTTCCGTGTTTAGGGCTACAAAAAAGCATGATTGTTTAATGCCAAGGGGTTTGCGGTTCGGTCTTTCTTCGTTCCAAAGCGGGATTTTTACCCAATTGGGTTTGCCCAACTTTCCTTGCCAATATCATCATTGCATAATCAGCCAATTCTCGCGGCGACTTTCCGCCTTGTTCGACCGGTAAGAGCCATTCGCGAGGGAAAAAGAACGGCGGAAGATAATGGATCTCCAATGCGGGCAAAAGCCGAGTGGTATGTTTTCGCCATTTAATTTTTCGTTTCCTCTTTTTCTTCAGCGGAAGCGTTTTTCTTTTGGGAATTCTTTCTACCATTAAAGCAGGCACCAAAGGAATCAGATCTTTTTTACAATTTATGGTCGCATAAACTTTAATGAAGCCGGAAAAGCCTTGCATTATTCCATACCCCTTGTCGGGCGTTCCTTCGGGCCAAATCGCAAAGTATCGATTAACTAACAAGATTTGCCGAATCATTTTTTCGATCATTTCATCGGATTTTCCGATGCGGGACACAAATCCAAATTTCGATAATATATCGTTCACTAAACCCCGACCCATATCGGTAAAAACCCCGATAGGCGCATTGAATGAAGAAATAAAACTCATCACCACATCAATTTCCCGAATATGATTCAAATAAATAATGGCCCCGTTTTTCGGAATGTTCTCTTTCCCGGTTTCGATCATTCGGTGAAACAACTTGTAATTTATACGCATCAGACCTATGAGAACTCGGTATAGCACCCATTTTCGATTCCCGCCTAAAAAAGAAAACATCTTTACCAATACGCTTAACAAATAATCGATCAATCTCTCCAGAGAGGTTTGGGATTCATAACGCTCGAGCACATCGGAACGAGTTCTCTTCTTGAGCGGAATTCGTTTAAAGAAATGAGATTCAAATTGTGGTTTTAGAATTTTTTCATGGAGTTCGGTCAAGGCTTGCTCACATTCGATAATAAATAATAAGGAAATAAAAATGATGAGAAAATGCGCGCGCTTTCATTTATTGATTACAAAATCGATTTCTTTAAGAGCCTTGTAAGATCTTCTTGCTTCTGTATTGGCATCTTTTTTTCCTTTAAACAATTATCGCTATAGGAACGCTAATTACCACTGCTTTTGCAGGCATCTTTCATCAAATCTTTAAAAGCAGTTTAGAAAAAAAAAGCGGATAGTGTGTTTATTTGCGTTTTTTATTTAACAAAATAATACTAAGAATGACAACTGCAGCGAACCCAATCCCCAAAATTAAGAACAGGTGCTGTTTCCACCAAGGGATATCGGATGTTTCCGGGATTTGCTCATCACACCAAAATTTGTTGTTTTCCAGAGTTAGAGCGGTGACATTTTTAATTGTGATAGGCTCTCCGCATTTAATTTCGTTGTATGTTATTATAACATTAGATGTATTGAAGACCGAAATCGAGCCGTGTTCAAACTTGTTTCCAGAAATTTCCAAACCGATTACATCTGAAGCAATCAAATTCGATTCAATGAAACTATTATTTTTGACCTTGATATCCAAAACGGGATATAATTCGATATGCATTCCCGCGTTTGATTTAATAATTTGATTAAATTGGACTAAATAATGCCCACCATGATAGATTTCAATCCCATCATAACTTAAATTTGAAATAAGGTTATTCTCGAGCGTGAGGTTCCAACAATCGATTAACTGCAATTCCCCATCTTCGTAAATAGAATCAGATTTCTGCGCAAAAGTATTGTGCGAAATGATGGTGTTTTCGACACCGCTCCAGAAAAGGGATTTATGAAAATTATACACGCGATTTCCGGTTAAATTATAGTGCGATCCTCCGGTTATTCGAACCCCAACGCATTCATAATCTATTCCATATCCTTCAACGGTATTATTCCAGATATGGGCATTGCTCAAATTTTGAAGTAGCATTCCCTTATATTCGACCAAAATCTCATTATGCCAAATTTTTGAGTCCTGAATCTCCACTAAACTTATCCCATTATTCCCGTTTTTAAAGCAATTTCCGAGAATCTCAACATTTGCTTGGTAAGCGTAAAAACCGGTTTCATAATTGCGAAATTCTGAGTTTAAAAGAGTGGCATTTCCATCTATATTAATCGCAATTTTATTGTAATTTGAAACGGAGGAGTTCTCGATGTGGAGATTGGCGTGGCTGGCGGAAATATAAAAACTCTGGGATGAAAAGTTAATCTGGGAATTGAGAATCGTGAGGGTTTTTCCGTTGGAGACTTCAATGGAACCATTGAATTGTAACCTTTCGCCATCAATGATAGTATCTGTCGTGATCATCCATGTTCCCGTGGTTGGCGGCGGTATTCCGGTGATGGTTGATGAGACGGGTTTAATCCCAAAAAGTAATCCAGAATTAGAA
>CAZUTM010000141.1:0-12194 GCA_964623665.1 uncultured archaeon
GTCGGTACCACGTAATAAAAAATCCGAGGTATTCTTTTATAACCCATATCTTTAAAAGGTTGATTTAGATGACACTAATTATGCCACCCATCAACTATAAATTTTTCCCATTCTTGTTCACCACATGAAAGCATGCATCCTTGCTGCAGGCGAAGGCAAACGACTAAGCCCGATCACTGATAACAGACCGAAACACATGATTCGGGTGGCCGGAAAACCCCTTCTCGAACATACCATTGAAAGATTAAAAATTAACGGAATCACGGAAATCCTCATCGTTGTTGGCTTCAAAAAAGAACAAATCATGGATTATTTTAAAGATGGAGCCGGTCTGAACGTAAAAATATCATATATCGAGCAAACCCAATTTTTGGGCACTGCAAATGCTGCATATTATGCAAAAGACTTCGCAAAAACCGAGCCGTTCATGCTCATCTATGGAGACCTGCTGGTAGATACACAAATATTTGCCAGATGCATCGAGAGATTTCATAAAAAAGACACCGATGCGGTCATATCGCTATTTGAAGTTCCAGACCCGCAAAAATACGGAATTATTAATTTGGACGACAAAGGATTCGTTAAAAAGATCGTGGAAAAACCGGAAACTAACCAATATGGAAATCTTGCAAACGCCGGGGTCTATATCTTCTCACCGAAAATATTTGAAGGCATCGAAAAAACACCAAAATCAAAGCGTGGAGAGTATGAAATCACCGACTCTATGCAGATTCTTGTAGATAGTGGATACAAAATCGCGGGAGTCAACGTTTCCGGACTCTACTGGAGCGATGTAGGACACCCGTGGCAATTACTCGAAGCAAACCAATATCTCATGGATTTCATTAAAAGGGATATAAGCAAAGATGCAATTATTGAAGATTTTGTGGTCATTAAAGGAGAAGTTATCATTGAAAAAGGCGTAATCATAAAATCCGGATCGTATATTGAAGGGCCCGCAATTATCGGCGCGAATTCCGTATTAGGCCCGCAATGCTATATTCGACCGTATACCTCAATCGGACCAAACTGCCATATCGGAAATAGCACTGAGGTAAAGGCATCCATCATTTTGGAAAATACATACGCGGCTCACCTATCATACTTGGGTGATTGTGTCATTGGGGCAAATGTAAATATAGGAGCGGGCACGAAATTCGCAAATGTGAGGCTGGACAAAAAAGAAATCGCAATGATGATTAAAGGACAGCGCGTCAACACGATGCGAAAAAAATTGGGCGGAGTGGTCGGTGATAACGCATCGATCGGAATCAACGTGTCTGTAATGCCGGGAAAAAAGATCGGAATCGGAAAATTCGTGATGTCCGGCACCGTGGTCGACAAAGACATTGAATGAATTGAATTTTTATAAATCAATGCAACACCCGTTTTTTTTAAGAAATTGGCTTTTTTAATGTTAGATTATTGCGATATACCCCCGCCGAAAAATAAATTTTCCGATTTTATTAGCACACCGCATAAATTTTGCGATATCCTTTGTAAAATTGAATTATGTGCCTTATTTATAATCTGCATAAATATATTCTTATGAAATAATATATACTTAAAAGCATATTATGTTCTAAGGCATAACCGGTCTATACGGGTCTTAATGTAGAATTGCGCTTAATATTTTTGAACGGAGCGGGTAATTTCTAAGAAAATTGCGTTTACGCAAACGAGGCCACGCTCACGTTGAACATGAAGCGCGGAATGGAACGCGCCAAAGACTTGATGGCCATGTATCCGCAGAAATTTAAGAAGATGGTTGCACTCGGATAATATGTTTCGGGTGTGTATATTAAAAACACGGAGAATACGAATGAAAAAGAGAAGCGCGAAGTGTGGGGATTGAACCCACGAGGTTTTCACCACCAACTTAGCAGGCTGGCGTCCTACGACTAGACGAACTTCGCATCGAATACAAGAACACAAAGTCCACTAACCAATTTAAATTCTTTGATGTGCTCATGAGCTTTACGCTTGCAATTCAAGGATAAAATATATTAAAATTTATAAGGGAAAGGAGCAAATCAAACTTCATGAGCGTGCGAATAAAAACTTTTTTTTGTAATGCGATGGGATTCATCCTAGGCCCGCTTCAATTACTTCATTTGAGTTCATATAATCGGCAATATTTTGGTGATTTCACGCCGATCGATACAATCTTTGCTGTAATCATGGTCTGCCTTCTTTTATTGATTCCTCCAATCTTAAAAAAAAACCTTGAGCGATGGCTAAAACTTATTATTATATTAACGGGCTTGTTTGGATTTCTAAGTTATCTTTTTGCACCGGCTATATCCAGTGTTCAGAATACGCGTATTATTTTAGTGTTCTCCCAACAAATATCCATATTTATGTGGCTGCACATGATCCAAATAGTATTAAGCGGTTGGATGTTCTGTTTAATTCTGATATTATGGGCTGGTGAATCTTTGTCTTTGAAAACACCATTTAAGGTGGCTAATCACAGAAAATACCTATTTGGGCCGATTTGGGAAAGCGAACTTATCGGATCTTGGCTATTAGGTTTGGGTGTTTATATAGGTGCAATAATGACTCTTCCACAAATAACATCCTCAATATATCTATTTAGCTCATTAATATCGATGTTATGGTTAGTTTTGATACTCGTGAGCAAAACGGAATCGAAAGATCCGATCTATTACCTTGAAATATCTACTTTGAAAAAAGTGTCTTCGCTCGAATTGCTTGTTGGGCCGGAAAAAGCATCAAAAATTTTTTGGATTTTCATCGAATGGATCATTTTCACGCTTCTTTTAGCGGCATACGGATTCGCGTTCTTTCAAGTATTGAAATCTCTTTCTGAATTTACTCGCTTACTATTATTCATCGCAAATTTTGGATTCGGCGGCTTAATCGTAATGATGTTATCCTTGAATTCAAATATCAATTCAATATTAAAGCGTTTTGGTCTGATTATAGGAGGATTGGGGGTCTTAAGGTTCTATGGCACGCTACAACAAACGACATCCAATACCCAAACCTTTGATTTCATATTCGGGTTTTGTTTGTTTTCGCTTGTTTGGGGGTATTTGAATCGGGTTTTTCGCACACCTTTTCCTTCTGCTTCCGGAATCCTCCCGGTATCTTTTATTGTTATGGGTTACACGCTTCTCATTCCCGCTTATACACGCGAAATCGTCGCTTTAATCCCAACGATTCAAGCGATTTCAACGTTTTTAATCATTTTTGAACTGATCTCATTTTGGTTTCGGGATTCTTCGGTTCCAACCGCTTGGCAATTACAAGATAGGATTGAAAATCATCCGACTCTCGATACCAAAACCGATTTCCATCAAAATGATAAAAGGGGGGAAACAAAATGAAAGGAGGAATGCTGAAAAATTCATTTATATACAAAAACCAATTAATACAAGCGAAAATATTCCATTTTGTTGTCATTTTTATTATGATTTTCATCGGGTTTTTCCAAAATACCATCCAATACGGAACCGCTAACGGGCAAACCGCATCGGAAGGAAAGATTCCTATCTCGAATCCTTTCGGGGTCTGTCATGGGTGGGGCAATACACCAACGGATGCTTCGGATTTAAAAAAACAAGGCGTTCAAATCACCAGAAACGATATAACATGGGCTGCTGTTGAACCAGAAAACGGAACCTATAATTTCAAACACTACGACGACTTTTTTGGTAATATCTCCGCAAAAAATATTGAAGCCCTCGCAATTCTGGACTACGGAAACGGCAATATCTATGGATCACGCTACGCAAACCATATTCCGATTGAACAAGTTCCCCATTGGCTTTCGTTCGTAAACGCAACGGTTTCGCGATATCAGAATCTCGTTAAATATTGGGAAATATGGAATGAACCTAACTTGGATGGGTTTTGGAACGGAACTGATGCGGAATTCTTTTATCTCTTGAACCAAACGGCACATCTCATCCGATCCATTAATTCAAGTCTTATAATTTTGGCACCCGGTATTTCCGGACATAATCCTAACTATTTGAGTTCAATGATCGAGTATATGGGTGCCGAGACCTTCAATAGTGTAATTGATGTGCTAAACTACCATCCCTATTCGGGCTCTAACGCCGAGATCATCGATTCCAAAGCCAAACAAGTCAAGTCGGTAGCGGAGAAATATGGATTCGATGGAGAGATTTGGGTTACCGAAGTGGGCATTTCCACGCAGATCGGAAGTTATGAAACACAGACTCAAGACTTGGAGCGACAATGGAGAATTCAAGCAGAACAATTAGTAAAAATCTATCCGATTCTTCTTGCAAATGGCGTCTCGAGAATTGTGTGGTATTGTTATCGGGATACAATGAATCCGGATTGGTTTTATGGCGAACACATGTTCGGTATTCAGCATTACGTTTCGCAATCGAATTCATGGATATACAAACCATCAGGTTTCGCATATCAATTTCTCTCCGGAAAACTCACAAATAGTACGTATTATCCGAACGCGCTTGGGTATCAATCGTCGATATTAATACCCAAAAACAACTATTTCGGATATTATTTCTTGCAAAATACCGGAATTGCATTGATAATCACGTGGAGTCAATCGCTGCCTTCAAGATTTGAAATCGATCTTCCTCAAGTCCCCAAAAATCTGCTCGATAAGGTCAAAATTTCGCAATTTTTGTATCTAATTAATAGATCGGTCGAATATACGGTTGAAAATTTTAGTAAAACATACGACAACACGCCGATAATCTTTGAAATCGATGTATCTGCAATTTTGGGGCAACTAAATTTAGCAAACGGTCCGCTGATCGTTCAATTACTGCTTGATGTAGAAGATTCTTATGAAATACTTATATGTGGAATTCCGATTGCATTTTTGGTTGCCGTGATTGCAATTTGGCGGAAGAAAAGTATTGATCTTCATCAAAATTCGAAATAAAAAATGCGATTTTTGAATTTTGCATTTTTTTTGGTTTTCTATCAAAACGAAATCTATAAGAAGAATTGCGATGAAATATTAGCATGCAAATAGAAATGCCCGCAGAATGCGATTGCGCAGTTATAGGGGCCGGAATCGGAGGGTTGAACTGCGCGGCGATGCTTGCGCTTGCGGGAAAAAAAGTGATAGTATTCGAAAAACTCGGTTTTATAGGCGGCAGATGCGCAAGTTACCAAAAAAATGGATATACTGTGGATTTTGGAGTTCATGCTTTTGCTAACGGTAGAAATGGATCGCTTCAAACCCCTGTTATAAGAGCAAAGGAACTCGGAATCTTCCAAGAAGAGATCTTGCAATGGAAAGTGCTTAACCCCGTATTGAAATACAAAAATGACTATATCCGAACCTATTTACCTTTAAATTTTAAAAATACGATAAAAACGGGAATTTCATTCATGAAATCGAAAGTTTCGATGAAGGAAAAGATGGTTTTTTTACAATTAAATAAAAAATTTCGGTCATTCAGCCAAAGCAAACTCGATGCATTGAAAAATGTGTCTGTAAAAGCCCTTATTGATCGCTACACCGAATTAACGTTCCCGCATGTAATGATGGCCATCTCCTCCGATTCTTATTCTGTGGTTCCGTATTTCAAAGTATCCGCCATGGACTTTGTTGAAGTATACAAGCAAGCATACGAACGAGGTGGGGTTTCTTACCCAATAGGAGGATGCGGAGCGATTCCTCAAGCCTATAAGAGTATAATCGAAAAATGCGGAGGCAGAATTTATACGAGCGCGCCGGTTGAATCAATAATCATCGAGGAAACACAAAAAGGCCCTAAAGCGGTAGGGATTAGATTTTTAAATTCTAATATAGAAATCAAAACCCAATTCATAGTTTCAAATGTCAATTGGAAAGACACTCACAACCTCCTTCTCAAGGGAAAATATTTTTCATCAAAAATCGCAAATAAAATCGAATCGCTTGAACAAAGCTATAGTTCGGTGGTGGCCCATGTAGCCCTTGACAAAAAATTGATTGATGATCATTTTGTAATGAAGGCGGCTACGCTTAAACCGGAGGAAATTCATAGACGTCGAGATGAGGGAAAATTTGTCCGGGAGGTAGGCTGTTTTATGCCGATTGTGAGCAACGTGGATCCAAATTTGGCACCTCCGGGAAAACAATTAGCCTTGGCGGGAATAGGAACGAGCTATGAGAACGCTAAGGATAAAGATTTAATAAAAGAGCTCATCCTCGATAATCTTCAAGAGCTCATCAAAAGCGGAGAAAATATTAGAGACCACATAGAATGGATGGATGTTAAAGGGCCAAAGGAATTGGAATTATTATTCGGAGAGCGCGGTGCAGTCATCGGACTTGCTCAACAAATCGGACAGGTGCGTGATCAAAGATTAAGCAATAAAACAGAAATTGAGGGGCTTTACCAATGCGGAGATGATTCGGGAACCGATCTTTTCGGAGTAGGAACGGAACTTGCCGCATTAAGCGGACAAACGACCGCAAAAATGATAGTATCAAAATAAGAATCGCCATTATTTACCGAATTAGAATATACTTCACGATCCGCTTTTTTTTTAGTTATTGTTTCGGTATATTTGATATCCATCGGTCATTCAAGTTATTTTTTTACGAATATGGTTTCACCGTTGGATATTTCGGCCGTGATTTTGCGTGTTGTATTTATAAGGAGGATTTTGGATAAGAAAATAATGGAAAGGTCCATTGGTGAAAACCATGAGCAAAACAAGCGTAAAACCCTCAAATATACCGGAGATACAAACATCTCAAAAAATTCACTCTGTATACAATGCAAAATGCGAAGAATGCGGAAGTATTTTTTTCTACAATGATTTTCACAGAGGCGAAAGAATCTGCACCAATTGTGGATTGGTTTTGGAATCCAAAATGATTAAATATTCGGAAGACTTGAAACCGTGCATAACTTTTGAAGATAAAATGAGAATCTCACACAATGGGGGCCCCATCGGAGGCTTCAGAGTTCGAGATTTAATTTCAAAAACTACGATTAAATTTCGGGATTGTAAAGGCAACCCGCGTTTTTTTAGATTGATGAAAATTGATGCAGGGAAGCAACCAGAATTGAGAAGCTTATGCATCTCACTCATGCATCTGAATCGTATCTGTTGGGATCTCTCGCTTCCAGTACGCATAAAAGATGACGCATCGGAAATATTCAATAAAGCATGGAAAATGGGTGTGCTCAGAGGATACTCAATAGAATTGATGGCATCCGCGAGTGTGTATTATGCGTGTAGAAAGAACAAGTTAGCACGCACGATCTCAGAGATCGCAAGATGTTCGGGTCTCGAAGCAGTCCGAATTTCCCGACTCTTCTCTAAATTATCCGCACTTTTAGCAATACCCCTCCCCAGAATGGAGTATACCGTCTTTGCAGAAAAATACGCTAAAATTTTAAATTTAGGGCAAGCCCATACTCAGAAAATTATCAAAGCAACCAAATTTTTAAAGTGCCCCGCTTTTTTGGGAAAAAATCCGCTGTCGATCATCGGAGCATTGATCTACATCATTCCCAGAATCGACGGAAAGAAGTTCTCCCAAAAAGAAATCGCCAGCGCTTTGAATATCACGGAAGTCACCATCAGAAAACGAATATATGAATTAAAACCTTTTTACAATCAGATTATGAATCTTTAACCATGCTTTGAGAAAATTATGCATTTGTAAAAAGAAGATAGTTCAAATATCAGCTTTTGTGTCCCTAATGTTCATGTTTTTTCAATCGCTTTTTCAGATCTCAAATATCTGTATATCAGAAAAGGTGCAATACCAACAAGGATGTGCCAAACACCATGTCCTTGCCATAAACTCTCCGGATAACAAAACACAGCGCCAGTTTTAGAAACATCCCAAAACAAATAAGCGATTCCGAAGATCAATATACTCCAAATAAGCAATTTGCGATTCCGAATTCTCATAATTTTATGCTTCTCCATCATTACTTGAATAAAAATTTCCATCGGTATTGCGATTATAACAAGTACCATAAAGGAAGCCCGACCAAAATGCGGATAAAAAGAGAAATAACTGATGGGAAGGAGGAGCAGAATTAATATCCCGATAAAATGCTGTTTGCTCAATCCGAACATTTGAGTCATTTCGTACAGAATAAGGAATAAAATGTACCCATTCATGGCAATATTATCTATCGCGCCGCCATAATCCGTCATCGCCCCGTGGAAAAGAAAACTGCTGGTGCCGATAAACACCACCAAATTCGCATAAAGCATGGAATAGAAACTCGGATGATCCATAGGATTATTCAATTTATCGTTCGGGTCGAAAATATTATTTTTGTAGCTCAGTTCATATGCAATATATAATCCCATTATGACCGCGGATAAATTGGTCCACGTATTCACCGGTTGTAAAAACATTTTATTATAATCGAGGGTTTCGCAATAACAGCGCTCATATTCGATGCAATAGTGAGGGTTTCCCGGCCACCCCGCAAATGCAAGGATGAATATTATTGCGAATGAAAGCAAGGTTATGATGAGAGTCAAAGCGAACCCATTAATTTTTCCGATTTTCATACTGAGGGTAGAATGGCGACCAAGCCTTAAAACCCTTATTTCACCCGAACGCTGTTGATCAACCTCGAAATTTGAAAAGAAAGCAAACTCATCAATTCGATTTTCGCAAAAACAAAAATTTTGAGTTTTAATTTCCAAGCATAACAATTATGTATATTTTAAATGCATTCTAATTCATAATTGTGAGAAAAATGATAAAATTCATCTTTCAGAATGTGTTCCGGAAGCGATTTGTGGCGATTCTCTCGTCATCCGGAATCGGATTCGGTTTGATGCTCATGCTGGTGCTCGGTGCGTTCAGTGCGGGCGTTCAAACCACAATTAAGGATAATTTTAGCCAAGTGGTAGGGGTGATTGAAGTATCTCAAGCAGAGCAATCGGGAGATTTTTCGCGATTACCCACGGATATCGTAGATAAATTGTTTCAGAGCGAGATCGGCCCAGACATCAAAGCTTATAATGTTGAAAGCGAACTTTCACCGCTTTTTACAAGACATTATACCATTACCGGAAAGTTGAAAACGGATAGGGATACATTGAACGTAATTGGAATCAATCGCTCGGTTGATGAAGCGTGGGGCGGATCCACAACGAAACTCCGCAGCGGCCGGTTGTTCAACCCCGGTGCAAACGAAATAATTATCGATTCTCGAATTGTGGATAATAAAGATGAGTTTGAAATAAATACGACGATAGGCTCTACAATCACCCTATTCTTGAGTTTCCCAAATCTAACCGCAAATAATGTTGAGATGACAATAGTCGGAATCTATGAACAAGAAGACTTGGGTGCCCCCGAATTTGTTCCGAGACAATATAGTCTTTTCACATCGCTGGAAACGGCATGGGCTTTGAGGGAGCAAGGTTGGCTAGAAACCTTTCAGTACTACGATTATTTCACCAAAGTCAAGTTATTGTTCGACGTGACCAATTCAACTGAAGCAAAAGCGTATGTAAATAAATTAAATGCTCTTCCCACCCTGGGCGTCGCCATTGAAGCGTATTCATTAGCCCAATTCGGCGATCAATTGGCCTCCAGCTTTTCAATCTTGGACACATTCACAGCCGTCATTTCTATCATTACCGCGTTAGCGGGCGGCATGGCAATTATCGTGGCGCAGCTCAATAGTGTGACGCAAAGAATGGGAGAATTCGCCATTCTGAAGGCTACGGGATGGAAAAATAGGCACATTTTCAAAGATATTGTTTTAGAATCGCTAATACTCGGAATCATGGGTTCTGCAATTGCAATTTTGTTGGGTTGGAGCATCATTGCGCTATTTTCTCGAGGGTTTGGACCATTTAGCAGTATTCGGGCTATAATCACCTTCGATTTAATCGCGATGATCTTCGGGTTCGGTCTGGTGGTCGGTGTTATCGCGGGGCTTTATCCGGGCTATAAAGCAGCAACCGTGAGACCGGTGCAAGTGTTAAAGGGAGGATAAAAAAAGAGGTGAGAAGAATGGCAATAAAACGAGAAACGATATTGGAAGCGAAAAATAACCCCGCTGTCGTGCTTTCTAATGTGGATAAAATCTACGGCAGCGAAGAAATTGAAATCCACGCTTTGAAGGATGTGAGCTTGGAGATACAACAAGGCGAAATCGTAACCATCATGGGGCCATCGGGGAGCGGAAAAACTACTTTGTTGAATTTGCTCGGGGCAATGGATTTTCCTACCAGCGGTGAAATCTTTGTTGATGGGTGGAATATCAGCTTCATGAAAGAGTCCAAGCTTTCCGAATTCCGAAAAAAATCTGTTGGATTTATTTTCCAAGACTTTTATCTGATTCCGAATCTTGATGTTATCAATAATGTGCTTGTGCCTTTGATTCCTTATGGGATCAAAGAAGAAGATAGAAAATTTGCGCAAAAGATTCTAGATCAGGTGGGATTGGGCGATCGGGCTAAGCAAAAGGTTCAGAAATTATCGGGAGGCCAAAAGCAACGGGTTGCAATTGCACGGGCCTTGATCAATAAGCCGAATATCATTTTGGCAGATGAGCCAACGGGAAATTTAGACTCGGAAACGGGTCGAGGAATCATCGATTTGCTCATTGAACTATCAAAACAAGGGAAAACGATAATAATAGTCACACACGACCCCAGAATCAGCAACTTTATTCGACAGCAGCCAAACGGTCGAAATATTTGGATGCTGGATGGAAGAATTAGCGATACTCCGAGCGTGAATCAAGATTGCTGGTAATAATCAAACATAAAACAAAACAAAAAAATCATAGGGAATACGGGCGGTCCCACAGAATATCCATGCTGAAATCAGAACGTGGATAATTCGGTCCATCGAAACTTTTTTTCGGACTTTTTTTATGTTTACCCAACAACACTCAAATTAATAGAAAACATCCCAAATATCATTCTTTCATACCAAATTTCAATTTTTTCCAAATTGTTAAAAAATATAATTTATTATAAAGAATAGGAATCAAACATCATTCTTTCTAATGATTTGATTGCAATATTGTTAATTTCTGGCTTCCAATTCTTTGAATTTTTCCCGATTTTTAACTTTTATTTCGAATAATTCTTTGGCTTCTCTCAATACTTGGGTGGGTTCCATTCCGAATTTATCATGTAATTTTGACTTGCGACTAAAGAACTCCACCAATAGATACAGAGGCCAGACCAAAAACTTGCTTGGTCCGCTCATCCACGCAGATTTTCTGAATTCATCGAGATTTATCTTGTCCCACCCACCCAAAATTGAAGAAAGTGGAAAATAGACAAAGAACAATACGATAAACATGAAAGGAACCGTGGAAAGAATCGCGGCGAATATTCCACTTGTTTCGTACACCGGGTAAAAAGTGAGATTTGCAATTTGGTTCAGAATAAGGTATGTAATCACCGACGGGATTACTATTCCAAAGAAGATTTGTTTGATCGGAATGATAACGGGAAAAATTTTCTTATGCACGTAAGCATACGTAATAAAACCGGTAATAAGGCCTATAGGAAGCCATCCGAGTTCCATGAGCCATGCAATCCCTTCGATCCCTATAAACTGCGGAAGTTTCAACACCGCCAAAAAGAAGAAATACGAAAAGGTTGTGGAAATCGCACCAATAATTCCGATTAGCATACGAAAATTCGGCCTATCGGCACCGACCACCACGCTTCCCGGTGCCCACAAAATCCGCTCGATCGAAAGCCGGACCAATCGCGGAATGATGAAAAAGGAGCCGGCTACATAATTAACCATGCCAAATTCCACCCAGATGATCGGCATAACCCTACTTATTACCGAAATCATCGGTGCAAAGAAGCCGATCATTAAAAAGTTGAAGCGGATAACCTGGCCGAGGTAATATTGAGATAACGCTTTCTTGCCGTTCATATAGGATTCGGCAACGGGTGCATCGATAGAGACCACGCCAAACCAATTCATGATATCCGCAATCGATCCTCCGATATAGCCCATAATCAAAAGCGTAGTATATTGAGGTAAATAGGTGATCCAAAGCATCAGATTAACGAACCCCAAGCCCGCACCCAATATCTCCGGAGATGCTATCTTTATCGAGAAAATGATAATCGGTTTTATATCGCTCCAACGGAAATAGATATGGAAGCATTCTTTTGAAGAGATCCCGTATCTTTTCATTACTTTATCGAAAAAGACCGCGGAAACGACCATCGCCACAAAATCATCGACATAA
>CAZUTM010000142.1:0-12139 GCA_964623665.1 uncultured archaeon
TCTGCTGTTGTCCGCCGATCTGTTGTTGCTGTCCGGGCATTTGTGTGCCCATCTGTTGCTGTCCGCCGATCTGCTGTTGCTGTCCGGGCATTTGTGAGCCCATCTGCTGTTGTCCGCCCATCTGTTGTTGCTGTCCGGGCATTTGTGTGCCCATCTGTGAACATTGACTTAATAAATCGTTTTTAACGATTTCCTTAAGTTCTTCCATGCTCCCAATTCTTTTATTCGCAATATTATCCAAACCGCCTAAATAGTCAATGAAATCTTTGTACGGTTGAAGTTCTCGGTTTTGCTCGAGCTCTTGGAAAAATAGTTCGTATTGGTCGGGTTTTTGATATTTTTCTTTATAATCATTCTTGATTTTGCTTAACTCTTCAAGATATGCAAGTTCTTCCTTCAATTGATTGAATTGGTCGAAAAAATCTTCATTTGACTCCTCTTTTTCCGATTCTGGTCCCAAAAGATCCGAAAGGATTTCTTGCTCTTCCAAAAGCTTTTTTGCGTTGAATTCATCAATGAGCTCTTGTTGATATAATAATTTCCATGCAATATCCTGAGCAATCGCTTGATCCTCTAATGGTGTTGTAATGACCGCACTTTTAATATAATCATCGAGTGAAATTGAAAAATTTCTCTCAAATTTTGCAAGCATTAGCTTCACAATGGATATCGATTGCCGAACGCTTGGAACATTCTTTACATCTTTATGCGTCCGCAACCTTCTGACAAAAGCGACAGAGAACCCTATCGGGTCTTTTGGGAATTGAAACATACGGTGATTTCCTCCTACATAATTTTGATTTACAAAATGATACCAATTTGAGCTTTTATAATATCTTTGACTATTTGTTCTGCTTTCAGACCGGGTTTTGGTTTGATGCTGCCGGATAGCACATGGAATGCGATGTTTGCAATCGATTGCTCGATATTATTCATCTTTTTCTTTTGATATTCGATTCCGACAAGCCTGGCGATACCTATTGCTGCTCGGAGGGATGCCGGAATTTCGATTTGCGGAGATTCTCGGGTAGCATGAATCAAAGAGTAAATTTTATCGAGATCTGATTGTTTCAATTGAAAGAACGGATTATTCGCTTTAATGATCTTGATTTCCGTGTTTCGTTTCGGGTAGTCCAATTGAATCCATACTTTAAGCCTATCTTTAAGTGCATCTGCAATTCGGTGAGTGCCGGCAATTTCACTGGGGTTCATTGCACCGATAAAGAAAAATCCCGGTGCGGCCTTTATTCTGCCTAGATGCGGAATATTGATGGTTCCTTCTTCCAAAGGCTCCAATAATGAGTTTTGAGTGTATTCGGTTGCCCTATTTATTTCATTTGCAAGAAAAATTCCTCCGACAAGCATTGCGCGGGTTAGTGGACCAAATGAAAAGGTTTCTGCAGAAAATCCTTTTTCGAGCGTTAAAGCAGGGTTGAAAGAACCCGATAAATGTGCGGGTTTTGTTGCCTCATCAAAAGTCATCCACTCAAATGCGTCCATCCCGGTCATTTTTTGTCTTAACTTGCTGTAATACCTACAAATGGCGGTCTTTCCGACTCCGGGAGGACCAACCAAAACCGGATAAAGTCCGGCCGCATCGGCATCCATAATCAACTCAATCGCTTCTTTGTATTGATCCTCGATAATGATTTGGCTTTCTTCTTTAATTGCTCTTTTTGTTCCCAACTCGAATAGTTCTTTCATAGACTTTTCGCAGAGATTTTCTGCGGTCTTTTTCATTCCAAAAAAGTCAGCAGTATAGCGCTCAGTAATGTCAAGATTTGGTGCTTTGGCAGCTACATTTTCATTTTCTTCTTCTGAATGTTGCATATTTTCTGTAAGCGCGGGTTCTTCTTCCTCGCTTTTTGCTACTGTAGATTTCTTTGAACTCTTTTTCGCCATACTTTAAAATCAACAATACAGAATTTAAAGTTATACCCATTAGCTTGCAGCCATCAATAACTTTTTATTCTCTAATACAGAAACGAAAAATCGGAGCAATTAAAATGAAATCTTTCCACGAGGTTCTTCTCGCCATCGACATCGAACAATCATCGGAAGAGTTCTTGCTATTCTTCACGGATTGTATCTATCTAGGCGATGACTCTAATAAATTCTTTGAAACACAAAAATCGAATCAAGCGATTAAATTTTTCAACAACGAAGTTCCGCTCATCATGTTTGCCGCAATCCATGATTATGATTTATCTTCCGAACAAGATCCAAAAGATCAAAATAGAAGATCTTTATCTATGATGCGTTTAAAGCCGGATATTTTATTTGAATTCGAGAATTTACCGATAATGCCCATAGAATTGGAAGTTCGTCTTCAAAGTCAAAAACAACTAAAGCAAACATGGCAATACTTGGATTATTGCGTTCAAATTCTCAAACATCGCATCGGACATGATGATCTTGGATTATGCCGTGCGATGCAATATTTTCATTCTATGTGCGTTTGCCTTTCGATGAGCGAGTCTTTCGCGGAAAATCAAGTTACAATTAATTTAACAAATTTTGTTTAATTGGTTTTTTCTCACACGGCCTCTACTTTTAAACGAGAAAACCTTTTATTGCATGTTGGGCGAATTTTATGAAGAATTTAAGCGGTAATTATCGATATTCATCGGAGTTTTTAAATAATTTAGAATCACTTATTTCAAATAATTTTGAATCCCTCGAAAACAGAGTGTCAATCGGCGTTTTAGGATCCTTTGGAAGGTTGGAAGCATCGAAATCATCAGATCTTGATTATTTTATGTTGATCTCAGAAGAAAATCATGAAATCGAAAAATATCAACAAAATTTTGAATCTTCTTTTAAATTAAATAATCCAACGGTGAAAATTAGTCTAATTCATAAATGCAATGTTTCAGATCTTCTCAAAAACATTGGTGGCTCTAATGATACCTCAAAATTACTCACAATTAGAGTATTACTGCTTTTAGAAAGTAGATGTCTATTCAATAAACCCCTTTATAATCAAGTTTTAAAAGATTTGCATGAAAATTATCTCGAAGAATATGTGCGCGAACAAAAATTTCCCTTATTTTTTACGAATGAAATTATTAGATTCTGGAGAACGTTATGTATTGATTACCGGTTTAAAAAGATTGAAGCAAGCAAACCCTGGGGCTTAAGAAATATAAAGTTACGATTTTCAAGAAAATTTGATACTTTTTTATCAATTTATTTTTCTATACTTTTATATAAAAACAAAATCTCTTTGGATAAATTCAAAGAAGCACTAAATAACCCTACATTATCAAAAATCAATAATATACATTCTATTATTAATGGAAACGTAGAATTGTCGAATATTTTTAATGAAATATGTACGATCTATGATGATTTTATTGGATATATAAACAATGCTTCAAATCGAAAAAACCTTGAGGAATTAAATTTTGAAAATAGAAATCAAAATTCTACGTATATAATGTTGAAAGAAAAGGCTCAGGTTTTTCAAGATAAAATGATTTCCGTTTTAAAACTGGAGGATGAGGCAATTTTTAACAAATATCTCATACTTTAGGAGGAATATAATTATATGTATTTCGATTTGAATTTTGAAGAGATTCTGATTAAAACAAATAGACTTTATGAAGAAATTATTCTCTCCTTGGAGTTTCAGAGACTTAAAACCATTTCTTTTTTGGGTTTTATAAAAATTGACCCGAAAAAAGGAAAATTTAACACCAGATATGCGCACTCGCTCGGTGTAGCTTATCTGTCTTTGAAGCTTGCAGAACAATTCAACTTTTCGGAGGAAGATAAGACTTACTTAATTATTTTATGTTTACTTCATGATCTTGGTCATATGCCTTTTTCTCATTTATCAGAAAAAGCATTAAACATGGACCATTTGGATCAAACGAAAAAAATGATAACAAAGGGATTATCCTATTCAAATTTAAATGAAAATTCAAAAAGCAATAATACTATTCCTTCAATACTAAAAAGAAACAATATCGATCAAAAAAGAATCATTGAATATCTCGATCCAACATCGAATAATAAACCGCTGTTCTACAGACTCCTTCATTTTCCGTTTAATTTAGACACATTGGATGCGATTAATCGGAGTGCTTTTTTATTAAATGAAAAATTCATAGAGCCCGTTGATTTGATTTCACATTTCAAAATTGAAAAGGATAATATTAGACTTTATAGAAAGAACCTTGGCCTTTTTGATGGATTTTGGAGACTTAAGCGCATGATTTACTCTAAGTATATATTCAACGATAACAATTTGAAAAAGGAAGCATTTTTCACTTATCTACTAAAAAAACTCAAAGATATGGAACCGGAAAGTATTGAAAGGCTGAGGGAATTTTCAGACAGTCAAATATTAGAAAATTTTCACACTATTAACGATAATGAGTGGAATCTCTTATTTAAAAAATTCAGTTCAGATGATACCATCCAGGAATTAAATATCATTAAGGTTGAAAATAATATTAACCAAAGATTAATTGAGCAAAACTTAAACGCCATAACTGAGCGCATCAAAAAGAGATTCCCATTTTTTGTTATTTATGATATTAGGTTAATAAAAACATACATGGTTCAACAAACAATTGATGACTATCTTGAAAATGATATTCTTGAAATGTATAATCGTAGATATACAATAAAAAAGGGATTAAAGATTATCGGTGAACTAAAGTCTGTCGAGAATAAACAATTATCTCTTAAATCAGATAACGATAAGATTACCGGAAAAACAATATCTATCCCCGCGGTCGAATGTACAAAAGAAATTACGGAATTTATTTCCACTGAATTAAATTTACAATAATGAATAAAAAAATTAAAAGGAAGTGAGCATTCCCGCAGAATTTTTTGCTCGGTGGTTGATCTTCAGAGAAATATACGGCATTTTTTTGGAAAAATCCGTAAAAAAACACCTTCCACCTTAGAACTGGACACGATATTCTGCGGGAACCGCCCATTCCCTTCAAGATTTCTTTTATGTTTATGTTTTTTCAGAGATTTTCTTCTTTCAAATTATTTTCTCTAAGCATGAAAAACGGGATATTAGCACCTTAATAACATTTGAATTTAGTTCATCTCTTGGCTTATAGAAAAATCTAAAAAAATGCTTGATTTCAAGTCTAAAATAATACATTTATCTATTTAGTCGGCGCATCGTTAATTTTTTAATCGGAATTCGGTTCTATTCCATTTAATAGAAACTTAACATGGCCTCTTTTATTTAATAACCAGCTATTCAATAATAATAAGAAGCGATTGAAGCTAATTGGAGATTCTCCGGATTAAATTGCAAATGATCTTGGATTTATAAAGTAATACGATTTAATTAGGTGGAATTTTGAGATAGGATGGAAAAACGGGCTAAAAATTTAATCCGGCTATGCAAATTCTTAAAAAAACCGGATGATATCTCCATATTATCGTAGAAAAGTGATTGATTATGGTTATGGTAAAGGAAGAGGCCGATAATTTTCGAACTAGCGAGATCGGAAAAGTAAAATTCGTGTTGGATGATCTTCTCCCGAAAAGCGTTGAAAATACCCGGGGAGAATTAAGTCCCTTCGATCCGGAAAAGATCGTACGATCTATTCTAGAAGAAACAGGTCTCGATGTTGCACAAGCAAAGCAAATAACTTTGAATGTCTTAAGAAGAATATCTACATTGGGGTTGCCGATGATTGCAGCACCTCATATCAGAGAATTGGTCTGTGTCGAACTCACATCTCAAGGATTACATAAATATCGAAATAAATATACCCGACTGGGTATCCCCATTTACGACGTTGCGGATCTATTAACAAACGGCTGCAACGAAAACTCAAATCAAGATTTCAACCCCGAATCTTCGCACACATGGATTGCGGATCAGGTTATGGAGCAGTTTGTCCACCTTAGCCAATTGAGCGAAGAAGAACGAGAATTTCATCTTACGGGCCGGATGCATATTCATATGCTCCGTTATTGGGACCGGCCATTCTGTCAAGAATGGGATCTCAGAATTATCTTGCTATTCGGGATTCCGCCGGTAAATTGGGGTGCAACGGCAAGAAGTAAACCTGCGAAAAATGCGATCGTCGCGGTCACACATGCAGCAAAGTGGTTGGCAATCATCCAAGGAGAGTTTAGTGGCGGGCAAGGCTTTGATAATTTTACCACATTTATTGCGCCGTATCTGAAAGGGTTGAAATATAAAAGCAATGATCCCAACGAGGTTGATATTATTCAAGTTGCGCAGTGCTATATTTTTGAGTCTAATCAAGTGTTTGCAGCCCGCGGAGGCCAAGCCCCGTTTACATCTATCTCATGCACGCCCAATATTCCGGAATCTTTGATGGATGTGGATGCGATTGGACCCGGCGGCAAAATTGTAGGTAAATATCGCGATTTCGAACAAGAATGTAGACTCTTTTTCCGGGCCCTTTCGGACGTATACGCCGCGGGAGACGCTGATGGAAAAATGTTCGCATTCCCAAAACATGAAGTCAAAGTCACACGTAGAGGGTTAGAACTCTTCGAAGAAGACTATAAATATGTGGTTCGCAATGAAACATGCAAGATGGGATCAACTTACTTCTTAAACGGCGTCGCGGATTGGATTCCCGATGATATTCATTCCCAATGCTGCAGAATTATTTTAAAACCCGGCGAAATGGCCAAATTCTGCATGGATCCAACCATCTTTGATTGGAAAAATAATTTCAACAACATGGGAAGCATGCAATCGGTCTCCATCAACCTTCCACGAGCCGCCTACCGTGCATTAAAGTACAATACTTCCATCGAACACGAGATTGATGAAGTATTTGAAGTGGCGGAAAAGGTGTTATTAAAAAAGAAAGCATTGTTGGAAAAAGAACTCTGTTTGAAAGGATCAAAATTGCCTTTCTGTGCAGGCCATATCAATGATGTCTTGGGCATTCACGGACAAATCATGTTCGACATGAGAAAACAATCCCTCTCGGTAGGGTTTGTCGGTCTTAACGAGTGTGTCAAAGCCCTTTGTGGAAAAGAACTGCATGAACCCGAAGGCTATGAATTGGGAAAGAAAATTCTCGAATATCTTGATTATATATGCTTAAAAGCCTCTTCACGAAATGGGATCAAGTTCTCTCTTTGGGAACAACCCGCTGAATCGACTGCAAACTCATTCGCGAAAAAAGATTTGCAATATATGAGAGAATACGCAGAAAAATATGTTCTGGGAACCGAACGAAAGAATGCATACTACACAAACAGTTCGCATATCCGATATGATGTGAAAAATATCAATTTATGGGAAATCATCCAAAAACAAGGCGACTTGCATCCCATTGTGAAAGGCGGCGTGATCACGCACATCTGGTTGGGCGACCGAACACCGGATCCCGATGCTCTTTGGGAATTAACAAAAAATATCTGCAAAAACACCAATACCGCATATTTCAGTTACACCTTCGACTTTTCGTACTGCACTGAATGCGGGCTGTTTGAAAAAGGCCGCATCGAAGGAAAATGCCCGAAATGCGGCGCAAACGAACATAAAATCGAATGGTATTCAAAAATCACAGGCTATTATTCGAGAGTAAAACGTTGGAACGAAGGAAAACAACAAGAATGGAAAGATCGAAAAAGATGGTCGATCTAAACGCTTGAAAAAAACCGTGAAGGAAATCGGGAAACATCGCAAAAATTTTCACGAGGATTTCCGGCCAAAGTGTTGGTTTACGATTTTTTAACATCTTTTCTTTTTCCTTTAAATTTTTTTTCGAATTCTCGAAAATGCTTTGCTATTCTCTATCGTTTACTTGTGCGCTATTTTAGCTATCCATATTATCTAATTTCAATTGTAACACTCAAGTTGGGGGGCATGGCCCAAATAAACATCATTCTCCGCTCGAATCATTAAAGATCCCGTATTTCTTATTATATACCAGATACGGGATCTTCTTGATGTCGCGAGATTGGATCTCAAAAATAAGACAAAATTAGCATAATCAAAATATTCTTATAAAAAATGATACGGAATCCATTCAATTATCTCACAGCAAAGTAAAAAAGTAAAATAAACTTCGGAATCAAGAAAAATACATACTAAAAATGATCATCAAAAGTATCGAAACTTGCATCCAACAACTCCGAGAGTTCATCCGCAGGCATGGTAAGGAAATACGGTGCAATCTGGATCGTTCCCAGACATCCGGATCTTGACTTAAACAAGGGACTTGGCAAAATAACATAATTCTCGGTTAACTTCTCTACGACCGAAACGAACTCATTTTTTCTTGGAACCACTTCAAGACATTCACATCCCATTTTATACGATTCCGCCAACTTGCTGAAAGGAATGTATAACTTATCATTGCTCTTGAAATAGTTCACAATATTATCCAAAAACAAGCGCTCGAGCATATCGCTATCCATCAAAATATCGGCTACCGAGATGGAATCCATCATTTTAAGCCCAAAATAATACCGAGCATGCATCCGAACCTCCTCCGCACGAAGCTCATTGGTTTCAAAAAGCGTGGGATAAAGATCTTTAAGAAATCCGATACAAGAACCGGGACTCTTGTTCCCATATTCATTCACGGAATCGATCACGAAAGCAAGCACGGGACCTCCTATCCCTGCTTTCACACTCATATCCGCTCTGTCTTTCGTAATCGAAAATAAATCCGAATTCCGATACTCGGGAATCGCAATACGTTTATCTGCTTCATACATCTCAATCACTTTGAAGTTTGAACCGGAAACATTAAAAGATAACACCAGATGCAATTTTGACCGATTCTTCGATAATCCAATAAGCTTCATCAACACTTTCGCATCAACATATTCCGCAGAATCTAACATAATAACAAGATTTTGCTCCAGCCGGGAAGATAAATGCTTGATAAGATTCCAGAGCTGCTCAATGGTGATACCCAACATCGCTTCATCCTTAATTCGCTTTTTATTTGCAAGCCCCAAAAATTCGGTGATTTCCACCAACAAAGAATAGATTCCTTTATTTTCACACTCAAGCAATAAAAATCTCGATGATAATTTTTTCTCGCCCACAAGCGAATTAAGAGTTCGTTTCACCAACAACTTCTTTCCCATTCCGCGATTCCCGCAAATCGCGGTGACACATGACAAATTATCCTCGGAAAAATCATGCAACATGCCCCTAAGATCCTCGGTCATCTTCTTCTGTCCATACACCCTAGGTGGGATGAATGATTTATCGAATAAGGCTTTTGGGCCCACAAACGGCACCCGATTTTGATTTTCAGAATGATTCATGTTTGATTTCCTCCAATTTGACCCATTTTTTATATACATTTTTTTAAGGAACAACAATCCCCACACCGTCGCTACGAATGCGAAGGATTGCAAGATTTGAATTTGATTTGAATTCCGATACTACATATTTAAACCCCACGGAGAGAGCTGACCGAAAGTGATTTTTCCGAACACTCATTGCAAGGTGGAGCATCGCTTTTTAAACGAAACAAAAAGCGTCATTCTTGCATACTCGAAAGAAATATACCATCCGGACATATCATCATTCATTATCAACGGCAAAGTGAATTAGCTGCACGGAGATTCATAATCGCAATAGCTTCGTGAAAACCAAGGCAAAAATTTATTTTTTCCTTTTCCGAATTGATAATATACAAGAATTCGCGCAATAAAAAAAACCGGAAAGCAATTCATGCTTCTTCGGAAAAACTATTGCCGAACAAACAAACAAACAACAATCGGAGAACCAGCCCCATGAGCGAAATGAAATCAAACGCATCTAATCAATTAATGATGTTGTTGGCAAAGGTCGAACGAGAATCGGATCTAAAAAACGTAAAAATAATCAACCATGCCGGAATGCGTATCGCAAGCGCAAAATCGGACTCCACAGATGCTGAAGATGATGTCGCAAGCTCGAACGCCTTAATTATGCTCGGAAACAATTTTCTAAAGGAAGTTAACCATGGTGAAATGCGTGAAGTAATTCTAAGAGCAGAACAAGGATACGTCATCATTCAATATATCAGTCAAGACTACATGGTCTACGCGATGCTCAGCAATCTCATGCGAGTCGGATATTATATCTCATATTTGCGAAATTTATGTAAAAAATTTGCATATATTTTATCGGGAAATACCGTGACGGACTCTTTGCTCAAAGAAATCGAAGCGGAAAAGGAACGGGCAAGAAAAGCACGCACTTTGGACTTCAAGGAGACGATTGAAATTATGAATGACCTTAATGAAGATAAACTAGCCTTGGAAAGCTTGCTCAGTGTTTTAAGCGAAGGGGTTGCCGAAGATACCACATTAGGCGCCGCTAGTAATAAGAAAGCAGAAGCCGGAGTGGTTGGAATCGATAAAGACTTGATGTTCGATTTAGAAAAAATGCTCGAACCATCCTCGATTTCGCAAGATTCGATCAAAAAAGCAAGGCAGAAAGCAAAAGAGATGGAAGAAAAGGGATTAATGAAGAAAGAAGAAAAAGAATCCGCATTTAAAGCAAGCGAAGGAATTGCTGAAGAAGAAGCCATGGATGACCTCCTTGCAAGTTTCGCCGAAATCCAAAAACCGCAAACAAAACAAAAAGAAGAAGCGAAACCCGCTAAATCCGAAAAGGTCGAATTACCGGAAGATGACCTTTTATCATCCCTAAATCTTGAAGAAGTTGCAAACAAATTCGTTGAAACACAAAAACCGGAAGCAAAAACATCCGAATCTTCGAAAATCACCGTAAAAAAGGAAACCGCGCCGGCTTCTAAACAAACACAACCCATTCCGTCCCCCGCGGCTCAACCTCAAAGCTCCGCATCGACAAAACAAACAGCGCCGGCTTTTAAACAAACACAACCCATTCCGTCCCCCGCGGCTCAACCTCAAAGCTCTGTATCGACAAAACAAACCGCGCCCGCTTCAAAGCAACCCCAATCCGCTTCAATGGCTGAATCAGAAAAGGACCCACTTGCCGCTAAAAAAAGCCCGGTTAAAGCACAACCGGAACCTGCACTCTCAGAACCACAAGCTCCCGCCGCAGAATCAAAATTAAAACCGGATGATTACATCCCTATTTACGGTATTCCAATCTACGAAGGAGAAGTTCCGCCCAGAGAACTGGAAGATATCATCGAATTTCAACTCCACACCGAACAAGAAGAACAGATGATTAAACAAGCATATCCCGCGCAGATCCCGGAAATCCCCGTTGATGAGTTTGGAAATCCGATTTTCGATCAACTTGCAGCAGATGAATACGCGGATATCGAACTTGAAGAAGACGCAATGATCGATGCTTTGAAAGATCTAGAAACAAAGAAAAAAAAATAAAAGAATGAAATTTCAAGTTCAATCCAAGAAAAACTCCGTTTTTTAAACTCCATTGCTTTTCCTCACCACTATTTTTTATGCAAAATAGAAATCAGGTTTTCGGTCTAAAATCTTGTCGTTGTATTCGTTTAAACGTTTATCCAGCGCATCTTGAGGCATAATCTCTGCAGAAATGACTGTCTCTTCACAATCAGATGCTTTCGCTAAAATTTCGCCTTTCACGTCGGTGATCTGGCTCATGCCCGTGAATTTAAATGTATCCGCGCCCCGGGTCTCCGTACCAATTCGATTCGCCGTAATTGCAAACACTCCGTTTTCAAGGCAGCGTGTAACCATCGCTTTTTGGCAATAGGGTAAAACCAAGTTGACGGGATGCGCAATTATCTGTGCTCCTTTAAGTGCAAGAGTTCTGGTCGACTCCGGAAACAGCCAATCAAAACAGATCATCATCCCGATTTTCACATTCCGGAATTCAAATACGGGAAAGCCCTCGTCGCCCGGCCTAAACCAAAGTTTCTCTTTGTTGAAAAGGTGAATTTTGCGATACTTTGCCACGATACCTGCTTTATCAACCGCGATCGATGAGTTGTAGATTGCATCCGTTGTTTTATCGCGTTCTGCGTATCCGGCCACAACCAATCCATCGATAGCTTCGGCAATTTCTCGAAGAAATCTTGAAGTCGGGCCATCTTGCAGTTCGGAAAGGTCGATTGCCTCTTGTTTGGAGGTAAAAGTGTAGCCGGTAGCAAACAGTTCGGGAAGTACAAGTAAATCGGTCTTCAAATCTTTGATTAATTCTTTTATCCGAGTAAAATTCCTATCTCGGTTTCCA
>CAZUTM010000143.1:0-12099 GCA_964623665.1 uncultured archaeon
GGACAAAGATGCACAAAACCAACCAGCAAATCTCAATATCACGAATGTTTCGTATAATGTCACAATCTACGGTGTTGAATCGATAAAAGCGTATTACGCCGTAAAACCTTCCCAAAAAGTCTATTGGAATCTTACGTTCAATCTTGCTATTTCGAAGTATAACAATTGGAATTGCACGGAATTATGGTTCATTACACCTTTGGACTGGACTCGTGAATATTTAATTGCACCGGATGCCAAAGAATATACAATGGTAATTTCTACCGATACCGCTTCGGTCGAAAATATGAGAGTATTTAAAGTGAAAAATGATACGGTGATCGGTTTACCAAATAATTATCAAGGAAACTATTTCTTTAATGTAAGTTCCACAAATTATATCAACGAATTAAACACCTATTTGAATTACAAATCGAATAAGTGGTCGGCCAGAGGGTTTATGCCGGGAGACAACGTGTCCATTGATATGGGCATTCAAAACTACAATGATAAATTTGTTCCTAATGGCACGGCATCGGTTGCACTGCACTATGCAAATGGAACCCCTCATATTTCGTACAATTTGACCACAACAACACAAAAGAAGAACGATACAACAAAAAGATTAACATACTACGATTTCAATGAGCAATTGATCTTCGCAACGAATAATTCGGTTGATAAAGGCGATTATTATATTAAATCGTACTGGAGCAATGGTGACCAGATAGGCTACGTGGTTCAAGGTATTTATGTGGGCGAGTACGCTCCAACTATTGATGAGATCGAGCAAGATTATAATGAAGGGTTTAATAGAATTATCGGATCTACCACAAGACCGAATACCACATTAACGAACTCGTATGATATGATAGCGTGGGTGTTAAACAAAACGAATGATAAGCCGGAATGGCAATACACAGTAAACGAATCGATTATCACGATAATGAATGATATTGAAACGGATTTATTCCAAATGAACGAAACAATTGCCAATATCAACAGTACTATTCGGGTAAGGATTAGTGCAATCAACAAAAACACAACGCTTGAATATGATTTGAAATATGAAGTGGTGGTTCATCAATATATCAATCGAGATTGGATAGTTACAAGTACAAACTCGACAACACAAACTCTCGGAACGTTTGGGAGCGGTAACAACCGAAAAACATGGGATGTCGATATCTTGATTCCCGAACAAGGGTTAAACGCGCCAATTCGATATGTTCCGTTAATGATTTCAATTAATCCCATCGTATCAAATAATTATAAACTTGATGATAGAAGAATTGTGAGTAGCCCATTATTCCTTACGAATTTGTCAAAAAGTCAATTTACCGGAATAGCGGTTTCATCAAATTACCAAGGGAGCAGAACAAGTTCATATTTCCTATCAAATATTAATAGAAATCACGTTAACACACCGGGGAATACCACTTACGCGGTTCAAATTATTGATGGGAACTATGTTGGTCAATTTATAACCCCAATGTTCGAAAAAGAGGATAAGACCCGAGGTGTTTTTAAAGAGGGAAATCTGGAAACCGACCTTATGGCATTAGGAAGAAATGTCACCATCAGCGGCGTGTTATTGGATGAGAAAAATCGATCTCTGTCAGGTATTCCATTAAAATTGAATAACTTCAATGGCACGGCATGGGTAGAAACGATACATTCTACGGGTACATCCACGGTCTTAACGGATGCTGAAGGAAAATTTGAATTTACGATTTTATTAAACCACACGGTCATCGACAGAAAAATAAAATTTGCATTGAATTACTCCGGAGATGCCACACGATATCCAATGTCCAAAGAACTCACAATTACTTTAACAAACTATGTTGCCAATATCTCATTGAATCTTCCGGCAAAAACATTCTATAAAACCCAATTGAACACCGTTGATTTGTCCATTAGCAATGTCGGAAATACAACATGCAATTTTCGAAATATTTCAATAGTATCAGAATTTAAAGTGGAGATTGTCGGAATTAATAATAACACACTTCAATATTTCGAACCGGAAAAAACCACAGCAATCCGATTGAAGGTAATTGTGGATACGTTTGATAAACCTAACGGAACCATCAATATTACCATAGAAATGTTCAGTATGGAAACAGGGACACTCGAAACAATTGAAATCAGTCAATGGTTTACGGTAACAAAACCCAACATTCAAAGTTATAGTACACTGATCATTATGAGCATTGTCTTTATTGGAATGATTGGATTATGGATTGGATTTGTAAGATATTCAATGATTAAAAGAAAAGAGGCTGACGAACTTATTTCGGGAACTAAAAAGGAAGTTAAAGAAGATAAAAAGAAATCCAAGCCAACAGGTAAATATATTGATGTGTCTGAACTCTCGATTACCAAAGAAAAAGAGGATTCATCCAAACGTGTTGTTGATTTTGATGATATGGTAGATGGCGAAAAGAAAGAATAGTACTATTTAAACATCCTTTTTTAACCTTCAACTTTATTTTTTATTCAAATTTTGATTCCGAATTGATCGGTGCTACATAAATCGTATCTTCAATTTGTGGTATCGATACGTTATCACTACCGCTTTTTTTTCTTTTTGATTGGTTTTCAAGATCGCTATTTTCGATTATTTTTTGATAGAGATCTATTTTCTTGCGGGTGCCTAAATGCAATAAGTAAATTAAACAATGTACAACCCCGTCTTTTGTTCTTTCATCTACTAATTGATAAAAGGGTATCGGTTCTCCTCGATAAAGCGATTTAATTTTTTCCAAGGTGCTATCAATCATTTGTTCCATGAACATTCTTGCTTCTTCTTTATTTTTAATAAAATTCGTAGGAAGAACCAAGTTTTTGGGCTCATTGGTTATATGGCTATTCAAACCATCATGTTCATATTCTTTCTTTTTGGTTTTTCTTTCACGCAATAAACGATTTTTAATAACCAGGTCTAAAGAATGAGAAAGATCGGATAATTCTATCTTGGAATAGAGACATCTATTGGTAGGTACCAAGATGTTTTCTCTTACATTTATTGCATCTATCAATTCTTCATCGCTTAAGCCTTTTTTATGCTTATTCTGGCTTTTTTGGTTCTTTTTAAGATCTTCCGAATCAGAAGTATTTTCAATAAGATCATACGCTTCATTCATTATTTCCTGTTGATAATCCTCTTGATAATTCAAATTTTCGTTGTCTCCATCTTGTTCTTTCTCATTTTCACATGATTGGAGGGTATCCCGAACATTTGCCGAATCGTTCACCATAACATCAGATTTAACTCGAACAACATGAGATGCAGTATGGAGAATACGACCTCCGACCCGAAAATTCACATCTCCGGAACGCTTAAGGTGCCCCAAAAACTCATCCAAAGAATTGCTAATATCAACATCCCACGGATTTTTTTCTACGATTTTTTTCATTTTTTCTTCGTTGGTAAGAAGCATATCATAAAATCCAGGGATGTTATCTTGATTAACCCCTTTACTTGAAACCATATTCAAGGTTATCGATTCATTTAAAGAATAAGTTCGTGGATCCGCAAGGGTTTGAACATTTTGATTTTTGATCTCTTTGGATAATTGCGACCGCGTGCTCCTAGTTATTTTTTGTTGTCCAACTGCGATTTTTGCTGACTCAACGGACTTTTTATCTTCTTTTGAAATAATAGTACTTCCAGTTTCTAAATTACTCGATGGTGATAGGCTTAGCGAATTCGGAGGTAAATTCATGATCTCAATGCAACAAAGCATGATTTCCCCTTTCAATCCATATAAGATGCGCATAATATGCGCATATATTCGAATTTATTCGATAACGCAAACGCTGTATATAAGTACAGCACGCCTTTCAGTACAAAAAACGAGATATCCTTTAAAATAAATGTGCGGGTTTTAATTAGTTTAAAATCGATTAAATAATATGGAATCCGCGAATCAACCGATCACAATCAAAGATTTGATAGAAATAGGCATCCATCGAATTATTATTAGTGTATTGGAAGACCTTAACATCATGCAATTGCGAGATATTCAAAGTGCGGCGGTGCGTGAGGGTTTGTTTGAAAAAAAATCGATGCTTGTATGCAGTCCTTCGGGGTCTGGAAAAACGCTTGTCGGTGAACTTGCGGCGATTCATAATTGTATTAGCGATCACAAGAAATCGCTATTTTTGGTTCCTCTAAAAGCAATTGCAGCGGAAAAAATTCAGTATTTTATTCATACCTATTCAAAATTGAATTTTCGGGTGGTCATGGCTGCGGGTGATGAGGATGTCCGGCCGAACGAATTGAAACAAGCTGACATTTTGGTCATGACTTATGAAAAATTCGATTCGTATTTGAGGGTTCGTAAAGAAAATAATTGGATCCGCGATATTTCAACGATTATCATTGATGAAATTCATATTTTGGGAGAAGGACAGCGAGGGGCAAGGCTTGAGTCTCTGATTATTCGGATGTATGAATATTTACCGGATGCACAGAAGATATTTTTGAGCGCAACTATTTCGAACCCAAAGGAGTTATTCGATTGGTTGGTTAAATTGGAATCTCTTTCTAAGAGAGCCGGGATTCGATTGATTCAATCCGATATTCGGCCGATTGAATTGCAATATGCCATTACCGAAACCCAAAATAAAATACGTAAAAGTATAGCGATTCTTTCTTCAATATTTAAAGAGAACGGTCAAGTTTTGATATTTACCAATACGAGAAAGTCCGCGGAAAACATAAGTGAAGAGATTTTGGAGATAGCACCCGAATTATTTAAAGGGCCTACTCAAAAATATGAAAACGATTTATATATACGCTCATTGTTAGAACACATTCGTCCGGATAGTCCTATTCTTGATAGGATAAAAAAAGGAATAGGGTATCACCACGCGGGATTATCGGCCGAGGAACGAAGTCTCGTAGAATACATGTTTGTAAAGGGATATATTAAAACAATCGTATGTACAAATACATTGAGCGCTGGAATCAATACCCCGGCACGGGCTGTGATTATTCACGATTATAAACTCTATGAAGTTATTAAAGAAGATAATGCAGCAAAGCCTTCGGTGAAGTTTAATAAAGTACCAATAGACCGAAACACATTTCACCAAATTGCCGGTCGAGCCGGAAGACCCGGATATGATCAAAAAGGAATAGTATATATTTTAACGGAATCGAAGGAAGAATCGTATTGGGTCGGAGAGCATTATTTTCATTCGTGCATCGGTTCTGTCGTTCCTAAATATGATGATGTACGCAGTGCATTCATCTATAATAATGCCTTGTTTTACGAACTGATGTTGCTAAAGATTTATGAAGGGGAGCGGGTTGAATACGACCAATTGCTCGATTTTGCCCGAAAATCATATTTCTGGCATCTCATCGGAAATAATGCCTTATCCATTGAGTCATATCTTAATTTGGACATTGCACCTTTTATGGTTCTTTTAAAGCTTAATACAAGGCCTGAGACAATAATTGAGATGCATCAATCGAATATAGAATGGGAGATTTCATCTCTCACGATTGACGCATTTATTTCAACCATCAAAGATGAAAAACAAGGCGATATCTACAAAATTAAGGTGGTTGCAAATAAAGGAATTTCATGTTCTTGCGGTCGAGAACTTCTATACCAAAGCGAGTCTGAATTCCGAAAACAAGAATTCTGTACACATATTGCGGGTTTAATTAATGGACTAAACAATGAATATGATTCGGAATATCCGAAGTCATTTCATGCGTTCGATGCGTATTATCAAGAGATCACGTTGGTGATAAAAGAAAATGGAACAAACGCGGATCTGAAAAATTCTAAGAGATTTCAAACTGCGGAGGAGATGTTCAAAAATTCGATGAATGAGCCAACCAATATTTTCAACATTTATCTCCACATCAACAAGATCATTCACCGTGCCTTGTATCGGACTCCATTATTGGAATTTCTTTCTAAAAATGAATTTATTACGATTTCTTCAAAAAAGGAACCCGAAATGGGGCATTCTCCACTGATCATAAATTGCACCGATTTTGGGAGCGTTACAATCAAATGTTATATCTCGCCTTCAACGGGACAATATCTACAAGAAATATTAAAAAAGCATCCTCCGAAATCGATTAACGAGATATTTTCATTATTAATAGAGCTTTTGAGCAAAGAGGAACGAAAAACGAATGAAGAACTTTCCGAAATTTTAAATTTTTGGATCAATGAAACCACAATCTACGAGATTCAAGCGGAATTATTACGCGCTAAAGGGAAAATGATTTATTCAAGCGATATTTCATCTTATATTGATGATTCATCCCGCATCATTCGATATATCAAAGAGTTATCTGCTGTTCTTAAAAATGAAGAGTTAAGTGTGCTCTGCGAATCGCTTTATTTCCGAGTTAAAATTGGGATTAAAGAGGATCTTGTACCGTTGGGAAAAGCATTGAAAGGGTTTGAAGCCGGAGTGCTTAGGACGATATATAGATCGGGTTTTCAAAAACCGGAGCAATTAATTAAAGTGATGAGGAGAGAATTGAGTGAAAAAACGGGTTTGAGTATTGAACTTTGCAATGCGATTCTCGATGCGGTGGATTACTATGCACAATCAGAGGGATTGATTAAAAATATGAGTAAATCCACAAAAAAACTATTTTGATGTTGCTTTCAGGGATGTTCTCATGCTATTTTTTTTATCATTGATAAAAACATGCTTATCTTCTTAAATATTAGTTTAATCGAATAACCGATTATTATTTTGTGTTTTCATCGATGAGGTATTTATTTATTTTATGCATCGAATCGTCACTCTGAAAAAATTAATTGTTGAAGATGACGATTTATAAGCGTTTTATTTTATTTAAAAAAGCTTTAAATACGAACCGCCTTTTTAAATAGTAGATCATTTATATACTCACATGTAATCTTCAAGAGTAATGATAGATCTTTAGATTTCTCTGAGGATATCATTAATCTTAATGATCTCATCATGAACAAACACCGAGGAATTAAATTCATGCATCCAGCAAATTATTTTACCGATTCACAGAAGGATATTAAAACGCAACAAAATTTCTCGGTTAATCCAATGCGAATACCGATTCACCAAATACTCTTGAAAAGTAAAAAATACAACCCGGATTTCAATCAAATAAATAGCGCCTATTATTTTTTAATTTTTTGATAAATAAATAGAAAGATGTGATTAAAATGAGCGAAACTACAGATGAACCATACACGTACAAAATAGAGAATGTAGTGGCTACGGTTACCTTAGATATTTCTGACGAGAAGATTGATCTCAATCTCATCGCACGGAAATATGTTGATGTGGAATATAATCCCGAGAGATTTCCGGGACTTGTTATGAGAATCGAAAAACCCAAAGCGACGATCTTGGTGTTTTCAACCGGTAAAATGGTAGTCACCGGTCTCCGAGAAGCTTCCGAAGCCGAAGCCGTTGTAAATAAAGTTATTAAAAGAATTCAAAAATGCAAAATCGACGTGGCCAATCCAGAAATTATCATCCAAAATATTGTCGCAAGTGGAGATCTAAAATGTAATATCGATCTAAACTTAGCAGCGGTCGTCATGGAATACTCCATGTATGAACCCGAGGTATTTCCGGGGTTAATTTATCGTATGTCCAATCCAAAAACCGTGTTTCTTATTTTCTCAACGGGTAGAATCGTATGCACGGGAGGAAAAACCAAGGAAATTGTCGCCGAAGCGGTTAAAAACCTCTACCGTGAAGTTAGAGAATACGGAGTTTCAAGAGAACCAGGGGAAGATGTGGATTTTGAAGATGATGATGATATGACCTTCATCTAAAAAACAATGAAATCTTATCATTTTTTATCCCTTTCGAATATCAGATAAAAAGTCTTCATCAAATTGTCATCGCAATTTTTTAATTTATTACAACCTTCATGTTTGCACACGGTTTTTATTTGAAAAACCCTTCACATAACTTTTATTTTGAGCGGTATTTTGGAATAATAATAATGAAAATGGATGCAGAAGAAGCGAATTTGAAAGTAAAAGAAGCGCTGAAACAATGGGAACTTAATACATATAAAAAATCGGTTGAAAAAGTTCCGGAACGGCAAAAGGAATTCACGACATTATCGGAAATTCCGGTTAAACCTCTTTACACACCATTGGATATTCAAGATTTGGATTATTTAGAAGATCTCGGGTTTCCGGGCGAATATCCATATACCAGAGGCGTGCAACCCACCATGTATCGAGCCAAATTTTGGACAATGCGCCAATTTGCGGGTATGGGGGATGCCGACGCTACAAATCAGAGGTTCAAATTTCTCATCGAAACGGGCCAAACTGGTCTTTCTGTCGCATTCCACCTCCCTACCATCTACGGCTACGAATCTTCAAACATAATGGCCAAAGGAGAAGTGGGGAAAATAGGGGTCGCAATCGATACCCTTAAGGATATGGAAGATCTTTTTCAAGGGATTGATCTCGGAAAAATCTCGACATCCATGACCATAAATGCCCCCGCATCGATATTGCTGTGCATGTATTGTGCGGTGGGAGAAAAAAAAGGCGTTCCCATTGACCAATTAACGGGTACCATTCAAAACGATATTCTTAAAGAATATATCGCACAAAAATCATGGATCTTTCCACCGGAGCAATCCATGAGGCTTATCGTTGATACAATAGAATTCTGCAGTAAATATGTACCAAAATGGAACACGATCAGTATCTCCGGCTATCATATTCGGGAAGCGGGCTCAACAGCGGTTCAAGAACTCGCATTCACACTGGCAGATGGTTTTGCATATGTAGAAGCCGCCATGGAAAGAGGGTTGAATGTTGATGATTTCGCACAGAGATTATCATTCTTTTTCAACGGACATAATAATTTCTTCGAAGAAATTGCAAAATACCGCGCGGCACGTAGAATATGGGCAAAAAGAATGAAAAACAAGTACAACGCCAAAAAGCCCGAGTCCATGAAATTGCGATTCCATACACAAACCGCCGGCGTATCACTTACATCGAAAGAACCGGAAAATAATATAATACGGGTCACGTTGCAAGCTCTGGCGGCCGTATTGGGCGGCACCCAATCTTTACATACGAATTCATTTGACGAAGCCCTTTGTTTGCCCACGGAGCGGGCAGTGAGATTGGCACTAAGAACTCAACAAATAATAGCAAATGAAAGCGGCGTAGCGGACACGATCGACCCATTGGGCGGATCCTACTATGTTGAATGGCTTACAAACAAAATGGAAGAAGAAGCAGAGAAATATTTCAAGCAAATTGAAGATCTCGGTGGGGTGATTCCGGCAATCAAAGCCAATTTCTTCCAAAAAGAAATTGCAAACGCTTCCTATAAATTTCAGAAAGACGTGGAATCAAAGCGTCGAATCATTGTTGGGGTCAATAATTTCACCGCAAAATCGTGCGAACCCACAGAAATTTTAAAGATCAGTGATGAATTCGAGAAAAAACAAATCGAAAAACTTGCAAAGGTAAAACAAACCCGGGATAACGAAAAAGCGGCCGAGGCGCTTAAAAAAATCGAAGAAGTCGCAAAAACAAGCGAAAATCTCATCCCGTATATCTTAGATGCCGTAAAAAAATATTGCAGCGTAGGCGAAATCATTCAATCGCTCAAAAATGTTTTCGGCGTTTACCGAGAAGATTCCATTTACTGAGAACAGTTGCAAAAGCTTTTTTTCCATCAAAACAATTTGGAGAATGAGAAGAATGAGTCAAGAACGAAAAATTCGGGCTGTAGTCGCAAAACCCGGCTTGGACGGCCATGACCGAGGTGCCAAGGTGGTCGCAAGAGGGTTAAGAGATGCCGGATTCGAAGTAATCTACACGGGATTACACCAAACGCCCGAAGATATTCTGAACACGGTGATTCAAGAAGATCCCGATGTATTACTGCTGTCTATTTTGAGCGGTGCCCATAATTATCTGCTCCCCGAAATCACCCGTTTATTAAAAGAGAACAATATTAACGATGTTTTGGTTCTCGGAGGCGGAATTATCCCTGAAGATGATGTTTCAAACTTGAAAGAACACGGAATAAGTGCGGTGTTCGGGCCCGGAACTACAATACAAGAATTGGTCGATTATATCAAAGCAAATTTAAAACGATAAGCCTTTTTTCGATGTTTTTATCACGAGTGGATTGCCCATGGAACAAAACGAACAATTAGACCTTCTTATTCAACAAGCACTAGCGGATAACAGAAGAGCGATTGCAAGACTGATGACCTTTATCGAACAAGACGAAAAACTGGCAGGTTATATTATTAAAAAAATCCATCCTCATACGGGAAAGGCCTATATTATCGGAGTTACGGGATCTCCCGGTGCGGGAAAGAGTACCTTAACAAATGCGATGATCGAATTGTATTTAGCGGAAGGTAAAAAAGTTGGAATTATCATGGTGGATCCATCGAGTCCATTCTCCGGGGGCGCGCTTTTGGGAGATAGAATTCGTTTGAAAATGAATTTCAATAATAAAAATCTCTTTATTCGTTCGATGGCGAATCGCGGAAATCTCGGAGGATTAGCGCTGGCTACAAAAGATGTAATAAAAGTATTAGATGCAGCAGGTTTTGATATAATAATCATCGAAACGGTTGGTGTCGGACAATCAGAAGTTGATATTTTTCGGGCCGCAAACACCACCATCGTGATCGTTGTACCTACCTTAGGAGATGAGATCCAAGCGATTAAAGCGGGAATTATGGAGATCACGGATATCTTCGTTGTAAATAAAAAAGATCTACCCGGGGCGGATAAAAAAGTCTTGGAATTGGAGGCCATGCTCGATATGGGAGAGAGCATTAAGATTAACAATCAGACTCACTCGGTTGAATTCTTAAGAAAAGGCGGCTGGAGGCCTCCGATTATTAAAACAAATGCAAAAAACGGAGAAAACATCCAAGAACTGATTCAAGCGATTGAAAACCATAAGAAATACCTCATAGAAAATCAGATTTTAGAACAAAGATTAAAAATCCGATACCGAAACGAAGTGATGACGATCATCAAAAACGAACTCATCAAAAAACTCGATAATTATCTCACTGGAACCAAAGCGGAGGAAATAATCAATAATATCATCGATAGAAACAAGGATCCGTACTCCGTTGCTGAAGATCTTTTAAAAGACAAAGTGAAAATTGATCTTTAGGGTGAAAATCATTCAATTTATTGATAATCTTGTTATAATATTCGGATTCGGCAAATTCGGAAGATATGCGTTTGATGCTATGAAATTCCGATACAACTGTCTTATCCTCGACCTCGAGCCCGATAAAACCTTAAAAGATATTAACCCAAAAATAGAATTCTTCAATAGTACTGAAAATCTATTAAAGGAAATTCGAGATAATCAACCGATTAAAGATTCAAGGAAATATTTCGCGCTCAAAGGTTCCATCCATGAATTATCCGAAATTTTAAAAGAAATCATCCCAAAATATTTGATCCCGACCGCACCGGTGCATGTTATGGCGGAAACCATCAAAGAGATGTATTCTCAATATTTGACAGAGCCAAATAGTGTGGAACCGGAATTCGGGTCATTTTTAGCCGCAGCATTCAGCCATTCTCCAGTCAATTTAAATATTGTTAATCATGAGGCCAAGAGCATCTATTATTCGTATGCAGACAAAGATCAAATCTGTCCCGATAGCTGCGCAGGCCCATTGGATTATTGTCCTAATTTTAATAAAGAAAAACCCATCGCCGTGTCGGAATTCGTAAAACAAATTTTTGGATCCCTAGGAGATAATGAACTTAGAGAATCGAAATACGCAGCGGTTTGTTTTGAAAGCTCGCAAATCATACCCGGATTGGGCGGAATAGAACATTCCGAAATCATTAAAGGATTGCAACTCACAAAGGATTTAATTGGACAGAATCGATCCTTAAAAAAAATAATTATTTCAACAACATGCAATTGCCATGGCGTGAGCACTATTTACGAAAGAAAATAATCCCAAACAGAATCTATCACTCAATAATTGAATTTTTCGATTAGGCCGGGCACTTTACACGAAATTGGACTTTTTATTAGAACGGAGGGTTTACAAACATATAGGAAAATAAATCGAAAAACTAAAAACCCAAAAAT
>CAZUTM010000144.1:0-12078 GCA_964623665.1 uncultured archaeon
ATGATTGGTTTTATATTGATTGAATATCTATCCCATCCGGTTTCGGTGTTTCAGAATTATCGAGAGATTGGTGAAACCATCAATTTAAATCAATATATATCCGAAGTATTATTTGAAGAATGTGTTCCACGACCCCCGGATTTCATTAAAATTGGTATCTTTTTATATACTGCAATTTTACTTAAATACAAATATCCAAACATACCAATACTTAGTAATATTCTCTTCCTTAACGCATTTGATTGGATATTTTTTTATTCAGAATATTATTTCGGAAATCAATCTCCTTGGGGTATGATCTTTTTATTATATTGGATTGGAAGAATTGTGTTCTTCTTATATTTGTATAAAATGATTTGGAAACACACAAATTATTACAATAGGGCCAAAAATGAAAGAGGGCCATAAATGAAAGAGGGCCAAAAATGAAAAGAAAAATCTTATCGGTCATATCCAATTTAATTCCTTTACTTTTAGCATTATATATTGCAATTTCTTTCTTTTATTCCAAAAATCTATTTAATGATACAGATATTTATTTTGAGGATTACCCCCGATTCATCTTTAAATCATATATTTTGTATTATAACATTACTTGGTTTAATTCAATATTTGGATATTACCCAAATTTGTATTCCGGCCTTCCTATGATCCAATTTTATCCAATAGGAATGTTCTTTATTACAAATCTTCTTCATGGGTTGGGGTTTTCGTATAGCACGTCATTGAAAATTCTAATCTTTTTGAGTTTTATCATTTTAGCATACACGCCTTTCACCATATTACGAATATACAAGAGTTCTATGTATGATGCGATTATTTCCACGGCATGGCTAATGTTTGCAATTAATCCCTTTTTGTATAATCTATTTGAGTATGGTATGATTCCTTATTTGTTGGCATTCTTCTGTACTATCATGTTTATTTCCATCTTGGGAAAAAGGGATTTTAATAATAAGGATTCCCAAACCTTGCTTCTAACAAAGATCGATTACTTACAGGTTTTTCTGTTTAGTTCAGCGATTTTAATTAATTATATGGCCATTATTTTTGCAGGTGCTTGTATGATAGTCTACATGATCTCCTTTCGCGATAGGCAAAGATTGAACAATTATGTCATATATTGCTTGAAACTATCAATAATATCAGCAATGATTACTGCCATCTGGATTATTCCGACAATTACAATTCAGATCAAAGAGATTCAATTTAGCTCCGAGTCATTAATCTTTTCAAATGAGATATTTTTTGATTATATTGAAATTTATTTAAAAAATAATAGAATATGGATCATTGGACTCGGAATATTTCTACTCGTTTCATTGTTTTCATCAAAAAAACATGAACTAAAAAGCAATCTAATGATATTCATTATCTTTTTCCTTTCGATCTTCTTTGTTTTCATAACCCCAATGTTAAATATCGAGGTCCTTATAGGAATAAATTCAATGAGATATTTGACCTTTTTTGAAGTTTCCTCAGCAATATTAATCGCAAAAATAATAAATATCGAGGATAGAATCGCAGAAATAAAGAAGATACGAGAATATTATAGAATGAAACGCGAAAAAACGATTCCAAATCTCTATATTACTTATAGTAAAATATTATTTGCCCTTGCCTTTATTTTGCTTATGTTTGGAACTCTTTTTTATTACAACATTCCAAATAAAAATTATCAAGCCTCAATATTATCAAAATACGAGCGAGAAGATGGATCGGTTGATTATTTGCCCGTTGACTATACATCTCTCAATCCGGATATCAAATCCCTTATTGATTGGATTAATAATAACACAGACAATCAATCGAGGATTTTAATACAAGATTCCGGAGAAGAAAGCGGTCATATCATCGGTAATGGGCATAACTTATGCCTTTTACCGTTATATACTGATAGGATGTATGCTAATGGCTATTTAAGCCATCATTGGTATAAACATTCCACAAATTCCACTTTTATTGATGATCTATTTTTGGGAATACCAATAGGAAATGCAACCGATGAAGAACTTTATAAAAGGGCTGAGAGTTTCAATATTGAATATATTATTACATGGAGTAGTAGCGCGAAAAATCGCTTACATCTATTAGAAAATAGTACAGGAAACATTACAAATATCAAAATCATTGGTATCTTTACAATCTTTAGAATTATGAACGCTTCAAGAAATTTCTTCAATATGCCTTTCTCCAATCTGGAGTGGAATCCATCAACAATCTCCGTATCTCTTCGTAATGTAAATAATTCTCATATTATCATTTTTAAAATGCACGATTTTCCCAATTGGGAAGCGTATATCAACAATACCAAGGTGAAAAAGATTAATAGTTATGATACAAATCCTGATAATTTAATCATCGTTGAAATTCCGCTTGAATATCAAAATTCTCAATATCTAACGTTAAAAATCATTTGGAGGGTCTCAGGAATCGAAAATGCATCCTTGTTGATAACTTTGATAACCCTTCTTGGAATAGCTTTTTACCCGCATAGATCTGCTTTAGCACATTATGTTTTGCAAAGAAGGAAAACGGAGGTAATGAAATGATTTTTACGGGGGATTTTCATGTACATACGTATTTTTCAGATGGTTGCATCGATTTACATTTTTTGATAAATACTGCTGCCAAATCAGGCTTTAATTTTATTTCCAAAGCAGATCACAACACCGACAAAGGCAATAAGGCCTTAGAACAATTAGCGCGAAAAAATAACTTTATTTATATCCCTTGTGTAGAAATTTCCGCAAAATCTGCTCATATTATGGCTATTAATTGTAAAAATTATGATCCAAAATGGACGGGGATGGAAATTGATGAACTGCTTGATAGATTAAACGAAAATAACATATTTTCAGTATATTGCCATCCATATTGGCGCTCAAAAGTTAATCTAATCCATAAATATAGCCGATTTAACGGCATTGAAATATTAAATCAAACATCTCCCTTTGGATCGCTTAAAATGCTGAAGGAAATGACAAAATTCAAGAATATTTATGCACGTTATGCATGTATTTCAAGCTCAGATTCGCATTCGGGCAACACCTATGGAAAATTCATCAATAAAATATATGCATCTGATCATTCTGATACCGGATTAATGGAAGCCCTATACAAAAATCAAGTTGAAATCGTTCACACGCCATTCATTGATACAATATGGTACTCGATCGAAGATGGAAAAAATATAGCCGTAAATAAATTTCGGCAAAAAAATTATAAGTATATCAAAGATATGATTACAACAACATACACTACGATAGATTTTGACCAACATCCGAACGTTTAGCGAGCCTCCGTGATTCAATCAATTTTTCACAAATCTTTTAAAAATCAACGCATTTTTTCTTAGTAATTCTATACAAATCAATCAGTGAAACTGTTATGGCTAAGAAGAAAGAAGAACAACAAGGGGAATCTGCAGAAGGAGAAGCCGAAGAGAAAGTCCAAATTAAACAGACTGTACAAAACGAAGGGCTTGATACGGTTGTTTATATTGATGCTTCGAAGAAACTCCGGAAAAAATATGGTAAAGTTGCAGATATCAATATAAAAATTAGAGATCCGTTTATTCCAAACCCAATTGAAAAAGAAATTCGAGACTTGATTCCAAAATCAAAAGTTCTTACTGCAAGTGAGTTAGCAATTAAATATAATATTCGAATCTCTGCAATGAAAAAGTTATTTAAGCAATTTGAAAAAGAAGGCTTGGTCCAAAAGATTGGTGGAAACTCCAGAATAAAGATGTATGCACCAAAAACATCGAAATAAACGGAATCATTTCAAGCATCTTTTCAATCGAAGATTTTTTTTCTCTTACGAAATTTGTCTTTTTCTTTTGTTCAATTTGATTTTTTATCTGTAGGTTTTCCTATTTCTATAAAAATAAATATATAATTTGAGTAATTATTTAAAATGGGTGATTTTCTTGAGAATTCCGTATAGAGAACTCTATTTTCAATCTTACCCTATAGGGCTTGCATCTTATTCTTTGTTTGCGGCATTAATTGGAGTATTCGTTCCAATGCAGATATTTCATAAAATCTATCCAAATGCTTCTATGATTTATCTTGCTTTGTTTGTTGTCGCATTGGTTTTAAATATTAAAACCAGAAAAGATGTTTGTGCGTATTACGGGGCTTACCGAAACAACAGATTCTCAAAATCTCTTTATAGATCCTTTAAAGAAGGAAACTCTTATTCTACCGGTGCATTGATGTTTGTCTCTGTTTTGAGTTATATTCTATTTATCAGCCCCATTTTTGCTGGATTGTATTACTTTCTGTTCTTTCCTTTCGATGCATTCATTTTCATATTGTTTCTGGTGTACATTTTGGTTGTTTTCTTACCTTTGGTAAAAATTCGCAATGAATTCGTCTCGGGCTTTTGTGAATTCCCTGCAAAACCAAAAAATTGATAGGAAAAAGAGGGTATTTATTCAAATCGTATCTTCAATTCATTCAACAACGATTTTAAGTTTTTTACACACATTCTTCCCAATTCAAATCGATTTTTTCCATGAACGTGTGGTTCAACACTTAATATACCATCAAAGCCCATTTCCTTGAATTTATTTAGCGTCATTTTCCATGGAACATTTCCGGTTCCGAAGACCGCCGGCTTTGAACCGAATAAAAATGCTTTTTTACGATCTTTCACGTGGAAGTATTCTACATAGGGAAACATTCTTTCTGCATCCTTTTCATCGAATTTGTGCACATGGCTATAGAGATTACAGAGATCGAAATTGGCCTTCAAGCTTTGGGAGTTAAAACGTTGAAATAGTCGAAGATATTCATCAACCGAGCCGATATAGGTATCGCCTTCGCATTCAACTACCATTTGTTTTCCCGCTTCGGAAACCGGTTTCAATAATTCTTCGTAGTCATTGAAAAGTCTTTGCCAATTTTCTTCTTTTTTTCCTACGAGATAAGTAAAATACGAATAGGTGATTATGTATTTGCAATTAAATTCTTTTGCCATTCTTACCGCGTCAATGATTCGCGATTTATTGTATTCATAATCCCGGTGCATGTTTTTGGAATTTGGAGCGGATAATTTGGATTCCGGTAAATGAACCTTCATTATTTGCGTTTGAATGGATGCGGCTTTGACACCCGCCCGATCCATGAGTTCATGAACTTTGGAAAGCTCGCTTTCGTTCAGATCAAGGACCGATTTGTTCCACATAAATGCTAATTCAATATATTTCACATTTTCTTCTTTACACAAATTCATTACTTTCTCAAAATCCATGGTGAAATCGTTGGGAATAAGACTGACTTTAACCATAAATTGGGCTATGAAGCGCGAAATAAGAAGCTTTACTTTGTATTGTTCATTATTGAAGATATGAACGAAAAAGAAGAGTTTATCACGAAGATTTTAGGGAAATTTCGATTGGAAGAAGGTGAGGATGGGATCACACGTGTCTTGACCCAAATTTATCGAGCCGGAACCATAAATATCAAAGAGCTTTCGAGAAGAACGAATATTCCTATCTCCGTTGTTTCAGGTTTAGTAAATACTATGATGGAAACTCAATTGTTATCGAGAAACCGGTTTGGGGTTCTTTTTACAGAGGAGGGGATGAAATGGGCGGAGCGCGTGTTTGGGTTTTACGGGTTTGGGCTTCCGGAGTGTCAAGCATGTTATAATCGGCCTTTTGAATTAACATCAAGATTTAATGAGTATTGGGATATCGTGCAAGAGGCCTTTGAAAAGCGGCCCGGCGTTGACACCACTTTGGACCAAGCATTATTGGATTCGGAATCTGCGGTTCAGAAAATAAGCTTTATTTATGAAAAAGGCGGATTAGAAGGGAAAAAGGTGCTTGTGTTGGGTGATGATGATTTTCTCGGATTTGCTATTGCAGCCTTTTACAAACTTATGTTTCCCAACGATCCTTATTTGGTATGCTCGAAATTGGTCATAATGGATATAGATGAACGTATTTTACACCAAGAGAAGGCCCTCATTTCGCATCTTTCATCCAATTTTAATATTGAATATGTCAAACACGATTTACGGCACCCTATTCCAAACGCCTACCTTAATCATTTCGATACGGTTTTGACCGATCCGCCATATTCTCCCAATGGTGCGACATTATTCTTATCCCGTGCGATTTCCGCGCTGAAAAAGGGAGGCGGAAGGAATATCTATTTCTCCTACGCTCATCGAAGTCCCGAGCGAATGTTAGAATTACAACGAAAGATCACGGAACTCAATCTTTCGATTATGGAAATAATCCCGAATTTGAACTATTATGAAGGCACGGATATTTTGGGGAATACCACGCAATTATTTTCTCTTATGACAACCGCCCAAACTACGCCGATTATCAAGGACAATGAAGTGTTCGATGGACCGATTTATACCGGGGAGTTTAATCCGAAGATACGGTTCTATGAATGTTCGGAATGCGGCAAAACAATTGAAGTGAGTATAAAATCAGAGTTCAAGACAATAGAAATGTTAAAAAAGCAAGGTTGCCCCTATTGCAAGAAAAATGAGAAGTTTTATATGTTGAATTTCAAGGAACAAGAAGATTCTGAATAATAAACATTGCTTGATTATTGATTGATTTAATTCGAATATATTATTTTTTTTTAAAAGTTGAAGGAATTTTTTCTCTGATTTCTCTGAGAGAAATGATTGGTACAATGATCGGTCGAATAGAAAAAAATATAAAGAAGTGCACCGAATTTAAAATGAGAAAAAATGTCAGAGCTCAATCTTCAATTAGCTGTGAGTACCATCAAACAAGGAAAATATATCGAAGGATTAGCGTTATTGCTTGAATCAAGAATGGAATTAAAGACAAAAGATGAGATAGATTTATTTGAAAATAATATTTGGTTCGCCGGTCGAAAAGTTTTTGATATGTTCTTTGAATCATTTTCAAAATCGCAAACGTATGCCCTTCCCGAAGATTGGGTAAAAGCCATCATCAAATTATTAAAGTTTCTTGATTTTATATCGATGTTTCAAAATCTGGAGCTTTATTTTCCTCCGACCTTTCTGGATAAAAAGGAGAAGAAAGAGAACGGAAAAATTTTGATGGAATTTTTCACGAACTATCTCTCGTTCCTGGAAAAAGAATTGAAGAAAAACAATAGGTATGTAGAAAATGTGCTGTTATACCCATTTTTACTTGAGGATCTTGCAGTTGAAACCGGAAATCAGCTTGATAAATTGGGTATCGAGTTTTCTGCAGATAAATTTCGAGTCGGAAATAATTCATTACTTCAAGATGTAATTCATAAGTTTCATTTACTATTAGATGCGGCGGTTTCAAACAAAGATTATTTATATGCAAGGCGTTATAACCATATTATTAATGATCTCTTTCAGAAAGCGAAATTAAAGAAATATCCTTTTGTACCGGGTTTGGAAAAGATGCAAAATACGATTTATTTGATGCAAGCGGATTTTGAGGAACAAATTGCAATTAAGCATTCAAATGAGAAAGTCTACCAAAAAGCCTTGGAACACATACAAAAAGCGACGGAATATGCCGAGAAAGCCGGAGAAGACAAGAAGATCCGATCTTTAGCCGATAAAAAAATCGAAATAAAAATTGCGTACGCATACGGGTTGTTGGAATATGCGGAAAAATGTTTCAGACAAAATAATTTTGCTGAAATTCCAGAATTATTCAGAAAATCAATTGAAACATTAACAGAAACCAATCAAAAGAAACATCTTCAACGGGGCCAAGACATTATCACCGATTTGGCAAGAAAAATTTCCGACTATTTTCTCGCAAAAGCAAGCCCCATAGAGACCGTTTCATTGGAGACAATTGATGATAAATCTTTCTTTTTATACGAAGCATATTCTTTTGCAGTACTTGGCTATGATGATAAGTTGAAATTACGAATCCGGGGCCTTATTGATGAGAACCTGGAGAAAAAAATTCCGTTATATCTAGAACTATCCAAAAAGCAAGCGGATATCCGAGAATACGAAAAAGCATACGTTTCTCTGATGAATGCATACGATATTGCAAAATGTTTGAGGCAACAAAATACCATGGACAAAATATTCAAAAAATTTAAGCCATTAAATGACAAGATTCCATATGATATCCGACTGAAGCTTGAAGAAAAAGAACGAATAGAACAAGAGGATAATCGGGTAAAAGCGTTCGAAACAAGGAAGAAAGAATACGAATCAAGGGTTGTCATAAAAGATAAGAATTTCGCCCCGACAGAAACCGAGGAAAATAAAATTAATGAAATAATTACAAAATTTGAATCAAACAAACTGTTATTAGAAGAAGATATTGCCCTTCTGCGGAAATATTCATTTAATTTACCAGAACAGCAGAGATATTATAATCCAAATCAAAAAGTGAATTATAAATTCGTTATAAAAAAGAATCTAAAAGAGCAAATCATAGTATGTTGTATGCCGAATAAATCCAAGGAACAAGAAGCACCCGATCTCAATATGAATTTAGCCGCTTTGGCCTATGATTTCTTATTTTATGTGCCCGAACTCAAAAAATCCGCCAATGTCTCCAGAGTACTCCAAGACATCTTAAATTTTGCGATTAATAATAAAGAATTCATTCTATACAAAGAATTGATGAAAGGAACGAGATTCGATTTCTTTTTGGATTTCATTGAAGCATTGGCTAATGCATTCACAAGTCCGGAAGCTATTATCATCACCGAACAATTCCTTCGAAACTTGGATGAAAAAATTGAAGCGATGGCTTTTATGAATATTGTGGGAATGGCAATCATGGCCAAACAACCCTTTATTTTAAGCTGGGATGAGAAAAATCCGATGACAAATGAGGCGGCGTTTTATGCATTGACCACGTTATCCATTATTAACGGAAAATTTACACCCGCTTTAACCGCTAGCGGCTTAATAGATAAAGTAATCCATAAAAAGGTTCATCTCCATCAGAAAGATGCTGATTAAATTCGGAGCAAAGCATAAATTTATTTTTTTCATTTTTCTATCTTAATTTATGAAAGAAAAAGATCCAAGGAAATTTGTCGCATATCTCTTATTATTCATATTTATTATAATTCCAATCGCCCCCTTGCACGAAAACAAATCAAATAGACCTATGAACGGTCACAATATTTCACCCGCGTCGGTTGTGTCAACGGGTTCGATTCCGGTTTCTTCATCCGGGTTCGTGTATTGGCACCGCAATGATGGGTATGTTGTACAATCCACGGGCAATAACCAAACAAAAGTGGGCCATGATTTCGATTATTGGAATGAAGCATGGAGAGGCTGGTATTCGTTCGATATTAGTTCTTTAAATCAATCGGCTCAAATAATATCGGTGCAATTGAAATTTCGGGTGGTAGGTAAACCTGAGGAATCGAATTCCGCTAGATCTCAATTAGGGTTTTATTATCAAGAGACAAGCCCCCTTATTTACGATACCAAAGAGAATCTCTACAATCGGTTGAATTCCGGCACACAACTTCGAAATGGGGGTTTTTTTTCGGTTGCCGAGGTCACCCAATTTCCGAATGAAACGGATTATATTGATTTGGGGAAATTAGGGGCGAAATCTCTGGAGCGAAGTATTTCGAACGGTATCTGGTCGATTTCGGTTGTCGACCAGTTCGAAGGCCAAGAGAATTCGGAATTCGACGAAGGATTAATTCTTGAGTTAGCCGAAATCGTGGTTTCATTTGTTCCGAACGGCAACATCATAAAAGTTAATACGCCAAATGGCAATCAAAGCTATCCATTCAATTCGATTCTTGATATCACATGGAATTCTTCATACTCCGTTGATTCTGTGTCAATTGTATTATATAAAAATGGGATTCTTCTTTTAAAAATCGCTGAAAATATCTCTAACTTGAATAAACACAATTGGACAATTCCTTCTACACTGGATCCCTTATCAAAATATATGATCGGAGTTTATGATTCATCAAATGAAAGCTTAATGGGTATAAGTGTCGAATTCGAAGTTGTAAAACAAAATTATAGCCCTACAACCCAAGATTTCATTGTGATTTTAATTGCAATCGGAGCGGTCATAGTATTATTCATCGGAATTTATATTTATGGCAAAAGAAAAACGCTCATTGAGCATAATACAAAAGAAATAAACAATGAAACCATAAAATCATCAAAATCAAAAGCCGGAAAGAAAACTAGCAGTCCTCCCATAATTTGTTCATATTGCGGAACGGAAAATGACCCGGAAAGTTTGGAATGCAGATATTGTGGAAAGGAATTCGAATAATTCAATTGATAAATTTTAATTTTTTTCTATGCACTGCACATAAAAAAAGTCCGAAAAAAAATTCAATAGACAGAATATTCCACGTTCAGAATTCCATGTGGATTTTCTGCGGGAATGCCCTTTGCCCGCTTATTTTTTTTGTTTTTTAAAGATCATTTTGCCGTTGAAATAATTATCGGCTTGTTTGAACGCTCGGCTAAATGCAACTATAGAATCGTTATCTGGAATAAAGAAATCGTTAAAAAAAACAATATAAATCACTTACTGAAGGCTGCGTGGATTATTGCACAACTTCACGTGTAATTGAAAATATTGTGGGATTATCCGTGAAAATACTCACCTTCATTGTATGTTCCTCACCCACTTTCCAACCGGGATTCGGAATATACACCTCAATTGTCTCGCCCTTTTCCATGACTCGACCTTTCACCGATTTGTAATTATTGATGTCGATGATTTCATTTTTGTACTTCACCTTGGTTTTAGCCAAATTTTCTGGGGGAGCGCCTTTCCCTACCCACGGCTTTCCATCCAACTCGATGAGAAAATAATCACCGATATTGTCCGGAACATCATCCGCTTTTATTGGGTTCAGCACATTCTTCATGGTAATCTTCAACAGATCCACTTCGATCTTCAAGCAATCGTTTTTTGAAAACATCTTCAAAAGATACGGTTTCGCAATATAACTCATGCTTCTGAAAAATCGAATTTCCTATATAAAGCTTTTACAGAAGCGGCTCTTTAAAAAAAATGAATGACACAAGATCACGAAGAGAAATTGGCGGTTTGTACCCTTTGTATCGGGAAGGGATCCGATGAATTTGCAAAGTATTCACATCCCGTCATGAAATTGTATGCCCAAAAGGTGGGCGCGGATTTTATAGTGTTCGATCAGCCCAAGATCAAGTTCGATAAAGCCACCAAATTTCGTAATGTACTGTTTGAAAAATATCAATTGTACGATGTATTAGAAAGCTATTCACGGGCCCTATTTTTGGACACGGACATTCTTATTACTCCGAACGCTCCGAACGTATTTGAATACGTTCCGTATAATTCAATAGGGGGTGTTTTTGAGGATTTTGGATCCACAGAGGTCCACCGAAGGCAACTGATTAAAAAAGTGCAAGAAGCCTTGGGGGATGTAAATTGGAAAGAGGGGTTCATTAATTCCGGAGTTTTCGTAGTTTCCTCTTGTCATAAGGATGTATTCCGCTATTATGAAAAATACGGGTTTTACGATGGAGAATATGAACAAACAAACACGAATTGGTATTTCCGGAAATCGGGGTATCCGATATTTCCAATGGACTATCGCTACAATTTTCAAGGAATTATGCGGATTTATTATGGCCCCGAACATCGGCAAGCGTTCTTCATTCATTATGCAGGCAACGGAATTATCACCGATAAGCCGAGAATCGACCAAATGAAAGCGGATTATACGTTTTTCTATAACCGGGAAAATTATAACATCAACGATGATATATTGAATGAAGAATAAATACAGTACAATGGAAATCTTTGAAAAAATTGTGAATAAAACGGACAGAATGGGACTCGAACCCATGCGTGAAGTTAATCACAGTGGCTCTCTCAATAGGACTCAGTCCTACAACTCGAGGCCACCGCCGTAACCGCTTGGCTATCTGTCCAACTTTGAAAATATAAAATCGCAAAAACTTAAAAATTTTTATTTTTTGCGGAGAAATATACATTGAGCGTGAAATTGTTGGCCGCAGAAAATTCCAGAGAAAAAAAAGCATCAGAAGCCGATGTTTCTAAAGAGCAAAACAACAAAATGAAAGAACCAATTGAAGATAAGAGAG
>CAZUTM010000145.1:0-9698 GCA_964623665.1 uncultured archaeon
ACCTCTTCCAATATCCCGTTGCGGCTTGGTCAAAAAATCGATGGTTATAACGCCCGACCCAACTCCCCTCGCAATAATAATCCATAAAATCAAACCCAAAAAGAACATTATAATTCCGACCATAATGAAGATCACCGAAAAAGCGATCTTTTCGGAATATTTCGGATTCACAAATTTCTTTGCATAATTTATTGATATTCCACCAAAAACGACCAATCCCAGTGCTATAGGGTTTATAACCCAAATGAGATAGAGAACCCCGAGAAGAGTCGCAATGCCCAAGGTATAATTTAACCCCTTCTTCATTTGCTTAGCCCGTGCTGAATTCATAATTTGTTTTAGTCTTTTTATGATCTTATTTTTGTTATTTTGTTCCAATTTGGTTTTCGGATGGAATTTTTCTTTCATTCGCTCGAGAACGATGGTGGAAATCTTGTTTATCACAATGACAATAAACATCAAGACAACTCCGAGTAAAAATAATGCGCTATAATGGAGAGAACCTTGAGGCACTTCAGCAATCTCGATTGCAAGAGTTGCCGTTATGGTTCGAACTGTCGAGAACACATTGTATAACGGCACCGGAAGCTTAGCGGTGTTTCCCGTAACCATAATTACCGCCATCGTTTCTCCAATAACACGGCCCATTCCTAAGGTGATTGCAGCGGTAATGCCCGAAAACGCAGAGGGTACGGTTACTCGACTAATGGTCTGCCATCGGGTCGCGCCCAAAGCAAACGATGCCTCTCGATACTCTTTAGGAACCGCATTCAAAGCGTCCTCTGCGACCGTGATTATTGTAGGCAAAGCCATTATCCCCAATAAGATAGAACCTGCCAACCATGATGAACCGGAAGGCTGATCAAAATTAATACGGATCCAATTTGTTAAGATTACCAATCCAAAATATCCATAAATAATGGAAGGAATCCCGGAAAGAATTTCCACAGCAGATTTAAACCAAATCCGCAATTTGGGCGGAGCAATTTCCGAAATGAAAATCGCACACGCAATACTCAAAGGAATTGCAAAAATAATCGCACCGATGGTCACCAATATCGATCCAACAATAATCGTAAACGCCCCATAATGCGGGTTAGTGATTGTAGGAAGCCAATGGGTGCCTAAAATAAAGTCTTCAAAGGTTAAAGTGTTAAAAGCAGTAATAGATTCTTTAAGTAAAAATAAGATAATTAAAAATACAATGGTAATTGCTACACTTGAAATTGCAAGCAATTCTTTTTGTACACGCTTGTCTTTCGTGCATTCGGGATTAATACAACATAAATCCGAGCATTCCAATACTTTATCGCTACATTCTTCCTTTGCGGATACATTAATCAATTTTAATTCTTGTGTAGGCTCTATACTCATAGATTTCAACCCTGTTCTTTTGAAAAAAAAAGTTACTGATTTTCGTTTAGTTTCGTTTACATTATTGGTACAAATCCTTCCGATGCAACTATTTGTTGGCCCTTTGCGCTTAACACAAAATCAATAAATAATTTTATTTCTCCGGTTGGTTCACCATTTGTAAGCAAGTAAAGGTTTCTTGAGATTGAATAGGTGCCATTTTTCACCGATTCAATGGTAGGCATAACTGCGTTAGCAGTGCTATTTGCTTTGACTGCGATAGTTTTAGTTGTTGCGTCGATAAATCCTAATCCTACATACCCAATAGCACCGGGCGTTTGTACCACCTTGGTTTTCACCAAACCATTAGAGTTGCATTCTTCCATGTTAGTAGTGAAATTTGTTTTAAGCATTACATGTTCCCAGAAAAATTCACGAGTTCCAGAGGCAGAATCTCTTCCAATAACCACAATGGCTTTGTCATTTCCACCGAGTTGGTTCCAATTGGTGATAGATCCGTTATAAATTGATTTTAATTGGGTAAGCGTTAATGATTCGATTCCGGTCACCTCAAGGTTCACGATAATTGCGATTCCATCACTTGCAATTGCAATTTTTTTAAGATTCGGGTATGCAGTCATTTCGCTTGATTTTACATCTCGAGAACTCATTCCGATATCTGCGGTGCCATTACCTGCAGACGCAACTCCTACACTGGAGCCCCCCCCGCTCACTTGAACATCAATTTTCTTTGTGAATTGATTTTCATCCATGTAGGCTTCGGTGATTTTTCCAATTACTGGCTGAACCGTGGTGGAGCCTTTGATTGTTATAACGATTACAGGCCGGGACATATATGCTACAACCCCGATAACTCCTGCGACAACGAGTACTAAGACTCCGATTCCGATCATTTGTTTCTTTTCCATTTTTTTCCCCTCAATTAAAAATTGTGGAATTTTGCTTGGAACGCAAAACTTATATTAACCCGTTATGAAAAGCGAGTCAAAATTTTCCACACATGGAGTAAATTTGAAAGCGGTATAAACGGTTCCGATGGAATATATATATCGCTATATTATCTATATCGCCACTATACTCTCTATAAATTGTCGAAAAACTATCACCTATTAAAAATTAATTGTAGAAAATGATCCTGAAGTAAAAAAAAATAATCGGAAATATACTTTCAATTTAAAAAAAAGATCATTTGGGTGCTAGAAAATGATCAAATTTTGTTTAAAAGTTGAAAGGGAAAGAGTAGTTCGTTAAATTCAACTCTTTCATCATTATAGACATTTCTTTTTGTGTTTCTCGTGAAATGGGAACACCTTTTTGAGATCTTTCTTTGAATGCAAGGTGTTCTTTTTCTCCCGCAACATAAATATGTTTTGCGGATTTCATTTTCTTGGAATTCGACAAATCCCGCAATATATCACCGGTCGTCTTCTTAAATTGCTCCAAAGATACGAATGCTTCAATATTAATTGCGATAAAGAAGTGGCCCAAGTCGAAGGGAACCGTTTTACCATTCTTGATCCCCAGACAATTTTTCAAGAATGAACTCGTTTGCAGTGCAGAAGACATGATTTCAACGAATGTGGCGTAATTATACCCTTTATATCCTGCGAATTCTTCGCCAATACCACCTAAGGGCGCAAGCGCGGCAAGGTCTTTGTTAAGATCGTTGAGAATTTGTTTGGTATCCACTCTAGTCTCACCATCCGTGCCGATCACCCATCCGGGCTTCAAATCCAAATTTAATCGGGCATATGTTTCCACTTTCCCGCGTTGGATAATGGATGTTGCGTGATCCGCGCACCACGGAAATTCCCAATCGGTAGGCAAGGCAATCGTAAGCGGATTGGTGCCCAGCATCGGTTCGACACCCCATGTCGGCGCAATAGAAGGTCGGGCATTTGTCCCGGTGATTCCAATCATTCCTTGTTCCGCTGCCATCAAGGAATAGTATCCGGCAATTCCGTAGTGATTGGAATGCCCTACGGCAACCATTCCGATGCCCACTTTCTTAGCTTTATCGATCGCCATTTGCATCGCGGCTTTCGAGACGACATGACCCATTCCGTTGTGGGCATTAATCAAGGCGGTGCCCGGAAGCTCCTTTTCGATCGTCCATTTTGTAACGGGATTAATTTGGCCTTTTTTAATCCTGTCATAATACATTTTTAAACGACCGATTCCGTGCGAATCGATCCCTCTTTTGTCAGATTCAATAAGCACGTCAGCAATAATCTCCGCGTCTTTCTCGGGAACCCCAACGCCTTTCATAACATCCTTCATAAAGCGTTCGAGGGTAGCGATATCAACCCGAATGAATTCGTCCGAATCATAATCCAATTCGACCATGAAGATAGAAAAAAACCGTTCGATATAAAGCATCCTTACGCAATTTCAGAAAAATCTCCCGAATTGCATCAGTGGGAATTTCACAAAGTCGGTAATCTGTGTTAAGCCCGATGTGTATTTTTTAAGAACGTTGAATGCATGAATGGCCAAATGATTGTTTAAAAATCGTGAGGGCACACATCGATTTTTTTCCAAACACTGTCGAATTTCTTCCAAGATATGGTCATTCGTCGAGTGCTTTTCCACTTTTTGGTGGATTTCGAACATCCCGAATGCTTCACCGATTTCCAAAGCCGAGTGCGCATCCGAACCCCCGGTTGTTGATACCTTGAAAAATGAAGCCCATTGCTGCGCATATTCGTTGGAAGATAAGATCAAGTTTCTGGCATTAATGCCTTCCAGTCCATGGATTTTATTTCGGAACTCCCGATTGATGAACAAAGGATTTCTTTGATTTCTCTTTTTCTCCACCCAATTTTGCCGGATGAGATCAAACGGATGGGACAAAAATACCAAGCACCCGGCGGACTTCGCTTCGTCGCAGAGCTCAAGGTAATTTCGAGATTTCAGCGGTTCTTCAGAAAAATAAACCAGAATTTCACCCAATTTTGGATCCCGTGTCTGAATCTCGCATCCGGGAATAAATAACATCCCATTTTCTTTACAAAGCTTGCGAAAGTTCGGAATCGCATCCCACTGATTATGATCGGTAAGGCTAAACCCCGAAACCCTTTTCCGCTTTAGCACCGAAATGATAAGATTGCTATCGACAATCGAACTATCCTTTGAGATCCAAGAATGCACGTGGAAATCAATCGAGAGCATCGAATCACAATAAGGAGGGAATGCAAAAAAACACATGGAAAAAAATTAAAAGGGGTGTGGATTTTCTAAAAATAACAAATGGATGAGTTTCCTAGCTTGGATAAGGAGCCGGACTTCTAATTCGGTTTTCGGCGGTTCAAATCCGCCCCCATCCGCTATTCATTTTTTTCGTTCTGGCTATTCTTCTCTATTGACGTTTAAGATCGCCCACACACACCACAATGAAAACAGTAGCCATTGAATTGTTGCGGAAATCCATCCATCTTGAACGAAAAACGCCACGCTTTGGATTGCTGAAAATAAATACATACCCAAAAAGAAGCGATACCAATTAATCGATTTTGTATTCTGTATGGTTTTCATTTTTACACCAACGAAAATGAGTCCCACTGAAAGAATCAGTTCTGCAACGAGTTCTATCCATGCTTGATGCGGCGTTTCATGAAGTTCGGGTAATTGGTCGGTAAGAATGTAATAAATCCATCCAAAAGTTAATCCAAATCCCCAAAAAAGCGCCCAAAATCTATGCACTTTAATATTCATATTCTTTTTTAGGCGGCCTTAAATTAAAACGTCTTACGCAAAAAAATATCTGAAAATCACGATAAATATCAAAATTCGGTAAAATCGCCCACAGATTTATTAGGCAACTTAACCAAACTGGAGTTATGGCTGTTTATTCTCCAAATGATTATTACCTCATGATTCCAAAAATCGTTGAAGTCGTTTGTTTCTTTGTGTCTGGCTTAATTATATATCGCAAACAGAAATATCTTCTGAATCATCTATTTGGAATTGCAATGTGGAGCTGGATGGTGTATACAAGTGCAGATTTTATTATTTGGACAAATGCTGCGAATTCTATGCTTTGGTTCCAGATATGTAATATAATTCGAGACATTCAACTGTTTGCAGGTATAATATTCGCCTATTTGATTTATGTTGTTTCAGAATTGATTGAGCATTCCGCAAGCGGGATAAATAAAAAGGTGGTGGCTTCTGTAGGACTGGTGTTTTTTGTTATCGGGATTGTGATGGTCCTTCAAGAAACTCTAGTAATTAAAAACGGTGCTGGTGCTGTATTAACTCCCGATCAGTGGGATTCAAGTGATTTTGTACATGTAACCACCGATATGAATCTTTTATTCCTCATTTTGATGGGGTTTCCCTTGATGCTTTATCTAGCGGCGGTTTATTCTTTGAATAATGTGAAGAAGTCCATGAAAGATAATATACAAAAATCCAAAATCAATCGAATGATTATAGGAATTCTTTTAATTCCAACAGGGACATTGTATTTTGCATTAATTATGACATTCGGGACCGGTAATGAATACCCGTTGTTCTTTTTTGGGAGAGCAATCTGGATCGCGGCATCTCTCTTTATATTATCAAGTCAGATGGATAAAAAGCAGAAATAATGGTTTTATTATGCTTTTCTTCCCTCAATTTTCGATTTTGTATTGTTTTTTTTTAAAACCATCCTTTTTGGATTGAAATGTCCTATAATTTCTCGATTATGTCTTTTTGAAGTAATTTTTGCACTGATACTTCGAGTTCTTGCATAGAAATTTTTATCTGCTCGGCAATCTCTTTTAGACTTTTTCCTTTTTCAATAAGCGAAATGATTTCATATTCCCTTTTCGTAACAATGCCCAATTTCATAATCATTGGCGAAATCTGAATCTTCTTTTTAATTTTGAAGCGCTTTTCTTCTTCCTTTGGGGTTTGTACGTTTTGGGCGATTGTACTCATTAAATTGACATTTTTCAGAAGTTCCATCCCTCGAATCGCCCAATTGGCGTCGATATAAAGGAGCATTCCATGCGGAGGTTCGCCATGAATAAATGAATATTCAAACGGAAAATATTCAACCTTCTCGAGAATCTCAAACGGGATCTTTATTTCAACATCTGTACCGCAGATTTTGCATTTACCGTAGTATAACATATGCTTATTCTGCTTGTCCCGTTTCGACAATAACGCATCGACCAATAGCAATTCACGCTCCTTCTCTTCGCTATAACTATTTCTTCTTACTCCATATATACTTTTCTGCACACTTTTTCCACATTTACGTAAAATGCTTTCGATTTCTTCATAACTTTCTGAAATGAAACTCACCCAATCAAAGAGCAAAAGATTATTAAATTGTTTTCAGTGATTATAATTATAATTCAGCAAACAAAGGAGAAGAAGATGAGTCATTTTAGTAGCGATTTGGGGCTAACGGAGGCCGATATTCCGATTTTACAACAAGAGATAGCATATATTACGGAGAATTGTGCCGTTGAAGCATTATGTTTATGCACTTTAACCGGGTATCAGATAGTTTTTGCTGCGCTCCCATCATTTCAGATTGAAAGCGATTCTCTTGCGGGTTTGTCGGGTGCAATGGTTATGACCGCGAAGAATGCCATCCTAACGGTCTTTCGGGAACAATTAAGCGAGACGATTATTCGTGCCGGAAATGGATATTGTATCATTGCGAATGCTGGCCGCTTTGTGATTGTGGGTGCGGGCCATGATGTGAAAGAGATGATGAAAACAAGCAAGGTCTTTCGAATTGCAGCAAAAAGGATTTCAGACCAATATCCCGAGATGTAAATTTTTTTTGAATTTTCCAAATGGATCCGTTATTTTTTCAATTCTGTTTCTTTTACCGCGCTTGTGTTGCAAAACAATATATGGTTTGTTGGCGATATTTATTTCAGATAAAAAGGGTGAATGTTTTGTCGCGATTCGAGGAATTTCTTGAACTGCAGACTCGGGTGAAAGACCTGCAACACATGGTCAAAGAGCAAAGTGAAAGAATTGAACAGCTGGATAAAGAGAACCGGGATCTGAAAGATGAACTTTTGGAAAAGGAGAACAATCTTTTACGAATGGAATCCGAGGCCCGTCGCCATGCCAGTGTTTTGGCGTACATGGAAGAAGAGAAGAAAAATGCGGAGCGCATTCAGCAGCGCTTGGAGAAAGAAAACTCGGCACTATCGAAGCGTATCGAGGATTTTGCCATTCAATTGGGTAAATTCGCAACGATGATTGAGGAAACCAATTCAAAGTTAGAAAAATATTATCAAGAACGGGATGCACTTCAACAAGAGAAATTTGAATTAAACAAAAAACTGAATGCAGAAATCTTGGATTTAACAAATAAACTGAATGATTCGAATAGAAAATTGGATGATTTAAATACAAAGCTTCAGAAAATGAAGGACAAATATCAAAAAGCCTCCGACTCGGTTATGGGCACTTCTGCGGAATTGGATAAATTGAAGCAAGATAAGGCTCTTTTGGAACAAAAATTGACCTCTTTGGAAAAAGAGCTCGAAACTTCTAAGGTCGCATCGGTCGCGCCTCCACCGGTTCAAGCACAAACGGTTGCACCAATCGAGAACACACCGAAGATAGATGAATCTGCAATTGTAAAAGAAAATGAAACCTTAAAACAAAAAATAGCAGAGCTCAATGCTCAATTAAGCGCGGAAAAGGATCGCTCCGAAGCAATTAAAGGCGAATTCAATCAAAAACTCGCTGAACTGAATGAAAAACTCAGTCAAACCGAGGAACATGCGAAAAAACAAACGAAAATCGAAGATGAGGCCATTAACCAAAAAACAAATGCTGTCATTAGTTCATTAAGCCAATTTCTCATGCTTTTGAAATTATCGATTCCCGAAACCAAACGAAATCTTCGGATCGTAGTTCCAAAGTTTTCTGATCTTGAGAAACATGGTATAATTGATGTATTGAAGGGTGTCTCAAATTCGATTCTCAAGAATATCGGCTGTACATTCAATCTTCCGGAAGAAAAGCCTTTGGTTGATCAATTATCGTCATTTGGGTTTAAATTTACAAAATTGAACGAATGTAATTCCTACTCTTTTGTGATTGATGATACGGAGTCTGCGCTATCAATTCTTGAATCTAATGATTCGGTTTCCGGGTTTTTCACAAAACATCCCATGTTAGTACCGATTTTAAGTCAATCGGTGATGAGTTTGTTAATTCGAGGTGATAAAATTTGAGCGAAGAGCTAATTAATAAGATCTCCACTAAGATCGAGAGTTTGCAGTTGAAAGTTGAGAATTTTCAGAAGATTATCGAGTCTAAAGATAATCAAATTCAGATTTTGAATGAGCGGAATAAAGAGTTATCCAATAAGCTCATCGCAGTATCCAATGAGCGAATTTCTTCTGAAGAGAAATGTGTAAAATTATTGGAGGAACTGAGCCAAGTTAAAGATCAAAAATATAAATTTGAAAAGGAAGCAATTCAGCAGAAAATGGAATACGAAGGAAAGATCAAAAAGCTGATTGAATCGAAGAAAAAAACATCCGACAGCCAAATGGGTGCTTCATTGGAATTGGACAAAGTGGTTCAAGAACTTGATGAGGCAAATAAAAGGATTGCCGAGTATGAATCGAAGATTGTCTCTTTAACACGCGGCAAGACCGGTTTAATCATGAATAAAGACGATCTCATCCGCTTAATGAAAGATTGGTTGATTTCTGCCCGTCGAAGCGTCCGAATTGTGGTACCCACGATAAGAGATCTTGAAGAAAATGGCCTTATGGAGCTGCTGAATGCACAAAGTGAGTCCACACAGATCAGTATTGCAACAGATTTGACCGGCGCCGAATCCTTGATTGATGAATGGAAAAATAAAGGGTGGATCGTTGTCGATTTCAACGAAAAAGATCTTTGGGTATTAAATATAGATGGCGGGCAAGTTATGATGACGGTGGCCAAGAAGAATGAGTTCAACGGAATATTTACCGATATCCCGGAATTCATTGAATTATTCAAGAACGCCATGATGCATCCCTTTATAAAAGGGAAAAAATAAACATAAAAAAAGCCCGAAAAAAAGTTTCCGTGAACCCAGTTATCCACGTTCAGTATATGTTGTGGATATTCTGTGGGAATGCCTGTTTTCCTATGCTTTTTTTGATTTTTTTACTGTTTACCTTTTCAATAATTTTTTTCACTTTCTTAAATCCCAGGATTTATTTTTACGTATTACTTGGCGTTGCTGATTTAATTCCTACGTTGCTATGTTTTGAGCAACTGTTGTTGGTTCCCGTGTTGCGTTGTTCCCGTGTTGCGTTGTTCCCGTGTTGCGTTGTTCCCGTGTTGCGTTGTTCCCG
>CAZUTM010000145.1:9798-12057 GCA_964623665.1 uncultured archaeon
TGTTGCGTTGTTCCGCATCATTCGCCTTTAAACAATAAAATGTACAAAAAAAATTCCGTGAATATCTTGGTATATATTTGACTTCGTGAAAGATAGATTTCACGAAAAATCGTATTATGTTGAAGCTAACACCGAAAAATTCGAAGCAATGAATCTCCCATTCCCGCGGTTTATGGTGCTTTATATTTTGTTTTCAAGGTGCATTTTGTATCCATTTTAGCAATCCATCGATGATTTTTTCGCTTGTGTTCGATTTTTTTTCCGGCTGTGCGCTTTCCGGTTGATGGTCATTCTTGTAGATCTCTTTATGATTCAATAAGAAGCAGATTAATGACTCGGTATCTCTATTTTGGATCAATGATGTAAAGTGTTGAAGTTCTTGATTCGATAACTCTAAAATGGGAAATGTGGCAAAAATTTTCTTTGCTTGGCTTAATCCGAAATATTTTCGTGTGTATTCTGCCCCGGAATATTTATATGTTGTCATGAATTCGCTATCGGTTTGTTCTCTGAGGTATTCTAATAATAGATTGAAGTAATCCCGCAACAAGAGCTGTTCATTTTCTGATAGAACTGGTTCGATGAAAATTTGAATCGGATGGGTTCGATAGGTTGCTTTGGTTACCACTATTCCGTCCGCTCCGAACGAATCTCGAATGAAATATAATCCCGCCCGGCCTTCATTGCTGCCCGTATCGACGGTTCGAACCCATAGCAGATTCGATTTGATTTTGGAATACAAAGTTGAATTCACCCGGAATGTGAGTTTTGAATATTCTCCGTGGCTGAAACCATTTGCATCGATAAGATTCACTTCGTGATCTCCAGGATTCGCTTCGATTTCTTGTTTCATTAAATAGTAATTGATTTGAAGGGGTTTTTTTGCGGTTAATTTTTCAACCCATGCTTCAAATTCATCGCCCGCTTTGTAATGATATTTGGGATCCAACGTGTATTCTTTTTCTATGTTTTTTTGGCCAATTTTAACCGCTTTGAATGATATCGGGTCGATTTTTCGGTGGGGTTTTCGCTCAAAAAAGCAGACAATCACGTTGGTTCCTGTTTGATTGAAAATTTGCTTTTCAAAAATAACTGCCTTTTCGATTCGATAATTAGGAAAGAAATCATCCCGAATCTTGTTTGAGATTGAGTTCCCGAAGATGAAATTGCTTGGAATGATGTAAATCAACTTATTTATTCGATTCCGGGAGTCATTGATCAATCCGAGTTGATATAAGTCTTGATAGCCTTCGTTATTTCCCTTAAAATACTCCAGATGTTTTTGCGTCTCCTTAGTTTTCACGATGTAGCCGAGATACAAGTAGGGGGGGTTTGTGATATGATAAATCGGTAATTGCAAATCGAAAAGAAAGGTAGGATACTCTCTTATCGAGTCCCGCTGTTGGATATGTTGGGCTGCAAGCGGCTCGGGAATTCCGTACATCATTGCATTTTTTCTTGCTTTTTCCACACAATGCTCTTGAATATCGAATAAAAAGATATGCTTTTCAAAGAACTCGATTCGATGGCTTTCGGGAATATGGGCTAAAATGGGTAAAATGAGATTTCCTTCACCGGCGAAAAGATCTACCCAAAGATGTTTGTCCAAGTCTTCTTTAATGTGCGGATAGATGAACTCTTCAAATATGGTCGTTGGTGTGAAGTGTTGCCCAAAGGTTCGGCGGTTTTTGTCATCGAACGAATTCATTTCTATTGAAAATTTCCAATGACTGATAAATTCAACTATTAACAATCAATTTTTGTTAATATTGGAGCAAATTACGTCAACCGCTACTGTATCTAAAGCGGGGTTAAAAGGTTTAACAGATTCGATTCGTAGGTATTTTATTGCGGTTAAATTATTTTTGGTGAGATGCTGTTCTAATAATTCTTTAGCTTTGAGTTCGAGATTCTCTTTCGGGGCAAAAAAATAGATATGAAGTAAAACGGGGGTTGTTTCAGCAAGGCGTGTAATAATATCGAGATATTCAAAATTTTTTTCCGGGAGGTTCATTATAACTCTCTGTATTGGGCCATATTTTGAGAGATCGACATTTCGAATATCGGATAGAATGAATTCTATGGCATCTTGAACTTTATTTTTTTGAGCATTGATTTTGGCGTATTGGATGGCGTCCGGATTGATGTCGCAAGCGATGATCTTTGTGTTTTTGTCTTTTTTGGCCAGTTGGATTGCAAAGGGGCCGATTCCCGTAAACATATCAAGGGTGAGATACGGGATTTTTTGGATCAAGCCTT
>CAZUTM010000146.1:0-12022 GCA_964623665.1 uncultured archaeon
CATCTTGTTTGAATACCAAACCTCGTGCTTTGCCATTTTTACAGATCAGATGTATTATTTCGGCTGCAATTTCTCGAATCGCTTTATCTGAATCATAGATCCTCGCTGTGATACTCTCCATTATCGGTTCTAAAAGCTTTACATCAAAAAGCGCGATCAGTTTGATTATTTCCACCGTTTCCCGACGAATAAAATCATCGCGAGAAGTGAGAAGACTGCGAAGTTTCGGAATAATCTTCTCTGTATATTCTCTCCGTTTATCGCAACTTTTCTTAAGCAATTCAATTATGGTGAATAATGAATCTTGATTTTTATCATTAATCGCTTGGTCAATGAAATCGAGCAAAGCGTCTATAGCGATATCATATTTTCTGTCAAAAACAAAACCCTCAATGGTCTTCCAGTTCGGATATGTATCTATTTTCAATTCGAAGCGTTCTGAATTCACAATTCTCACCGCGAGGCTTAAGTATTAAGAAAAAAATCGAATTTATAAATGTATTGATCAGAACGTTTTTTCATTTTAAAACGCCCCACCCGATGAGACGAAATACTCTGTTGAATCTTTTATTAATTGCGATTAAAGAATTTGGTTTTGCACATATCGGCCGACCTAATAATTCGCATGTGATTTTTCCTTTCTTTACATTCTTCACGCGCCCGATTGTGGTCATTGTTTCAATGACCAACATGAGATCTTCTCCAATTTTAATCTCACCAACATCCATGAGCTTTTCTGCACCAACAATGCGTTTAAATAAATAATAGTTAAATTCAATTTCAAATTTTATTTCGGGTAAAGTTCCAGGTCGGCCGATCAGCGAACCGATGAGCGCATTAGCCTTTGTATAATACGGATCTAAAAGCGTCCCCAATGCTTTTAAACCGCCTGGTGTCGCAAAATCTAAAAAGTTATTTCCTTCAGTTATTGATTTTACCGTGGTCACAATGGGAACATATTTGTTCTTTTGAACCATAATCCCGGGCCGAATTTCAATCTCTTCATCTTTATGGATTTGACCCGCAAATATTGTTCCTCCCAACACACCTCCCAATAATTTCGAGATTTCAGAACCGGGTTTATTAACATCAAAAGAACGCACTATTCTCATCTCGAAGGCGTCAGATTCATTGAATTTAGGTGTTGGAAAAAGTTCTTCAATTTTCTGGAACAAAATATCAATATTCGCGTTAAAAATAGCGGAGATTGGGATGATCGGCGCATTTTCTGCAATGGTTCCTTTAACAAATTTTTTAATTTCCATATAGTTTTCGATGACACGCTGCTTGGAGACCGAATCGATTTTATTTTGAACAATGATTATTTTTTTAATCCCGGCGATTGTAATCGCGGCTAAATGTTCTCGTGTTTGAGGTTGCGGACATTTTTGATTCGCAGCGACCAATAAAATCGCAGCATCCATTAATGAAGCTCCGCCCAACATGGTTGCCATGAGCGTTTCATGTCCGGGACAATCAACGAATGAAATACGACGTTGAAAATCGAGATCTGTATCGGGGCAAACGGGACAATTCCCACGCTTCCATTTTTTCGGCTTATCGCGAATCGCCGCCTCTAACGAGGTGTACAATCCGCATTTCGGACAATACATTACTGTACACGCAGCATAACCTAATCGAATGGTAATCCCTCGTGTTTTTTCTTCATTGAATCGGTCCGTTTCTACCGTAGTCAATGCTTTTACTAATGTGGTCTTTCCATGATCCACATGTCCAATCATACCAATATTCGTTTGGGATTGCGTGTTCGGAGGAATATTACAACCAGTTCCCACTTTAACTTTATATGGCTCTGTGGGATATTGTTTTCTCTCATTTATAGGAACGTTATCGGGCGGAAGCATGGTCATTTCACATGAACCCTCTAATTCCTTAGCCCGTTGCTTTAGATATTCTTCCGGGTTAAATTCACTCTCTTGAATCGGTTGGCTATCATCAGCAAACTCCAAACATTCCTCATCGCTATCAGATTCATCCAAAATATTAACCGTTGTCTTTTTTTGTGGAATCTCCTCTTTTATTCCCGATTTAGGTTGAGAAGGTTGATTTTGCGCTTTTTCCGCTTTAAAGGGCGTATTTTCTGGCTTTTTCTCTTCTTTGGGTCGATTTACTACGGGTTTTAAATCTTCTTTTTGTTTGTTCTCCATTTTTGGTTTATTCTGAACCGGCTTTCCTTCTTCCTTTCGTTTAACATCTTCTTTTGATAAATTTTGTGATGGTTTTGCCTCATCTTTCATTTTTTTAATTTGATTTTGCGTTGTCTCATCCTTCTTTTCGACATTCATCGGTTTACTGCTTTTCTTTTTTGAATCGATTTCGGGTTTAATTAATTTTTTTCCGCTTGACAAACTGGTAATTCCCCCTCGCTTTTCACTTCACTTATAAGTTGAAATTCAAGCTTCAATTTGAAAGTTGGCAAAACAGAAAAGAATTGAAAAGGAAGGAGAAGAAATAAAAAACACGCTTATTTGGCTTCTTCGGTTAAAAGAAAAAGACTTTTGAGAAACGCATAGTGCAAATTAACGATTTCCTCGCGGGTCGGAATTCGAGGCAACTCGCTTTCGGGTTTGGTTCCATCGATGATTTCAATCAACGTATCGATTGATTGAAGAATTGCATTTTCCATGAGTTCGGTAAGTCATTTTGGAGTATATATTTCCTTTGATCCGTATGCAAAAAGCTTATTTTGCATTGTTTTCTTTGAAATCACATAAAAAGGAGGTTTTATGGGTGAAAAAGTATAGACTCACCATGAAAGCAAAGATGCATGGATGATCATGTAAACTCGACCAAACATCACTTCGTAACCTACTTGAAAGCGTCGGGATCGATCCGGCCGCCGAAGATTGCTCGATTAAGCCCATCAAAGGAACCGATCTTTCCCTTATCTCCAATGTTGATATTATGACTCCAATCACGGATGATCCATATCTTTATGGAAAGATAACAACATGCAATGCTACGAACGATAATTTTGCAATGAACGCTACCGATATTCTCACGTATTTAATATTTATGGCTCTACCGACTGACATTCCGGAAACATTTCCCAAACGAATGTTGGAGGGCGTTCGAGATTTTCTAAAATCCATTGATTCGGAGATTAGCGGAGGGCATACCACCTATTCCGAATGGCCGTTCTTAGGCGGATTAACGAATTCAATAATGAAGACAGAAGACATTACAAGGAAACCCGCAGAAAACTTGAAACTTGGCGATAAAATCATCCTTACAAAACCTCTCGGAACACAAGGCATCATGGCAGCCTATCGCTTGCTTGCAGACGATGATGCTATAGGGATTCTCGATGAATTTAATAAGAATGAAATAGAATCGGCAATCAAAAGCTGTGAAATTTCCATGACAACTTCATTGAGACCTGTTCCACTTGCAATCCATGAATATAAATTGAAACAATATATTCGTTCGATGACAGATATCACGGGTTTTGGGCTTCAAGGTCATCTTGGCGAGTGTCTCGAGAATTCCCCGTTTGCTGCCAAAATTCACTCATTGCCGGTCTTTCCGTTATCCATAGAACTCTCGGATTTGCTTGGGTTCAATTTAAGACAAGGAAAATCTGCCGAAACGGCCGGATCCATGTGCATCATCGTTGATTCTACAGCATACAAGGACTTTATGGATGCACTCCATGCTTTCAATGTTCAGACTTACGAAATCGGTGAGATTATCGAAAAACGAGAGAGTCTCATCGAACTTGATGCCGGTCTTCAATACATGATTATTAATAGATTCGGTCAATGAAATCAGCCTAAACCCATGGGGAGGGGTGATGGAGAGAATCGGGGCAATCCGACCGAATGTTATTTTTTCAACACAATACTTTTCTTCAAATAGAGGGAAAATCGACTTGCAAATCTTTATAATTTTTGCGTTCAAAACGATAGTATGAAGCGAATCATCTCGCTGGATTTTCTTCGTGGATTGGCAATGATTTTCATGTTGGCTTTTCACGTATTGATACACGTTTCATGGCACGCTCAAGCCAGTAATTATTCCAACCTTCAAGCAATCATAGATTCGGGACTTTTATGGCTCTTTGTGATTATTTTCATCTTGGCAAACTTCAGAGCCTTGTTTCTCATGGTTTCAATGAGCGTCCATGCATATATTTTGACGAAAACCATGAATAAAGAAAATGCGAAATCAATATTGATAAAGAATCTCTTCTTTGCATTTATGCTCTATCTTGTCGCATTATTTACCGAGGGGATCGCCGCAAACTGGGGTGTTTTGGGCCGTTCGATTCAACTGGGCCGTTGGGCACCAGAATACATCAACCGTGTGATGCATTTTGAAACCCTCAATTCCATTTCGGTTTCGATTGCCATAATTACCCTTGTGTTCTATGGGTTTGTAAGTTCGGGAATTATATCCAACAAAAAGAAAACCCTTTCAATTTTGACCGGATTGGCTGTCTTAATCGTTATTATAAGTGCTATTATCCTTCCCCTTGTTGAAGTATGGTTCCCGGGCTATTATGGAGATGCCCTATTGTCGGGCCAATACCAATTCCATTCTGTTGGCGAATTCTTTCTAAAATTACTCTTGTCCGCACTTTTCGGCGTTGAACAGCCTATCTTACCCTTCATGTGCACCACCTTTATCGGCGGCATCGTTGGGTATCAATTGGCCCAAGAGGATGTAAAAAGAGATATGCCGAAAAAAGGAATGCTTATCGGATTGCTCATCATCGCATCCGGCGCGATCGTATTATTATCCGATATGCGGCAATTTAAGGTGGAATTCGATGTTTTTCCGACTTGGTTTTATTTAATCACCACCGGATTGCAAATCATCATTTTAATGGCCGTCTTAAGAATGGTGGAATTCAGTGAACGGGTTACCAAATCCGATAAATTGCAAAAGTTCGTCAAAAAGACCGCATGGGCTCGCAGATGGGGGCTTGTTTCGCTCAGCTTATTTGTGTGGCAAGTGTATCCGGAATTTCTGATGAGATGGCTCGGGAATGTGGTCACCGGCGGAACCGTGGAATTCTTTATAAGAGGACAAGCGGGCGGATTGCCGAGTATCAGTATGATTATTGTTGTGGTGATTGTTTGGGACCTTCTCATCCGACTTTGGGAAAAAGCCAAATTCAAATATTCATTTGAATGGATCATGGCCACAATCGCCGGAAATGTCTTGGGAAGCAAAATTAAAGGGATTAAAGACCCTACCGAACGGTTGAACATACAAGAAACCTTGTACACCCCAGAAGCTATTGTATTTATCAAATAAAAATTTCCTCGACCCTTTTTTCCTAGCTTTCTTCAAAGAATCGTTTATATCAACCAAAATCAATAAAATGATTTTTATCCTTTATTTTTTGGAATGCAAGAAGAAAAATACGCACTAATTACCGGTGCCACGTCAGGAATCGGAAGAGCCGCAGCGATTCAACTAGCAGACCAAGGGTATAGTCTTCTCATCCTTGCTCGAAACAAATCTAAATTTATGGAATTGCGAGAAGAACTCGTTCAGAAAACAAGGGTAGCAGATGAACGCATTCGCTTGATCCTCTGCAATCTTGCAAGTATGAGCTCCGTGAGAACCGCTGGTCGAGAAATCCTCGAATTAAACACCCAAATTTCAATTCTCATAAACAATGCCGGGAGTTATCATTGGAAACGGGAGACTACCGAAGATGGATTCGAAGCGACCTTTGCTGTGTGCTACCTTTCTCATTTTCTGCTCACAAACACAATTTTGAATTGTTTGAAACATACAGAAGAAAGCCGGATTATCAATTTGGCATCAAATATTCACATGTTTTTCGGAATCAATTGGAATGACATAATGACCGAAAAAAAATATCAATCTCAAAAAGCATACGGTGCATCTAAGACCGCCATGGTTCTTTTCACCCATGCCCTTGCCCGTCGATTGGAACGAACCAATATCCGGGTACATGCAGTTCATCCGGGCCATGTTAGGACAAATATGACAACGGGAAACGCTAAAGGTGCCATGAAATTTTTTATGAATATTATGCCCGGTTACCAATCTTCTGAGCAAGCCGCTTCATACGTCGTGAATGCGGCCATAAATTCTAATTATTCGGCCAGATCCGATTTATATTTTATTAAAGATAAGGTAGGAAAAGCCAAAAAGGCCACATATTCCCATGATCTTCAAGAACAACTTTGGAGATTAAGCAACGAATTGCTAGGAACGAAGTTTTCTTAAATATGATAATATATATTTGTATTTTCAAGGCTCATTGAAGATATTTACATGGCAAATGTTTTAAGTGAATTTTTTGATTTCTTCCTTCATTTGATTATCGTATTCCACGCTTTACGAGCGCATAATCATCAAAATTGTTAAAAGCTATAGTTGCATCAATGACATATTGGTGATTTTAATGGAAAAAATACAAAAAACGCGACTCTTGGCAATTTTCAATTTCGTATCTCTAATTGCCATTTTGACGATTAACGCATTAGCCAATATCCTCCCAATTAACAACAAGACCACGGGAGAACTCTCGGATAATATACCGAACTTATTTGTCCCCGCGGGATTAACCTTTTCTATCTGGGGACTCATTTATCTCTTGTTAACCATTTTCTCAATAACACAATTCAAAGTATTCAAGGGAGACGAGTTGGTGGGTGCTGAAGTTGAAAAAATAGGACCTTGGTTTATCGTTTCTTCTATCGGAAATTTCGTGTGGATTCTCCTCTGGCATTACGAATTGGTAGAATTATCGCTTATTGCGATGTTGGTTATACTGTTCTCTCTAATCCTAATTTACACTAAATTGAATATCGGAAAATCGGATGTTGAACCGAAGATTAGATGGTCAATTCATCTTGCCATGTCGGTTTATTTAGGATGGATTTCGGTCGCAACTATTGCAAACGTAACCGCCGTGCTTGTTGTAAATAATTGGGGTGGATGGGGAATCTCGGAACCGATATGGACGCTTCTCGTAATTGCTGTTGGTTTAATTCTCGGAATAATTCAACTCGTGAAAAGGCAAGATATTGCGTATTCTGGTGTAGTGGTGTGGGCGTATGTTGGGATATATATCAAGAGAATATCGGTCAGTCCTTTTGAACCAATTGTGGCATATTCCTCATTGATTTCGGCTCTTATCTTGGTGGTATTAGCCGCAATTCTTTTCATAATGGCCAAAATCGGCAAGAAATGAAATGCACGATTATTGGTTATTTTTTTCATCAAAATCTTTTTGTGGATAAACGTGGCCTATAAAATTATGAAGCTTCAAACGATTTTGAAAAATCCTAAGGTTTTCTCGGTTATATGCATTATTCAATCTATGTGTTTAATTCTTTTGTTTACAGTTTCGTTGTTTTTAATCCAAGCACCGGATCCGTTTTATATTGTTCAAGAAATCGCTTTGAAGGTCGTTATCGGCCTCTTTTCGATTCCGACTTCGGTGTTTTTACTTTTTTCCGCGCGCTCGATAGGCCGAACCATGGATCTCGGAAAGAGTCATTTGCGAATTTTATTGGTTCTTTATAGTGTATCGTTTATTGGGTTCGTCATTGCATTGATTTGGCTTCGAACTCCATCATTTGATTTTTGGATTGTTCGGGAGAATGGCCAAATCTTTGCTTTAGCCTTTGAAATTATTTGGTTCACGCTTCTGGCATATTTTTTGATTTCTGCCATTCTTTTTTGGCGTTATTTACAAGAAAAACTATCCCGACCCTTAATAAAAACACAATTTACGGTATTGGTTTTAACAATTTTAATCGGATCTTCGGGCTTCATTTATTATTTTTTAACTCTGGGGCCTTCCTATTATACCGGGTGTGTTGGCCCGTCTGTACCACCTTTCGATTTACCGAGCGGGCTCCATTATAATAATAAGTTGGATATGCTTGGCCAAGAAGATCAATGGTTGCTGCAAGTGTTGGAGAACGCGTCTTGGAATTTTCTGAAATTGAGACAGCCGTGCGGGGGATTTCCGATCTATGCTACCGAGGATTTCTGTCATTTCTATGGAGATGGCTCCAATCCGATGTTTCCAAATGAAATTTCTCTGCAAAGCGGCACGCCGAGAATCGGGGCCGTGTATATTGCTCTCTATTTGCTTGAACCGAATCCGAATTGGCTATCTGTCGCAAAAGGTGTTGGAGATGCGTTGGTGCTTGCTCAAGATGAGGTTAATTTCGGGTTTTATTACAACGCGCGTTTCGATTCGCAAAATCAACCGTATCAGCCTCACCCTTCGAATCCCCGCCGACATGCCGTTTATGATGATGATGTGACGCAAGGCTGTATCCGTTTTCTCTTAGATCTTTATAATAACACCAAAGAACCGAAATATTTGGAGGCAATCAACAAAGGCTTCATCGGAATTCTCAATTCGCAGTATGCATGGGGTGCATGGCCGCAACGCACCAATTATCAATTTCCAGAATATCCCGTATGGTCAACTCTCAACGATGGCTTGATGGACAATATGATTCGGTTATTATGGAAAGGGGTAAAGATGCTCCCCGAAAATCGAACCAGGTTATTGGAATCGATGAATAAATCTCTTGACTGGCTTTTACAAGTGCAAGGAAGCGGGGGTTCTCCGATGCAAAAAGCATGGGCTCAACAATATGATTTCAATCATAAGCCCGCATGGGCTCGAAAATTCGAACCGCCGGCCTACGACGCCGCGGAAACTTCCAAGATGATCAAATTATTTTTAGAACTCTATTGCGAATTCGGAGATGTACGGCTGTTGGAATCCGCAAAGGCCGCAGTGGAATGGCTCAATCAATCCAAGATAACATATACCGAAAATGGCGATCAAAAGATCGGATGGGCCCGCTTATACGAGCCCCAAACAAATTTGCCGATCTACGGAGTGAGAGAATGGGGCCCCAATCACGATCCGCCCTACACATATAACATGAATGAGGCATCTTCGGGATATGCATTTTGGGGAAATTGGGGCGAAGATGCGATTGAAAAATGGAATTACTTTCTAAGCGTTGGAAATTCGAGTTCAGCCTACCTTGCATGGCTGCATGCAGAACCTTCGCTGTCTTCTGCACGAACCTCTGCGACTCAATCCGCTCAAAGATTGAACAAAAACGGCTTTTGGGTTGAAGATAATAAATTATATGACAAAAACTTTGAAAAAAATGCCAAAAACCTGATTAACTATCTGAAAAGAGTGTAATCAATAGGTCTCGGCTACGTGATTGCTATTTTTTCATCTCTCATTCAATGTTTTGCATTCCGATAAAATAATCAATAAAAAATATTCGTGTTCAACCTTCAATCGTTTGCTCTTCGAGAACCATTTTATTAAACCATGTTTCGGAGGAGTTACAAGCCCCATGAGAATAATACAAATAAAGCGATAATCCACCCGCAAACACCAAAGAAGAGAAGCCATTCGGACAAGTTATAATTCACTTTCCAATTTTTCGGAAGAACATCCTGCATCTGCTCGTGCAAATCGAATGCGCGAACCGCTATACCGTGATACACAAATAAAATTATCGGGACTATGTGAAAGACGAGAAACCAATTTGGAATTTGCCCCGCTGTCGCGAAGGGAATTATCCAAAACACAATAGCAACGGTATACCCGCCAAAGGCAAGCGCGGCTACGATTCCGTGCTTAAAATGTCGATTTTCTGTATATATTCCTAAGAGATAAATCCCAATGCATCCGATTTCGAAGCCGACTACACCTAATGTAAATAAAATTGAAATCCAACCGGAAAACATGGCAGTTAAAATGAGATAGATAAAAATCCCCAATGGAAAGGTCATTATCCCAAAAATTTTTACCATCACATTGAAATACGGGGCGCTACTATATAGGAGATTGCCCAACCCGGAGATCATACGCGTTTTTATGGAATAAGGCTTGGATTCCGGAGGTGCATGATTTGTGTCGTATTTTCCTTCGACCACATAAGGCCAACCCTTCACATATTGAGGAAGTTGCTCACCGGGTGTTCGAATCTCATATTTTTTCATAGAAATCATCATTAATATCGATGTTATTATCAAACAAAGGACAAAAATGAAAATGTACCAAAGCGGAAGTGCCATGCGGTACACAAGCATCGAATCCTATTAAATTATATTTTATTCAATAAGAATTTCCGCAAGCCGGTTTATCCAATGTGTTAAATTCATTATATCTTGCCAATCGTGATTTATCCAAGTCGATTTTTTGTATAAATTATGTGTCCTTGAAAAAGAGGAAACACGTATTGCGTATAGCCTATTTCAACAAAAACATAAAAATACATAAAATGCGTGGTGAAGCGCTTTTATTGATTCATTGATTATCTGTAATCGGCGATTGATTTGAGAAAAAAACAAAGATTTGCCCTTGTAGCCCTTTTTGGGTTATTGTTGATTTCTCTAACTGCGGTTGGTTTGTCGGTTGATGCAGGAATTACGATTAATCTTCGTCGTAATGCAGGAACCGATATGGGCGATGGACGAAGAATGGGTGGAGATTGGACATTATCGGGTTCTGGGCCGGATGGAACGGTTAAAATTGTCATTTTATTTAATGATAATGAAGTATATACCGTACAATCGAGAGAATATTCTTTTCGATTCAACACCTACGATTACCCGACCGGTGAAGTAAATATAACTGTCCGGGCGTATCTCTCGGACACGCAATTCGTTTCCCGCTCAATAATTCGCGAATTTATTTCACAATCTACAGAAAATTGGATTTTAATCGGCTCAATATCGGTTGTAGTCATCGCGGTGATTATAAAATATGGGATATACCGAAAGAAGCAGAAAGCAAACGAAAAGGGCGTTTCAATAGACCAAATTAAAATTGATGGGTGAAGCAATCATTTTTTTTTTATTTTTTCCGCAAAACTTTTTATTTTCAATGCGATTACCTCGATTGGTGAATGAATTCGATGGAAAGAAATATTGGTTCGAGATTATTTGGAGTATTTATCTTTTGCGTGTTGTTTATACCCATTATCAGCAGTGCGCAAGATTCCGGAATTACGATTAATCTTCGTCGCAATGTAGGAACCGATATGGGTGATGGAAGGCGGATTCGCGGTGAATGGACCTTGTCCGGCTCGGGACCCGAAGGAACGGTCAAAATTGAAATATTATTTAATGAAACCGTTGTTTATACCGTACAATCAAAAGAATTTTCATTTCGATTCAATACAGAAGAGTATTGGATTGGTGAAGTGAACATCACTGTTCGCGCTTATCTTTCGGATTCGGAATTTGTGTCTCGGAGTCTCATTAGAGAATTTATTGATGATTCGTTTGATAATATGATTTGGACGATCACGGCCGGGATCTTTGCGATATTAATCATCATCGCGGCTGTTGGCTATAAAAAATCCAAAGCAAATTCGAAAAAAGAAGTTAAAATCGATGATGTGAAAATTGACGGCGCATAATGATTATTTTCTGCTTTTTTCATGTTTTCTTGCAATAGGTGCCAGCATCAACGCATCTAAATTCTCTTCCGTTAAATCTGGAGCAGTCTCGAGCAATTTTGGATTTTCAATAAAGCTCTTTAGCATTTCTGCACTTTTTTGGCCGTAAAATCCATCCGAAATCCGATCGTCCCAAGTAATTACCAATTCCAAAATTTCCCGAATGATAATTTCATCGTGCTCATTTATAACAGGTCGCTTTTCATATGCACTGATTCCACAAAAAAGAGAACTTGTTCCCCATGAAAAAAGGTGATGAAAAGGGGCTTTTTGCATACCCACACTCCCCATATTTGTGACAAATGCGCTGCAATACAACGGATCGCTGCGGATCATTGAAGATGGTGCGAGATTATGATTATCTAAGAATCGAAACATCTTAATTAAAAACGATAATAGCCAATCCGGTAATCTTCCTAGACTATCAACATTCTTATCCGCCTCGTAAGTCTCTTGTCGGGCGGCAGTTAATTCCTTTTTGAGGAAGGCTAAAACATCGAAAAGTGTGGGCTTCGGATCAAATATCATTTTGACCGGGGTTTCTTTCGCTC
>CAZUTM010000147.1:0-11917 GCA_964623665.1 uncultured archaeon
AAAAAAGTCCGAAAAAAAGTTTCGATGGACCGAGTTATCCACGTTCCGATTTTGGTGTGGATATTCTGCGGGACTGCCCATATCCCGCTGATTTTTTTTATTTTGTTTTATGTTTTGACTCGGTCCGGTTATGGGCTTTTTTATAAACTTAAAAAATTTACGAGGAGTTAGGAAGGTTTCCATCAAAAAGCCATGCTGAATTCAGAACGTGGGTAATTCTATTCACCGAACTTTTTTCCCAAAGGGTTATTATGTTTTAACATCTTTTACTATTTTGAACCCACGATTCCTTCATGGTTTGCTTCCTCTTTCTCAAAGTCGATAAAACCGGGATAGCTAGGCATGTTCCCGATTCTTTTTTATTGAAAATCGCGGATTTTATTAAAAATGTCGGTTTTTCGAGCGTATGACTGAACAACCGCACCCACAACTCAATCCGTGGGGAAATGAACTCATCGGTGAGGAGGATTATCAATATCTCATTAAGGAATTCGGAATCGAGGATACCAACGATTTGGAACTTCCGGCTTCATTCATTGAATCCAATCGTTTTTTCCGACGGAAGCTGATCTTCGGGCACCGAGATTTCGGGATGATCATCAAAGCGTATTTAGCCGGGAAGAAATGGGCGGTGATCAGCGGAATCAAACCTTCGGGTTCATATCACCTCGGCACGCTCACAACCGCGGCGGAAATGGTCGAGCTGCAAAAACAAGGGGGCTATGTGTACTATTCTATTGCGGATATCGAATCATGGGCGGATCATCATCAACCTTACGAGAAGAGTTTTGAAATTGCTATCGACAACGTTGCGGACATCTTGGCGTTAGGCTTGGATCCGAATCGTGCGTATATTTGGCTCCAATCCAAGGAACACTTGGTTAAAGAGATGGTGTTTGATGCCGGGTCGCATGTTACGATGAATATGATGAAAGCGATCTATGGAGAGGATAAATCCTTTGGGCTCTACAACGCTGCATTGGTGCAGGTCGGAGATATTTATTTACCGCAATTGAAAGATGAAATCCAGCCGACCGTGGTGCCTGTTGGAATCGATCAAGATCCCCACATTCGGCTATCGCGCGATCTTGCCAAGTATTTCACGAAAAATGAACAAGCGATCATTAAACCATGCTCGACCTACCATAAATTGATGCCCGCGCTGGATGATATTACGAAGAAGATGTCGAAGTCCAGACCCAACAGTTATTTCAAATTCAGCGACCCGCCGCAAGAAATTAAAAAGAAGATTATGGGCGCATATACCGGAGGCAGAGGCAATGCAGAAGAACAGCGTCGATTGGGTGGAGAACCCGAGAAATGCATGATATATAAAATTTTAAACTTTCATTTCGAACCCGATGACAAAGCACTCAATGATCTCTATACAGAATGCAGATCTGGACAATTACTTTGCGGCCAATGTAAGAAGCGATGTGCCGAAAAGGTTCTTGCAGCGATCAAGGAACATAATGATAAAAAGATCGAAACCGTGAAACTTGCTGAAAAAATCTTAAAAGGAAATTATTAAAACAAGGTAAAATACTTGAAAATTACAAATCCCGAATAGCGTGAATTGCAATCCTCTGTTTTTTACTTCCTTGCTTCAAAGAATTTTTCGCTCAGATTTTTTGCAGCAACAAACCTTTTATTTTTATCTAAATTCTATGTATTTATGCCAGAAATTCTTCAAAATAAGAAGCAGATTGCCATCATTTTAATCATAGTGATTGTGTCGGGGTCGATTGGAATAGGGGTTCTTTTAAATAATCAAAGATCCGCCCTTGAAATTGTTTCGCGCACTCCGACAACAAATCCAACGATTAATGAAGGGCAATCAATAGAATTCAGCGTTGAAGTGAAAAGCCAAAACAATCTGGCACTCACTTTCAATTGGACGAAAAATGCCACTCCGATTATCGGAGTCAACACAAAAAATTATACCTTCACAGCAGATTTCAATTCTGCCGGAACATATCTCATTAAAGTTATTATCAGCGATGGCACAAATACGGTTTCCACGGAATGGAATCTAACCGTCTTGGATTTGAACCAAGCACCGATTATTACCCAAAAAGTGCCGAGTGTAAATTCATTATCCATCGATCGAGGTGAATTGATTATCGCAGCAATCGAAGCCGCTGATCCTGATGGAAGTTCGATTTCATATTCGTGGAAATTAAACAATCAGCCGATTGCGGGTGCCTCCGGGGCAACATATCAATTGTCCACCCGATTACTTCCCGTGGGTCAAAACACGCTTACGGTTTGTGTCTCCGATGGAAGCGCCAACACTTCTCACACTTGGACTATCGAAGTCAAACATAAACTCATTCTCTTGCAAGATATTGAAACCAAGGATTACGGGGTCAACACGCTTTCGAATTTCGTGGTATTCAAAGGCGAATTATATATCGCCTTGGATGATGGAATTCATGGTATGGAGCTATGGAAGACCAACGGCACTTCTTCTGGCACGGTCATGGTAAAAGATATTAACCCGGGAATTGAATCTTCTATAGAAAGCCAAACGTTTAAGGAGTTCAATAATGAACTCTATTTTTCGGCAAGAGCTCCTATTCATGGAAAAACTCTTTGGAAGACCAACGGCACTGCAGATGAAACGGCAATCGTTAAAAGCACCGGAGATATTCCATTGGATCCTAATGGGTTTATTGTATATAATGCCATGCTTTACTTCAGTGCGTATAATGAATCATCCGGAATCGAACTCTGGAAATCGGATGGAACCGCCGCGGGCACGGTCATGGTAAAAGATATTAATCCCGGCCCCGAACCAAGTTTTCCAATGATGTTCACCCCCGTGAACGGTGTGCTTTGTTTTAAGGCTAATGATAGCAACGGTTTTGAGTTATGGAAAACGGATGGAACCACCGCGGGAACCGTGATGGTGAAAGATATCAATCCCGGAAGTCCAAATTCAGATATCTCCTTGATGGTCTCAAATGGTACAATTGCATTCTTCAAAGCGAAAACGGCCACAAACGGAATTGAGTTATGGAAAACGGATGGAACCACCGCGGGAACCGTAATGGTGAAAGATATTTACGCGGGTACGGCCGATGGTGATCCCCTTGGTCTAGCAATCATTCAAAATATTCTTTATTTCCGAGCAAATGATGGAACTCACGGTTACGAATTCTGGAAATCGGATGGAACCGAAGCGGGCACCGTGATGGTGAAAGATATCAATCCCAGCGGGAATTCGCGAGCAAACAATTTCATTCTATACAATGGTGAAATTTATTTCTCTGCAGATAACGGCACTACCGGAGAAGAACTTTGGAAGACCGATGGAACCGAGTTGGGAACTGTGCTTGTGAAGGACATTAATAGCGGAACGGCAAGTTCGAGTATTTCAGAACTCACGATTCACAACGGACTTTTATATTTCACAGCAAATAATGGAATTCACGGTTCCGAATTATGGAAAACCGATGGCACTTCACTAGGGACTGCGATGCTTAAAGACATAAAAATCGGTACCGAATCATCAAACATTTACAATGTAATTTCTTACAATACCATTTTAGTGTTCTTTGCAGAGACCTTACAGTTTGGAAATGAATTATGGATATCCGATGGATCCTCAGCGGGGACGGTTATGGTGAAAAATATAAACACAAACACCTTATCGGCCTATCCTGAAATCCAAGCGATCTTCAATAATGAACTATACTTCACCGCAGAAACGATTGATTTGGGCGTTGAACTTTATAAAACGAATGGAACTTCAAACGGCACGGTTCTTTTGAAGGATATCAACCCGAACTCTGATGGTTCAAACCCTAATACTTTCGTCGAAAATGCGGGCACGTTATATTTCATCGCAACCGATGCAACTCACGGTTCCGAATTATGGAAAACGGATGGAACCGCAGCGGGCACCGTTATGGTAAAAGATATTAATCCCGGCCCAGACGACTCAAATATCAATTACATGGTTAGTTTGAACGGAGTTCTTTACTTTGTTGCAAATGACGGCGTAAATGACCCTCAATTATGGAAAACCGATGGTACTCAAGTGGGAACAACGATTCTAAAGAAAATAAACAATGCGGGGGATTCTCGGATCAACGGAATCATCATTCACCAAAATAGATTATACTTTTCTGCAGACGATGGCGTCTCCGGACAAGAATTATGGAAATCTGATGGAACCGTAGCGGGCACCGTTATGGTAAAGGATATTAATCCTGGTGCCGCAAGTTCGAGCCCAAATGGGATGTACACAATCAATACGCTCATTTACTTTACCGCTAATGATCCTACTGCCGGTACTGAATTGTGGAAATCGGATGGAACCGAAGCGGGCACCGTTATGGTGAAGGATATCTTCCCCGGAGCGTCATCTTCAAATATTAATATTATCGGGTCAGTTGGCAACACGTTGATTTTCACCGCAATAAACGACTTTACATATGAATCCCATCTCTGGAAATCCGATGGAACCGCTGCCGGTACCACTCTTCTTCATTTGATCAATACCTTAGGCTCCACTGGAGTTAGCGAATCAATAGTTTATAATGGGATCTTGTATCTGGTTGCGAATAATGCCACGGTCGGTTCCGAACTTTGGCGAACTGATGGTACCTCTGCAGGTACGTATCTTGTAAAAGATATAAATCCCGGAGCTGGAGATTCAGGAATTTCTAGTCCCGTTGTGCTGAATGGCTACCTTTACTTTAGCGCTAATAATGGTACGGGTCAATTTAAAATGTGGAGAACTGATGGCACTGCGGACGGCACCATTCGTTTGAGCGAATTTGATTCGGTCTATAATGCTATAGATCCAGAATCCTTGTTTGCTTGGAACGGTGTTCTTTATTTAACCGCAGAAGTTAATTTGTATGGCTCAGAAGTCTTTATATTTTGAGAGGCATTGGTTATTGCAGAGTTATTTTGCGAGATGACCCGCCTCCATTTCTTTTTTTTATCGAAAAGGAAAATAAGTTTCGGGTGTCGCGTATTCCAACACTTTCAAGAACACAATTATCCATCTTCCGCGCAGAGCATGAATATTCGATGGGAATCCATCCTTTCCCTCCTATTTTTTTGTCTAACCACAAATTTTTTTAAATTTTCCCTCTCTAAGGATTGAAATGAACCATGATTCAGAGTCGAATAACGCATACAATTGATCCAATATCGATTGATAACATGAATTCATGGCCGGATCATCATTTTGAAAGGGATCAAAAAGAAATGGACAATTATAGACGGGAAACTCGCTGCCATCTTTTGAAAGGTCGATGAACGGATCGATTAATCGTAACTTTTCCCAATAGGCGGCCGGATCAAAAGTTATTATTGGAAACATCATCAAATATTCGAGCGCTCTCAGAGGATAGTACATTTCTAAAGAAAAAGGGCAAAATGAATGTTCAAAATCACCAACGATGATGGACTCATACTTTATAATATGCGGTTTGAGAATAGACGCATAATTCTGCTGATCTTGTTCGTGGATCAGCGCATCCAAGAGTTTTTTCCGGTCATTTTTTGCCATCACCTTGATCAAATTCGAATCGAGGATCTCTTCGCCGTATTCAAACAAACTTTGAAGCAAAAATTGGGAAAAATTTTTACAAAATAAAGCTGTAATCTTGTTTCGTACAAATATACACATGTTACACGAATAATATTTTTCATTTGCAAGGTATGCGGGCTTATTTTTTAAAAATTTGGAAATTTTTTTCATTACTCTCGTCATTAATTGCACATGGTCAATTTCAAAAGCGAAAAATACATCTTTGGGATAATATTTCATCAAATGCACGAATATTTCTTTGTTTTCTTTGCTTTTTTTACGTGAATTCTTATTTTCGAGTAATATATTGAAATGCAGAGGTAACACATGGATCCCGCGTTTCATAACCATAAGGGCCGAAATAATATCGTTATAGGTTCCTATCGAATTAAGGATGGCACCGGATCTATCTTCAATGGGAAGGCCCCGCCAGTTCATTTCGACTTTCTGGTCATAAATATAATAGCGAAGATCCCGTATCTCTACCTCAAAGCTAAATACGGGTTTTTTCCACTCTTGGACAAACAAAACCCCGGGAAATTCATTTTGCAAGATTTCGAAACATTGAGCAGTAAAATCTTCCCGTTTAACGGCATCATCCGAGGATCTTACCGTAATTGCAAGTGGAACCTTTTTACTCTCTATTCTGTCCAGCAAAGCCGACCCTTTAATCGCCTTTTCACGCAAAAAGTTCTTCAACGCGCTTCTCAACGCGGATTCTTGCTTCTCGATATATAGAATAGGACTATACGAAACAATCCCGAACACAAAATTCAGAACTTTTCCGGCAAGCATTTCCATCTTTTTTGGAATAGAAATCAATATACGACCGAAATAGCGCTCCAAAATCCGAATCTCGATGTGATGTCGCTGAAATATGGTAAACAAATTGAGAAGAAGGCCTTCTTCCATACGTTGCCTCACTTTTTCACTCATAAGCCCGATTTCAGCATAACGAAGTAAAAACACCACAGATCGCTCGGATTCGATTGAAATAAATACCGCCCAATCATGAAAAGAATCCAAAACAAAAAAAATTTATGGGTTTTTAAAACGAAACGAAGAAAATCGAGACACAAGATCCTGATGCTCACAAAAAATCTTTCAATCTTGTGGTGATACCCTTCTTCCAAACGTGTATCGCTCATCTTTCCCTTATCCGGCGTAATCACGAAAGGCGAAAGCGGTTCAACGGATGATTCAGCGCATGGAATTCTGGCCATTAACTATTTTAAAATTTCGGGCATATGAAGCGATTTTTCCAACAATATCTTTTCCATTTCCTCCGCTTTTTGCAGATCTTCCTCACTGATTTTTCCTTTCGTTTCCCACGAGCCTAATTTTTTAAGAATTATATATAACCTCATATGAATTTACGCACTTTATTTATCGACAGCGTGCGTTTTTTATTATGAAATTTTATACAGGCATCTCTTCTTTGCTTTAGCTCATGATTTGCGACGATTTCGCATGAAAAAACATGATGATTATTCTGATAAATCGCCGTATTTTTGTTTGTATTTTTCGAGAATCTGCTTTAATTTTTCTTTTTCTTCCCGCTCTTTCTCTTTTTCTTCCCGCTCTTTCTCTTTTTCTTCCCGCGCCTTTTTCACTTCATTCTCCAATTCTGCAATTAAGTGGGACATGTTGACCACCGTTATGATATTATAAATTATCGAATATTTATAATTATCGGGTAATTTATTCACTTCTTTCATGATTATCTGATGGCGATTTATTCCTTCAAAAATATTTTCGATTCTTTGGGGCGCTTCCAACCCATCATTTAAAATTTCTTTACTTAGCAGAACTAAATGAACCCCATATGAATTTGGAGGCTCACGATCTTTGAAATCCGGAGTATTTACGGCGACTGGATTGATATCTTCATCTTTATGAAGATAGGAAAAGGAAAGCAAACCAAGAATATCCCTTAATTCGAAATATTCTCCCAATTGTTGATCGCGCAGATGTTTAATAACCGATCTCTTTGGTGCTTCAATAGGACATGTAAATAATTTGACTTCAATGAATAAATTTTTATAATCGAAAATGATCTCATTTTTTTTATAGGGGTGAGTAAGGCCCACAGTGATAATCCCATCAATTTCTGCTTTGAAGTATTTCTTGTCATTCGATTGGATTATTTGTTTGAGAACTTCGGTATCTATTTTATCCGGATATTGTCCTTGAAGTTTCTTGATATCCAATTCATTTTTTGCGATAAGCCATATTTTAAATTTTGGCTTTGTTTCCGGTTTAAAGATATCTTTAAACACGTGCTCTGTGAAAATATCTGCAGTAGTATTTTGTTGGATGGCCCGCCATGTTGCCCGGGCAATATATTCATCAACATCTGTTCCAAATAAGGAGAAAAGGATAGTATGGTCATTGAGGTATGATTTCAAAATGGATTTATTCAAATTGATTTGCTGCTCCGCCGATTGATTAATAATCAGGTCGATATCTGAAAAATCATTCATTTATCTCATGTTATATTCGTTTTTTGAAAATATAAATTTATTTAGCAATGAACAATGTTATTATAAAGCATGTATCAAATTTCGGTCAACCGATTGATTAAAACATTGATAGAGATTATAGCATTGATGAGTTGCAAGGGATAGCCAACAACCAATCCCATCTTTTTTGGAATAGAAATCAATATGCGACAGAAATAGCGCTCCAAAATCCGAATCTCGATGTGATGTCGCTGAAATATGATAAATGGGTTGAGAAGAAGGTGGTTTAACCTTTCATAAGAAATTACACACGCAGTTTATAAATAAAGGGCGAAAATTATTGATAAAACAAACGGAAAGAAAAATGTCACACAATCGAGATGCGATTAAAACAAAATAAAAAAATTAATCAATCGGAAGCGTTTAGATCTCGATGCTCTCTATAAATTTTTCAATTTTCTGGTGATACCCTTCTTCCAAACGTGTATCGCTCATTTTTCCCGTGTCTGGCGTGATCACGAAAAGAGAAAGCGGTTCAACAGGGGATTCAACGCATGGAATTCCGGCCATTAAATGTTTTAAAATTTCGGGCGTATGAAGCGATTTTTCCAAAATTTTCTTTTCCATTCCCTCCGCTTTTTGCAGATCTTCCTCACTGATTTTTCCTTTCGTTTCCCACGAGCCTAATTTTTTAAGAATTAAGCTTTTCTTCTTTGCTTCTTTGCCGAATTTTTCCGACCATTTACGAATCGTATAACTAAGATTTCCCGCTCTTAACGGTCCACCAAACAATAAGATTTCGGGATTATCTTTTACCACCATCGATGGAGACACCTTTTTGGCATAAGAAACCTTCACTTCATGATTCGATCCTAACAAATGTTTCATATAATCCGCCACTTTGATATTACTTCCAAACTTCGAATCATACACAATCCAAATCTTCATGCATTGATCAATCAGCGCCATTACTTGAAGGCTAAGGCGACCAGTTTTTAGCAAAAAGGGCATAAATATAAAAAAACTGAAAAAATATTTCCGTGTACGACCATGTAGAGCGTGGATATTAATAGGGAGGCCCTTATTCCCTCAAAATTTTTTTGAAACGTTTTTTGCGCAGAAGATTTAAATGTTTGGACTTATTCGGCCAAAATCCTTTTGCATCTTTGATCTATCCGTTGAATAGCCCTTAACACCAAAAAGCAGTTTAACGTTGTGTTGAAAAATTCCACATCAACGATTTTCTGCAATAAACCTCTTCCATTCTGAAAATGTGCTTAAAATCATAATTTCTTAACTATCCGATTCGATAAATTCTTCCGGAATGAAATTCATTGAATTCGAGACACGCTTACTCTTCTGATGATGATACTAAGCCCCAGAACTGCGAATAGGAACACAGCGCGATACCCGCTGATGTTCGAAGGTGTTTCGGGCCGATCTTGAACCGAATATTTTTTCAAGATAAAGAAATCAGAGATCCACGCTTCCAACGTATACCCGATCATTTTAATAGATTCAATATCGATATTCTCAAGAGTATCTTGTCGGGTATGATGGTGGGGCCATCCCGAACTCGTATCCCAAAATTTAATAATCAGATTGGCCGTAATTACTCCATTTTGCGCGAATGGCGTGTGGTCATCGGTGATGGCAAAACCTCTGGTATCCGTTGGAACGATATTGGAATATCCCAATCGGATCGCTGTATCAAAAATAGATTGTAAGAGAGTTCGGTTCGAATAATCTTCATAAATCAACTTGAGATTTTTTCCGCATACCATATCCAACAAAATAAATCTATAAATATCACCCAACCGCTTTCCGCTGCCGATTCCGAAAAAGAATTCGGGATTATCTTTCATTTCTTGAACCATTTTCGTGGATCCTTCGATGTAATTCCATCCGGTCATCCCGCCATACCCCTGATCCTCCGCATCAAAAAAAATGCCCCACACTTCATAATTCAAAGAAGAGGCATTGCTTGAAATCACTTTCAGTAACTCTATGAGTACCGCCACCGATCCTGCCCCATCGTTAGCACCGGGCGTCGGAAGGCCTCGCATCGACGGGTTAGGATCTTTTTCAGCAATAGCCCGACTATCAAAATGGGCACCGAATACTAGAATAGGCCCTTTCCCTTCATTAATTTTAGCAATAATGTTTGTGCAAGGAACCCCGTTAACCGAATACTCGTGCTGAATGATAGTAGCAATAGAAAACAGATCTGAAATGATATATCCTTTAGTTAAATTTGATGCAGAAGTTCCGGGAATTCGATAGCCAAAATCCAATTGCGCTTGAATATGGTGATACGCTTTCGTGTAATTGAAACTAAAATTCCGGGATTCACCATCTGCTGCGACAAGCGTCGTTTGACCATTCCGGTTCCCTTCGGAGATTAGAGATATTCCGATTATCATGAAACTGCACAATCCAATGATAAACAAAAGTGCCTTATATTTCCCGTAGTAATTCCGCTTGCAATCTTTGCGAATTTCGGCCACCCTCCTTGTGATCCACCACCAAAAAAATTCTAATGGCCCCACCCCGTAGAGAAGCGGGTCAGATACGAAAAACCCGCCAAAGAAGTATGGCTTGCGCACGTTCCCAAATTCAATACTTCATTTGTTGAATCTTTCATTTTCTATTTGAGTATAGCCATTCTTATTAATAACATTTTGGATGAAGAATACTTCATGTATAGCCCGTGATCACGCCGAGAAGTAATGAGTTCGATTCTATACATAAAAAAATAAGGGAAATGGGCATTCCCAAAGAATATTCACGTGCTAAACAGAACGTGGAAAACTCAGTTCACGGAAACTTTTTTTCGGTCTCTTTTTTGCATGTTTGTTATTGCCTATCTCTATTACAAGAAGAATGAAAAATTAAAAAATAAAAATGGGAATGATTAAAAAATTCAATCATAAACCAAAAATTTTAGCGGAGGATTTTAGGCTAATTGAACCGACCGACGAAATTATTGAACTCAACAATTTCGTTTCAATCATTCCCAATTATAGTAAGGTGTTTGAAATATTAAAAGATTGTCTCCGATCTGCTAAAGGTTCGGAACTCGATTTGCATGCAAACTATCGATAGCATTGCTTGCCCTTTAAATAATCTTATTTCTATTGAATATCTCCAACAATTTCAACACATAAACATCTAAGGCTCAGTATTTTGAAATTTCGATACTCAAGATAATGCCCCCCAAATTTTTTTTGATAGGCGAACTTAAACTTTATTGTTAAGCCAATAAGAGATTGTATTAAGTTCCATTGTTGGAGTGAAAATTTTTATCGAAATATCCCATCTCCATAAATGTAGTTAAATTAAAAATAGGGTTTAGCAAAGCCATTCCGATCAATCACTTCTCGATGTCCACCCTAAGTCCTAATTTTGATACGAATTTTTTGACGAACATAGAATACCATAACACAAAAAGCGCGACAATAAACTTTTAGACCCATAAGATGCATCAGATTTCGGTTGTTTTTCTCCTTTGTTTTATCGAATGAGCGAGTTAAAAATCGTGAGCAAAGGATAAATGTTGAAAATTTTCTAAAAGAAATTAGATGCATCGAATAGGAAAAATAATCCGGAAATTTTTTTTTTTTTTTAATTCAAAATGTTGATTCTGATAAAATTGTTCACATGAGAAATTTTATGGTATAATTATTAATAATTAATTTATATTTGTGTTGAAATTTCCAATTCTTGGTCGAGACCGTCGGGTGAATTATAAGATCAATAAAAAACGATAGTTCGTTTTTATTTATATAAGGGTAGGGCACCTTTGATCTATTATTTAAAGAAATTGGAGATTTTCGAAAAAACAGCCGACAGTTTAAATAGCGGAGATCACTTTCTCTTATTGTAAGGTTTAGTAATTCTCACA
>CAZUTM010000148.1:0-5330 GCA_964623665.1 uncultured archaeon
GGATGCTTTATTTATCCCATCCAGGATGGACTTCAATTCGTCTTGACTTTTGGCGCCCACCGAGATGCACACCGCAATGGGAAGGCCTCCACATGCATATATATCATCGGATGCTACAAACAGCGATGAATATCCCGCGCCGAAAGGATTCAAGCTGAGAAATTGTCTTGAAATCTCATCAATAGTTAAAAGTGTTAAGAGTTCGGAATTGGGCGTTGGTAAAATTGCTGCGCTATCTTGTCCGAAAGCGGCAAATATAGTTTCATTTTTGAATCCGAACTCTTTGAAAAACTGAAGTGTGGGGTGGAGAAGGTATTTTTTCTTTATTTGTTGTGAATTTCGCAGTAAATCGGCAATTTCTGTAATCTCCATTCTATCTTCTGAAGGGGAACAAAATATTTAAATTCCGTTAGCCAAATAGGTACAGAATGCAATCCGAAATAATTCGAGGAATATCTCTTTCGATCTTTTCTAATTTTGGACCGGAATCGGTGTTTATGTTTCCGACGCCGATGGATGACGATGAACCGAATAAAAACAATCAATATATTACAGAAAGGAATTATTTACAAATTGCAATCAAGAGTATTTCGCTTCTCATTGGAGATAATGTATTCGATATAACAAATGAGCAAGCCAAAGAGATGAATTACTTTGGGATCTTGCCATACCCTGATTTAAAAGTCAATTCATTGACCTATTTTCGGTTTTTGATTCTCTCGGATTTCGAGCACCCGATAGCATGCTCTTTATCGTTACTTGTGAATGAGAGCGCCAAAACATTCATCTATGATTATTATGAGCAATTGGAAAAAATAATGCAAGGCTTCAGCGACCATCTTCTTTCCATTCTGGCACCTAAAATGAAATTGGAAAGTCATCGGATTTCTGTTGAGGAAATAAAAGAGAAATTGGATGCATTCTTATCCGCCATTGATTCGATGCGATCGGCACCGTTCAACCCCATCTTAACGGACCGACGGTTGAATTTATTATTCACCGGGTTTCGACATACCGGTAAAAGCGCGTTCCTTTCGATTCTTAAAAATAATTATTCAGAAATCATTAGAGATCCGGCGGGAAATATCATTGAGCATATGAACAAATTCGAAAAAATCGATTTTCTATGGACGACGATCGTGAAATACGGCTTGGAAAATGAAGATATTGAAAAGTTGTTGAATGATCAGTCTATCGAAAGCGAATTGTATCTTAGCAAAGCGGATTTGATTTATTATTTTATAGACATTACGGATCCCCAAATTTCTAATAATAAAAAAGTGATAGAAAAGCTGTTGAAAATTAATAATATTGCGACTAATAGGGTTCCTATAGTGATCATCATCACCAAGGTAGATTCGGATTTGCAAAATACACCGGAATTCAGAATGAAAATAAATACCATTAAAAACACGCTATCACCGGTGTTAATGGAATATCCTCATAGATATTTTTATACTTCGATATTCTCGAAGCATTCGGTGTTGTCTGCATTTTCGTTCGGGTTGATGAAATTAACGCCGCAGCAATCTGGAATAGGGAATTTACTTCAAAAATTCTCTAAAAAGTACAAAATTCTCAATTCTTACCTTGTAAATCAAAATGGACTTGTTATAGCGGCATATGAGGAAAGTCTTGTGTGTCATGATTTTGCGAAATTGACACAAACCCAAGTCTTTGAAATCATTTCGCCGCAAATTGCGAGTTTGGTTTCCTTTATATCGATAAACAAAGCCACGAACAGAATGTTTCCCGTGAAAATTCTTTTGAATGAATATTATTCTATTATAGCCTATTTCAAGGGCATTTATGGGCTAATTTCGTATATTAAAAATGATGATTTAAAGCAGATAGAGGGCTTGAACGAAAAAATGGAATTGTTGTTTTCGGATATTGAAGGAGAAATGAAAAAATTGATTAATTGGACTGCATAAATTGACTCTCATAGAGTTTGAGGTTTATCCTTTGGAGGTTGTTCGTTCTGAGTGTTTGCTCCCTTTTCTCTGGATTCTGAAGAATAATCTTGACCGGACGTAGATTTTTGTTTTTTTATTGCATTTCTAATTTGGTCTCCAATCCAAATAAGACTCAGAATGAATTCCGGAGTCCATTTATGCATAACCAAAATTGCCGCAATTGCAATAAAAGAAGAGGCAGCAGAAATCGAGTAATGGATATCTTCCCAATTATAGCCGATATGATAGAGCCAAAGTTGGAGCCACATTCGTGCGATATTCACGAAATAGAACAATGCAGAACAAATTATCATTGCGATGATCTTCCGTTTGACCAAATCGCGCCTAGCCTCAAGGTTAGTATCCGCGATATTTCGGGGAATGAAGGTGATAACGCCGACAAAGATTGCGATGGCCTGAATTCCGGTGCAAAAAGTTGTGAACATGATTTCGCTAAGGTAGCCTGTGCCTTGCGCATTCGGAACAAAAATGAAGTACCCGGCCCCCCAGCGATGATTCGGAATGAATTTAACATAAAAATCCAAGCCAGTGAAAAGCCTTAATCCCGCGACCGTAAGTTCCGCGGTGATACCATGAAGCCATACATAATCGTTTGAAAAATAGATGAGAACGGCTAATAAAGGTCCACCGATAAGAAGCCCGATGATCCCTTGCCAATTGAAATTATATTTTTTTCCTTCGTATTGAATTTGCGAGCTCAATTAAACCACTGCAAACGAAAAGTACACAAAAAAAATAAAGAAAACGCTTATAGTGCGGTTCTTTTGCCTTTATTTAACGAATTCGCTTTTAAATTAATTTTTACGGGTATTTCCTTAAAATATTCGATTAAATCACCCAGATTTACATGTAAAATGATGTATTTCGAAATATAATATAATAGCACAAATGAAACAACGCCAAATGATAAATAATTGATGAGCGTGCGCTGTTGCTCAAGCCCGTTCACGATTACGACAGTTAATCCGGTGTCGGTATCCTTGTAATTGCCGGCTTTATCGATCGCGCTGCCGAGGATGTACCAATCTCCATCATCTTTAAGCCGGGAGCTCCATAAGAACACATACGGGCCTTCTTCTTTAGATGCGCTCGAGAAGATGGCCCGAGTACGATAATCTAAAATGAATACCGTTTGAATCCCGGAAAATCCATCTTTGGCTTCAATAGTTAAATAGAAATTTCCATACGCCCGTAAATAATAATCGTTCGGTTCAATAAATCGAACAATATATGGGGCGTTATTGTCGATTGCAACCATCCGAATTGCCGAGGTGTTGGATAATTCCGCGCCATCTATCGCTTTAATATAGATTTGATAATATCCATCGGAAAGTTGGTGAACCGGGATTTCAACGCTTTGTGTTGTATTGAAAGAGGAAATCAGTTGATATGGGGTTCCCGAATCATTCAATCTTCCGTAGAGTTCATATCTCCGGATGCCCGTTCCTTGATCGAATCCGATTGGTTGGATTCTCAATACTCGCGAGAAAAATTTTCCGCTCAAATCATTTGAAATTGCGATTGAATGAGGGGCATCAAAATCGGGAGATTCTATTATTTCGAGTCGAAAACTCCCCGAACCATGGAGACATTTGATGGTGATAATTGAGGTTTTATTTCGGTCCACATTGAATCGCAGAGTTTCATTGAGTCCCAGACCCGATGTTGCTTTTTTATCGAGTAAAATGGGATCTCCAAATGAATTCCCATAAGATTCATAGATATAAATATCGAAATCTGCAAGATCATTGGTGGTAAGGTGTAGATCGTAAAATTTATTCGAACTGAAGTTCATTTGGGCGGCCCATACATTTGAAACGTTGAAGATATATGATTTCGGGGCGGTTAACGTGCCTATATGGGTGGAATTTGCCATGATTTTATTTCTGTAGGTATCACAAGCCGCTTGCGCATTCAATAATCCGTATCCTTCATGCACATCTTTTCCGCCGCGATCCAGTGTTGGACTCATACTGGGATAATACAAACGGGATTGTCCGGTTTCGGCTGCGGTCATCAATAATCGCGCTTTTAATTCCATCACACGTTCTTTTGTAAAGGGCCAAGCTTGGACTCCGCCGATGCTTTCCATCATCAATAATGCAGTTCCAGCGACAATCGGCGCGCTGAAGGAGGTTCCGGAATAAAAAGATAAATCGTTAGGATATCGATCCGGAAAGCTATCGTATATTGTAGGGTTACTAATACCTTGCGGTCGCTCTTTTATTAAATCTCCAAAATTACTATCCGGAAGAAGCAAAGGATAGGTAGACTCGTATTTATAACTAAATTCTCCGCCTGGAGCAACGATATCCGGCTTGCTCGTATTTCCGGAGAGGGACAACCCTCCATTTGCACTGTAAGATGTAAGACTGTTATTATTTGTTGTGGCACCAACCGAGATTGCTTCAGCAACCGAACCCGGCGTATTTGTTAGTGATCCCGCGAGATTGGTTGAACTAATTTCATTGCCGGCCGCAGCAACTACAACGACTCCGGAGTTAATTAGCGCTCTAACCGAATTATGCACTAATGTGCTTGAGATCCCGAAGGACATACAAGCAACGGTGATATTATAAGTTCTTGAGTTATTGATTAACCAATTAATCGCATCCACAATTTCGGATTCGTATATTACTCTTAGTGCTACCAAATTGACATTGGGCGCGACGCCGGTGAAATTTGTATGTTCCGAGCCATAATTAAACGGAATCCTCGTTTCGCTATGAAGAATATAAGAACTATAGGCACTGCTGCTGATTCTTCGAAAAATATATCCCACTTTAATGATCCCAAAATGCTCTTGAGTAAGATTGAAGGAAACCGTGTAATTCGTATTTTGCAATGGAGTAGATACATTTGCCAAATACGTGCCATTGTCCGTCGTGATACAGTATTTTAAGATTTCAACTCCCGTAATCCCATCTTTTCTGGCCCACGAAGCCGTGTAAGAAATCTCACCCGCTACGCTAATGTTATATCCTCCGGTTAACCAGATATACTCTTTGTTAAGTTCGATGAAATTATTATTCCAGTCCATGTTTTCGACATTTGAGATGATTTGTCGGCCCGTCCCATCCGTGGTATTAAAAGGTCGACCAACAATTAGGGAACTCACGGCGGTGCCATGACCAGCAGGGTCGGTGGGCGTAAGATAATTGTTAGCGGTGAAATCTTTCCAATAAACCACACTACCGACCAACGAGGGATGACTCGTGTCAACACCCCTATCAAGTACCGCAACACGCATATTCGGATCGCCTTTATATCCGTAATCCCTGTGCAAAGAGGGAAAAACGCCGATCCTTGTTAACGATTCAACCATATTCGATTTACTTTCAACATCCTCTTTGA
>CAZUTM010000148.1:5340-11711 GCA_964623665.1 uncultured archaeon
ATGCCGATTAAATCGTTGAAAATTTTGGCGATTTCAGTTATTTGAAAAGAAGTTGCATTAAAACAATAAAACGGAACGGGCCGAAGACCTTGAATCAAGATTTGAAGATTGTTCGCCTCCAAATACTCTTCAAATAGTGTCAATTCATGGGTATCTTTGAATATTGCAATAACCCGAATGGAATCGGTTGAAGATCTGATTGTGTATTCGAGAGAATCATCAATCCGGTTTGCATTCTCATCAAAAATATACTCTTTAACAACCAACGGATCCGCTGAAGCGTCAATGATACAATTTGAAGTGTCGAGATTTGAATTAATCGAGTTATCATTAAAGAAATAATGTGATCGAGTTGCAGATATATACAAACCTATTGAAAATAAATTACATAAGAAGATAAATAATAGAAGATTAAGGATCAGCGTATTTCGAGTGAACATTGATAATCAAAAACAGGAAAACACCATTTGTTTATATCTTTTAAATAATATTTTTAAAAGTGTTGATGAATTTCGAAATTTGAAAGGGTGCATACTGTTGTCTAACAATGGAAACTCGAACAACCAGAACAAAAAAATTAATGTTAAAATTCAGAACATCGTTTACCAAATCAAACTTCACAATCCCTTTGATTTGACCATGATTCTGAATAAGTTCGAGGATATCGACAAGATTAGATCAGACTTCCCGGGGTTGAAAGTGAAAATTGATAACCCGCGATGCACCATTCTGTTTTTCGTCAACGGAGTTATCCATGTCACGGGATTGAAAAAAACCAAAGATATTTCGAATGTAGAGAGATTGATAAAAAGAAAATTAGAATTAATCGGGATTGAATATCCGGCTGATATCAACCCAATCATCATTAATTCGCTTGCCGTTGGACTCTATCCCAATCGGTTGAATTTAAACAAAATTTCGCTGAATTGGGAAAATATTATTTACGAACCAGAAGTGTTTCCCGGATTAGTTTATCGGATTTACACCCCCCTCAAGGTGACTTTAATATTATTTTCTTCGGGGAAATTTCTGATTTTGGGGTTGCGGGATTTTACACAGATCCCCTATGTGGTAAAAGAGCATTTGAAATTGGCCGAGTTCATCGAATAGAATCGATTTTCAAAAAATTTTTATTAAAAAACACATTTTGAAATGCATGGTGCAAACAACAGTCTATATTCGGGGGATCCAATCCACAGCTTTGACAAAGCACTTTATTGATAACGGATACACTATAGTGTACCCTTCAAGCATCATTCGCAATAGATTCAATTTTCCCGAGGAAAAAATACCCTATAGCAAAGACATAACGATTCAAAGCAGATATGATAAGAAAGGGATATCTATCTTAATGAAAAAAAGCGTCTATGAAGAATGTAAAAAAAATAATTTTAAATCTTGGCCTTTCACCTATGAAAACTGCCCAGATTGCTTCATATTTCCGGCAAAGTTTTCAAAAAATTCTATAGTCAAGGGGATCGTTGTCCAATCGGATAAAGTAAAAAATTATTCAATCGTTCGGCTTGCACCATCGAAGGTGGACAATCAAGGCATCGAAATTGATGATGATTTTCAAACATCATTCGGTCGCTATTCATATTATTTACCCGAAGGAACCGAACAAATCTTCCAAGTGACCCACGAGGATTGTGGGTTGAATTATGCGAACTTGGAAAGAAATTATACTATTCCGGGCGACAAAGTGGTTCTGATGCCCTTTAACAAACAATTTATCATCTCAAAAGATATTACCGAATTGAAAGATCGAAAGCGACTTCAGAACTTTTACAACAAGATTCCGCCAAAACCATATGGCGTTATCTTCAGAACGGCGTCCGTTTATGCTACCGAGCAAGAAATCAATGAGGAGATCGAATCATTAGAAAAATCAATAGAATTCATTAGTGAAAAAATAAAAAATTTCGATAAAATCGGAGAAATTCATTGCGATTTTGTCTCATTCAACGTGATTTTCGGGTTCGATTATATGAAGAAATTGGATAAAATTAGACAATCGGTTGTTCCGACCGTTGGAAACCACCATTTCTATAAAACAGATAATTATGAGGATGTGAAATTTAATCCTGACATCTTCATGAATTTCATCGAAAGCCTATTGAAACGGATCCCGGAGAAACAAAAAGATATTGATGAAGAAGTTGAAAATTTCTATTATTCCTCCCTTTATCCGAAAAAATTGTTGAAGATCAATCACTTTAAACTGAATGGCCGGAATTTATTCCTCGCTCCAGGCATTCTATTGAAATATGGAAAGAATTCCGATGGAAAACGCTATCTCATTTTACGAAGAAAAATGGGTGAATCGGCTCAGACCGTGTATGATGGGTTAAATCTACCGATAGAACAAGGCGATTATGCTATTGGAAAATATATTGAAGGCTGCGAATTTTACGAAACTGAATATTTCGATCGAACCGGAAAATCCAAAGGAAAATATCTCAATATTAATTCGCCTTTGGAAATCATGCAATCGATGATAAAATATGTAGATTTAGAAGTGGATGTCATTGAAAATACAAAGGGAGAAAGGGAGATCATTGACAAGAACAGATTAGATAAAGCATTGGAATGGGGTTTTCTCTCTAAAACACTTTATACTAAAGCCCTAAGTCTCGCAGAAGACATAAAAAATAAAAAAATTGAATTGAATATACCAACGGAATAATAGAGTTAACCAATCACGCATTTTTTTATTGATTTTATTCAATAGGTTTGGTTCTTAAGCGATTCACAAGCTTTCTAATTTCTTCGGCACGAATATGGTCTTCCGGTAACGATTTCTTCGTTTGATCGGCCAAATTAAAAGCATCCTCTGTAAACCTTATTTGCTCAAGCAGGTCGATGATTTGAATCTTGTAATCAACATCAAAAGGATCCCATTTCACGGGCTCTTTTCCCGGTTCTTGGATCGTAATTCCATTAGCATATTCCAACAGCCGATCACGCACATTGCTAAAAACATCTTTTGGCACATCCTTGAAATTTCTGATACTTCTAACCAATTGTTTAAGCGAATCCATAATAAAGAAAAGTTCATCCTTTCTATACATTTTTATATTATCCAAAATCATTTGAACGAAATCACGGGCTTTATCTACACGACCGACTTGGATTGACACCGCAACCATCTTTGCGAGCGATTGCTCCTTCAAAACCTTTGATTCGATATTTTTAATCAGGTTATCACGAATATATTCAATTAAATTTGGTTTATTCAGCTTTGTAATTACATCGCATAAAAATAAGATAACCGAGAAGTATAATCTGGCATCGTTGACTTTCTTTCCGTTTACGTATTTTACGATCGCTACCTTTACATAATTGAAAGCTTGCTCGATATCTTCTTCTTCATAATATTTCCATGCCAATTCGAGTGCTTTCAATACTTTATCACTATTGTCAAATTCGTACACCAAATAGCTTGAAGGATCGAAACCTCCTTCCTTTGCAGGTGTTTCTGCCTTTTTTTCTGAAGAACTTTTCTTCTTTTCTGTAGATCCGCTTCCGCCTCCACCACCACCCTTTATTAAATTCAATTTTTCGATGTCGGCTTCAGCTACTTTCTGAAAAATCAGCTTATTTCCTTGCACGCTCAAAGCGAAAGGGGTTTTATCTTCGTAATTGTCCCGAATCTCTTTCGGAATCGTGAAACCGCCCGCTTTGGTAATCCGTACAAGATACACGGGATCTTTTGGCAACTCCTCTTGACTCATAAATCTGGAAAGTTTTTTACAAATTTTAGGTTTTGTTTTTTGCATTGAAAGCCTTTTTGAATATTCGATTCTTTTTAAATTACATGCCATTTGATACAGAAGTGCTTGTCAAATATGCGAGGAATAATCCCGATTCGCATCTTAATCGCTTTATTCACGAATTGCTCGTGGAAAAGATTAACGAATATTGTAGAAATTGCGAGAATGAAAGGATGACTTGTGTGCTATCACCCGCATGCTTTCAACGTTTTCTTTTGGATTTAAGAATCGGAGGATATGTAGAGAAGGCGCATATTCCTAGCTTCTGTTATCAACAATCTCTTCTGAATTTTAGAAAGTATTTGGAAAAGAAGACCAATCTTTATAAGCCCCGCGATACCTATTTTTATCTTAGCGATTTCATTCCCTTGATGTTCCCCGGTATCGAAAAACAGGTGTACGAAAATCTAAAGGAAAGAAATTATAAACATCTTCATGAAATCATCAAAAAGAGCAAAGTACCAGGAATTTGGTTGAAGAAAAATGGAAGAGAAATTCTTGAAAAAATCATATCGAATGACAAATTGATCAAAGAAGGGACGTTCTTGTATGAAGGGGAAGACCGGTTCTTGGTTATTTGGAGAGAGGGCGATCTCTTTGTTATTGATATGAATTACGAATTTGTAATTGTAAATGTTACCGATTTGCAACTTATAAATCTAAATCTAATGAAAAACTTGCTTCAGATGATATTTTCAGAGAATTTATTAAACCACGAAATCGTGATTGAATCAAACGAAATAATTAAAGCAAAAGCAATTATCCCAAAAGTGGATGAAGAGGATTTTGAGAGGTATTTAGGGAAAAATACAGATAAAAAAACGCCGGATCAAAAGGGCTATATTAGTGTGTTTGAAAACCTCCTTTCAAAATTTGAGATGATTGCCACAACATTTAGTTTTAATTATTTAACATCAAAAGAAGTTATTATTACATTTACGATTATTCCGAATCGAACCTATAGAACAAGAATTAACCTACCGATATTAACCCCGTATTTACTTAGAAAGGCGATCGGTCAAATTTCTGCATTTTTTAACATCAATACAAAAAATTTATAAAGGAACAAAAAGGAAAAAGTGATTAGAATGGAAAAAGTCATGGAACTGATTACAAAAGGAGATTTGGATCAAGCAGTATCATTGATAATCACGAGATTGAAAAACCGAGAAGAAGATTATATTGACCAATTCATAGTCAGCATGAACATCATATTAGAACTAGCCCCCGTGATAATAGAAAAGACATTCCCCCAATTACTTAATTTAATAGATTTAGATGACGATATTCTGCGATATTCGTTATTATTAAAATTGGCATCTTTTCTTGAAAAAAATCCGCAGTTAATTCTGCCGTATATTAAAGACTATTTAACATCACCGAGCCCGAGGAAAAGAGAATCGATGTTGTGCATGTTGCCTTACATCGTGAAGGTGAGTCATGAGATCGTTTCATATTTGCCATTAATTGCAAATCAATTATGCGGCCAAGAGGAGTATGTTATCAAGAAAGCAAAGGAAGTATTAATCGAAATGGGAAAAATTGAGCCGGAAATCGTCAGAATGGAAATTTTAAAACTCATTCAAGAAAAAAACTCATGTGATTTTACCGAAAAATCAAAAGATATTCTCAAATCGATATTAGATGTGAGTACATCCCAACTTGAACAAATAAAGGAACTTCAATTGGAAGCAAAGATGGATGTACTTGAAAAAGAACAAAAAATCTTGGAACAAATTTCGGAGGTTCAGAAAGAAGATGCTAATAAAACGACTCCGGAACTCGATGCCCAATTACAACAAAAGCAAAAGGAATTAACAAAAAGAGAAAAAGAGCTAGAATTAATGAAATTAAAGTTGAAAGAAGAAGAACTGGAACTGAAAGAATTGGAAGCTAAACTGAAAAGGGAAGAGCTTAAGAAAGAGAAAGATACGCTTACAGAAGAACTAAAAATCAAAAAAGAAAAAGACGAATTGGAAATGGTTAAGAAAGAATTGGAATTAAAAGCCTTAATTGAACAAAAGCAAAAAATCATCGAACAAGAAGAAAAGCGCATGGCATTAAAATTGAAGGAATTGGAAGAAGAACAAGACTCTGAAGACGAATATGAAGAGATCAAATGATCCTCATCATTTTCTTGGTCTAAAAAACAATTATTGGAGATGGAAAAAGTGAAGAAAAACAAAGGAAATGTTACTGTCCGATCCATCATTAAATTGGGAAACAGTCGAGCGATTACATTTCCACAAGCCTTTATCGATTCATTCCGCAGACAAAATGAACCGAAACAGGAAGATCCTTATAAAGACGAAGAGTCCGATTCTCAAGCGCAAATAGAGAAGCCTGCGGGAGAAGATGACCCATGGAAAGATGTTCGGGTATATTGCTATAAAATTGATGATGATTCCATTATTATTAAAAAACAACGGGCCGAAGAACAAAAATTGAAGTTGAATATTGATACCAATGTTATTCCTTTGAATCTCTTAATCAATATCCTGAAATCGGCTAAAAAATTAAGCATCAACCAAGTTAACATCACCTATGACCAAACTAACGATTTTGAAGTGCTGAAAATAATCGATAAATTTGGAGCCA
>CAZUTM010000149.1:0-11683 GCA_964623665.1 uncultured archaeon
ATTTATATTTGTTAATAACGTTTTAACCTCTAATTAAAAAAACCTTCATAATTTCGGACTTTTTTTTCATGTTTACACCTCAAGAAGTTTTGTAAATAGAAAAAAAGCAGAGTAAAAGCAAAAAATGGAGCAATATAAAAATGGGATTAACTTAAATGGCTAATCTTGTTGTTGCGAAGCTAAAAAGCACTAAACCCACTATTTTAAACAAGGCTTGTAACGAATATACTACTAATTCTACACCTTGCCCAAAAAGTTCGTTCAGTTTTATTAAAATTGCGGCATTTACAATAAGCGCTGCGAGAATATACAAAATTAAGCCTATTAAAAAGAGAATAGCGTAATTTCTCAGCGTCCCTGTGGTGTCTCTCACCATTTTGATAAAAACACCGGGCACAATCAGCGCACCGAGGTTTGAAATCATTAAGAATGTGGAGGCAATTTCAAAATCTTGAAATGTGTTCACGGGATAAAGAATTACCGCGAATGACCAAATGAAAATCCATAATGCGGGTATTCCTTTGAATTTCCCTTGTAATATTTTTTTATCTACTGTGTAGGCGGTCGGAATCATACCCAAATTCGCAAAAATTCCGCCGAATTTCCAAATCCACGAATTCAAACCGACGGTGTATAGAGAAAAATCAAAATAGGTGAGATAAAAATCAAAAATAAACAAGAAAATTCTTGAAAATACCAAACAAACCATCAAAATTGTAATCGAACCAATAAATTGGAATGATTGCAAACCTTCCTTCTTAGCTAATAATGCTTTTTGTGTAAGCAGAACAGATAAAATTACTTTAACAATTATGACTCCCAAGGTAATATAGAGAATTGCATAGAATTCGGTTGAAAATGCAACTATCGGCATGATTTAGCGAAATAAATGCAACTTTAAAAGTTTAATGCTGAGAATTACAAAATGGCGGTGAAATTATAAAAAGGAGGGATTCATTTCTGTTTTTATGGTCTTCGATGAATACGATGATTGGGGTGCTGAAGAAAAAAAACAAAACGATAAGAAATCCGATGGCTGCGTTTCAAATACGACTCAATCTTCAAGCATATTTGAAATTATCACAAATCTCATGACTCAAATCTTGAATTCCGTCGATTCTGATGATTTAGAACAAGCTATTGAGATGTTGCGGAAAATACGCGCATTATTAGATGAAAATTGTCTTTCGGAAGAATCACAAGAACTTTTGGATTCTTTGAAACAAGAGATATCAAGTCCAGAACTCCAAGTAGAAATTATTAAAGCGAAGACCAAATTGGATGAAATTCAGCGCGAAATCAAAACCAAGAAAATTAAAATCGAAGAAAAGATCCGGAATATTCTTTCCTATAAAGGTATTCATGAATATGAAAAAGCGAAAGAGGCGCTGAATGAGGCAAAATCCATCGCCGAATCAATAGAAAGCGAAGATGATTTAAATTATTTAAACGCGCTTTCACATGAAATAGAGTCTGCAGAGATTGCATACGCAAAGAAAAAACAACAAGATTTTATCAAAAAAAAGGTCAAAAAAATCCAACAATCGTATGCAAATGGTGATCATGAATCTGTAATTACGGAAGCGGCCCAATTGAAAGAGTATCTTTCGACTCAAGGCTTAAAAGAAGACTCGAAGGAACTTGAAATCATCATTAAAGAATCTGAACAAGCGTTGAACAAGAAACAAATGCTAATGTCGCAATACACTGCTATTTACGATTCCATTGAAAGCGATATTGCATCATCCAATTATTTAGCAGCAATAGAAAAGTGTAATTCATGTATTGCTCTTGCAAACGAATTAAATTTGGGTGCAGAAAAAATTACAGCGCTCAATGAATTAAAAGATGAAATGATGCATGCCTTGTCCGATCAAGAATCAAATATCAATATTGAGAATGCCCAAAATATCATAGAAAGCATCAGAGTGCAGATTTCCGAAACCCGGTTTGAAGATGCCGAACAAAATCTCGAGTCTCTGAAGGAGTTTATCAAAGCGGAACAAATAAATGACGCTAAAATCGCTTCGGAATTCGAGACTCTTGTAAATTTATTATCTCAGTCTAAAGAAACATACAAAAAGAATGAAGAGTTGTTCCGGAAATTATACAAGGTCGCAGAAAGTGATATCGAACAGAAAAAATATCTTGCAGCGGTAGAAAATCTACAAATTTGCTTGCGAATTGCCCAAGATATGCGTTTTAAGCAAGGTGAAACAAAAGAATTGGAAAATAAAATTGCCGAAATAAAAAAGGCTCTGCATGAAAGCCGATCCAAAAAATTGGAAGAAAAAGAAAAGGTTTTCAAAACCCTTGAAACCGCCGAAGCGATAATGGGAACTGAGAAAGATGTCTTGCCAGACATTATCGATATCTCAATCCAAGATTCCATCGGAAAAATTTCGGATGACTTGGATTCCATGATGACCGCTTTAAACACCCTCCTTGAAACGCAAAGGGTTGAAGTGAAAAACGACATCAGCAGCAAAAGCATTCTCAAATCCAAATCCGGAGAAATCATCGAACTTGAAAGGAAAACGAAAGTCGTAGAAACAGAAGAAACCGCTACGAGCGAAGAAGTCGGCAAAGATGAAGAAAGTGCATCGGAAAAAAGATCAAAAGGCCCCGTCAAACTCACGGTCACATCAGGGTTGGAAAATCCATTAAATGATGTGATAGAAGAGGCAATCCTACAAGATATAATCCCGTACAACTTTGAAATCACGGAATTCCATGTTGAAGGGATTACCTTGAATACGGAACCGGAAAAGGAAATGACAAAAGATGGTTTGCAATACACATGGGTGTTCAAAGATATTGAACCGAAACAAAAGGTTGAGATAAACTACGACTTGCGTCGCCGGGTTTCCCGAACCGTTATCGTTCCCGTGCAAGATCAATTGAAAGTTATCAAAACGCACTCCAACCTCGAATTTCTCAATGTTGAAGGGTTATACGATGCAAAATTAAAGTTTATCAACCGATTCGGAGAAAGTGTCAAGGGCATCGTTATCGAAGATATCATCCCTATCTATTATCTTTACAATATCAAATATCCGGATAACCAGAAACCCAAAGGCATCGAAAAATCTAATAACGGGGCTCTCATCAAATGGAATATTAAAGAATTCGATAAAGAACAAGTGGCAATTCATCAGTATCGGCTTATGGAAGTCTATAAATTCGAAGATCTAAAAATCATTACCAAAAAAGATTCGAAACGCGCTTTGCAATTCATCAAACAATCAAAGCATAAAGATGCAAATGAAGTCTATTCGGCAATTATAAATCGACTCGTGGAATATCAATAAAAATACATTCTTTTAGACTACCTTTGTGGATATTTTTTCTTTCTTCGCCTAACATTGTCAGATTAATCCGGCTTTCCGCCCTTTTTGTTTAATGCAATGTATAAGTATATATATGTCAAAACGAAAGAATGTACCAATAGCCGATTATTCTTTTATCTTATTCATATTCGTTTCCAAGGCATATTACATAAAGGAGTTTAGAAAGATTATGAAAATCGTAGAAAATCGCAAATTCATGTCCGTATTGATGATCGCTATCTTTTCGATCAGCGTTTTGTCTTATACGACTGTTGCGGTTCTTCCTTCATTAGTTTCGGATGAACCCCAAGACCCGGAATTGCGTTCTGCGGATTCGGTGCCTCTTCTTGCGGATTATGATAGTATAGTTGATCCCAGAGGTGAAACCGTTAAACAATCCAAGCAATTGCAGCTCGGTCGTGATTCCAAACTCGATGTCGTTCAACCGATTGATTGGTCGCTTGATATTATCGGAGTAAATGTTCTAAAAGTGAAAGTACCGATTGATATCGATTTAACCTTCGGTATTACATTTCCGATGAACGCAAATATTTCGTACAATCCGTACCAAGTGCGTGCCAATCAATCTTTTCCGTACTCAATTGAACTTGACAATGAAAACTGTACCCCTTACATGAATGTTGGGGTGGTGGTAGACGCCCAATTGAGCAAATTGAATTTCCAAGTTGCGAAAATTCCATCGTTAGATTGGAGCATTATCTTTGAGGATATTTATTATTCCGATTCTTGGACCGTTCCGTTCTACGGGATTGAGACCAAGATGGGAAATTGGATAACTTATGATATTGTGGACAAATATTATACACTCAGTGATCTGATTCGGGTAAATACCGAGAAATATGGTGTCCGAGGCGGAGTTGGACTGAATTTAAATTATAAATTATATTCCTATGTTACCGCAAAAATGAATGTGGATGCCCCGGGTTCGATTTCGAGCTCCGATCTCAGATGGGATGATATTGGAAGAAAAGATGTTAACGTGAATGTTGCACCCGGTGCAATTCATGGCCAAATCTTCAATATTACGGTCGGTGATTTTGTTTATCACATCGCTCATGAAGTGAGATTGACTGTTTGGGCAGATTTGTATTTGGAAATCATCGGTATTAAATTATTGGATGAAAGATTTGATTGGGGTTATACCTTACCTTTAGGAAAACTTGATTTTCCCGAGCGAGGACAATTTAAATTTGTCTCACAGCCCCAAGTATTGGCTGGTAAATCCGTGAAAAACGCTGAAGCAACCTACGATTTCTTGAATTTTGATTGGATTCCCGGTTCCGGCGCGCAGTTAACACCCTTCGGCCATCAAATTTCGATTCCAGGCAATGCAAAATTACAAGAATGGCTTTCAAATATGGGTGTATCAGCCGGTGTCTCTGCAAGAGTCGGAATTGATTTTCCGTTCAATGAAGTTTCTTACTACAACGAACGTAAGGTCACACCGGGCAACACATTCGATTATCACTTATTAATGGATTCTATTGGCTCTGATAACCCCGCAATTTCATATAATGTTGGCGCATTTATCGATATGCGCAACGTTAAGATCTTCGGAAAGAATCTAAGCAGATACGACTTGAATGTGGGTGGTGATATCTTCTCTTTAGCGGGAGAAAATGATTTAACCACACCATTCGGAACCGATGAATTTTCATACGAAGTCACCAAATTGGTGCAATTGGATAAAGCATCCAAAGCACTCAATGATTGGATATCCTCCTATACCTACGGTATCAACCCCGATATTCAATTCAGAGCATGGGTGGTGTTAGAACTCCAAGGGTATATGACCGCTGATGTCAGAATTAAACCCGGTGATGAAGGTAAAGCAAGAATTGTTGCTGCTACGCCATTGAGCTGGACTCAACAATATGCAACACACACAAGCAGAATTGAAGTCTTCAACAATGTCACCGAAGGAACCCAATTCGGAATTGAATACTACAATATGAAATACCACCTCCGCGTGAAACCCGGAGTCAAATTAGGAGTCAGCATTTTGGGTGGAATTATCGGATTTGATTACACAATCTATGTTCCGGCTGCAACATTCGATTTGGACATCTTCGATGCGGGTACATTCACCGAAACGATTACGGTTCAAAGATTAGGCGCAAGCGTATCGGACTTTTCTGCAAGCGATAACGTTAACCAAGGGAGCTCGATAGTCGCCCAATTCCGAGTACATAACACCGGAACCACCAGCGATCGGTATATTATCGGTGTTGAAGGATTACCCGTTGGAACGGTTGCCTCCGCCAACAGTCCGTACAAAATCGGAGATTGGACTCCGACAATCATGCCGGGCTCAAATGCACTCATTCAACTCGAATTAACACCAGGACCCGGTGCATATAAAGCAGAAGGGTTAGTCCGCAATCAAATGGGTATCAGAGTAACAAGTATCTCGAACCCGAACGTATTCGCGGTTTCATCTGCTTATGAGACCATCAATTTTGTTGGTGCAAGCGGATCCGCTTCTCCCGAGTGTTTGATAAGTTCACAGATTACGCAAGCAAATGGAATGGTTAACGGTCGCGCGGCCGTTCTCAGAGGTCAATCATTAAAATATGATATTACGGTCACAAATCTTGCCAGTTCGGTGCAAACATATGTTATTGATTCGACCCAAGTAACTTCAATGCTTATCGGAGTCACCTTCTCGGGTACCAAAGCGCTATCAACAAACACATTATCGAACATCGGTGCCGGCCAATCCAAACAATCCGAATTAACGATCACGGCTGCGGCCAATGCACAACCGGGCCCATACAAGATCCAAGTCTATTGGGGATCCGTAATCGAAGAAATTCAATTCTATGTCGTTCAATCCATGAGCAACGTGGGTCAATTTACTGCAAACCCGACCTTGGAAAACTACAAATACGAACTTGACCTCTACAACCAGACGGCAGTTACGCCCGGTGTTGAAGTTATCGTTCCGATTAAGATAAAGAACTTCGGATTGCGAGCCGATACCTACAGCATTCAATTACAAAACATCCAACCCATCGGCGGAAGCACCGGATACGTAACACTATCCGCAAGCCAAATCCCGATAAGCGTCAATGCAGAAGGAACGATCAACGCAAAGATCGCGGTTCCGAAGAGCCACCTCTCATTAGCGGGCAATTACTCCTTTGATGTAAGAGTCACTTCACAAGGCGGTGCTGCCGCGCAAACCAAGACCGTTCAAGTCAATCTCGCAGAATTCGTGCAAGTCGCTCTTGAAGTCTATAACAATCAAACAACAAGAACAATTTACACCGGTGAAACTGCTTCATACACCTTTAAGTTAGAAAACAAAGGCAATGTTCAAACCACATTCGAATTGAAGGTGGATACCCCAACCGGCATCGTGGGCCAAATTGATGGAGTTTCGGGTGCTAAGAATATTACCTTGACTGCGGGTGCTAATCAATTGGTTACCATCACGGCTCAACATGTGAGCGCAGTCCCCGGCACATTCACGTTTAATATCTCAGCCAGTGTTGGCGGAGAGAAGATCTTTGGAACAGCATATTCACTTATTGTTGAAGGAGTCAGTGTCACAATCACTTCGGTTGGAAACAAATACACCCTCAAAGATGATAACTTGATTTACAATGTCAACATAGTAAATAAGGGATCCACCTCTGAATACTTTAGTATATCTGTTTTAGGATTACCGCAAGGCTCATACCAAATCGAAGAAAATAATATCTTTGTTCCGGGCGGTGCTGTTGGAAACTTCAGAATCACAATCTTGAAGAGCGCAGTACCAAATATCGAATCAGGTCCCAATGGAATTACCGTAGTCGTTTCTACGGGATCCTATAGTACGGACCGCGCCACAACCGCAGTTCTTATTTCGGAATATTATACAGCACTTCCAATGCCGGTCGTTAAATCAGAAACCTCAGAATATGTTGATCTGGTATACAAGATTACAAACACCGGCAATACCGCGGATACCTACGAAGTTATAGTTGAGGGCTTGAATTTACCATATGAAATCCTTTCCGATCGTGTTTTAGCAAGCGCATCTGTCTCGGGCAATAAAGTGACAGTCGCAAAAGGAGAAACCGTTCAAATCACGGTCAGAGTGTTGAAACAAGGCACCGGAGGTATTTATAAACCCACCATTACAATCAAGAACTCGCAAGGTCAGGTTGTAATTTCCGAGAAAGTGGATATTCGATTCGGGTCATATATCACGCCTGAAACAATTATCGCCATCATCGTTGGTGTTGCATTAATTGCAGTTGCTTCTTTAGCCATTTTCCACTTACAGAGAACGGGAAAACTGGATGAAATTCGATCCAATATCTCACAAAGAAAAGTGAAGAGAGAAATTGCGAAAGGAGAACTCGAAGCCTTGACCGAGAAAAAGGTTAAAAAAGTTAAGAAAGAGGTATCGCCGGTGGATTATTTGAAAGACAAAGCGGTTTCAAAGGGAACATATATCTTAAGCGCCGATGCCGAGAAATTGGTTGATACTTTCAAGATGGCAAAAGGCAGAAACCCGAAACCCAAAGAACTGGATGAATTGCTTGAAGGGTATTTGAACAAGAGCAAATCGAGTTCGGAAACTGGTTGGGATTAATAAATTAATTAAAAAACAATTTTCTTTTTTTTATCTAACCTAATTTTATAAATCCATTATTCGTCCTTCGATTTTCACGTATCCGTAGCAAACGATTAAATACTCATAAATTTAAAGATCACACGCCGATCGAACTATATGTAGAAGATACCCCGTTGCATGTTAACATAATCGCCTCAAATATCGCGTCGCGTCCAAAGACCCTTAAACATGCAAAAAAAAGACTCAAAAAAAGAATCGGTGGACCGTGTTATCCACGTTCTGTCCAACACGTGGATATTCGTTGGGAATGCCCATTTCCCTTATTTTTTTTTAATGTTTAGTATTACCAGAGTTCTTGCTTCATGATCGTGCATTCCCTTCCGGGACCCAATGATATAATGGAGATCGGCACTTCAAGATATCGTTCGATGAACCCCAAGTATTTTTTAATTTCTTCAGGCAGTGCATTATATCCATTGTTGACAATTTGTTGCCATTCTTCGGGTGTTCTGGCTTTCCAACCTTTGAATTCCACATACATCGGTTCACATTTGCTGATGATTTCGCTTTGAATGGGCCATGACTCCAATTCTTTTCCTTCGTATTTATAGCCAATACACATTTTTACGGTTTCGAGTCCTTCAAGCGCATCCAGCAGCGTGATAGCGATAGAGTCATATCCGCTAAGCATCGCAGCATATTTTGTTGCAAAAAGGTCTAACCACCCGATTCTGCGCGGTCTGCCCGTTGTTGTGCCGTATTCATGGCCTTGTTCCCGAATTTTGTGAGCGATTTCATCATGGAGTTCGGTGGGAAAATTTCCTCCTCCGACTCTTGATGTATACGCTTTAACAACACCGAGTGAATAATCAATCAGTTTCGGATTTACGCCGGTTCCGCCGGTCACACCTAATGCATTGGTTATGGAAGATGTTCCGTAAGGATACATGCCGTGGTCGATGCAGAGTAATGTGCCTTGGGCACCTTCAAAGAGTACTTTTTTGCCTTGTTTTATCTGTTGGTTCAGATAATATGCAGTATCAATGACGTATGGTTTTAGGATTTTGCCGAATTCAACATATTGATTGAAAATGTGTTCGGGATCCAAGGTCCATGGTTCACAATACGTTTCGTAAAGTCTCTTTTTTTGCGAATACAAACGTTCAAATTTTGGTCGGAACACGTCGGGGTGTAACAAATCCCACATGCGAATTCCGAATCGCGCGGCTTTGTCGGAATATGTTGGTCCGATTCCTCTACCCGTGGTTCCCGCCGCATATTCTTTTTTGCATTTTTCCTCAATTCCGTCCAATAATTTGTGAAATGGGAAAATGATATGAGCCGTGCTACTGATCTTCAAATGTGGAGTGAACCCCGCTTTTTTGATTTGATCTAATTCGTTGAGCAAGACTTCCGGGTCCACAACGACACCATTTGCGATCACAATCGTTTTATTTTGGATGATTCCGGAGGGTAAGAGGTGAAATTTGTATTTTACACCACCTACAACCACCGTGTGTCCTGCATTATTGCCGCCTTGGTAACGGACTACGATATCTGCTTTTTCGGAAAGGTAATCCACGATTTTCCCTTTTCCTTCATCGCCCCATGCAGATCCGCTCACAATAAAGGTTCGACGTTGTTGCATGTACCACACTTCAAAATTATTTACACTATTTAGGCTTTTTGCTATCGAATTGATTTGGGCCTTCACCATAAATCTTTTTTGAAAAGAAATATTGAATTCTGCACTATGGTAGAATCCATCAGCGAATCGTTAAAACGTATAAAAATAATAGATTGTCATAATCATTTATTTTCGGAAAAAAATTACCTCGAATCGCTTATTAAAACTATGGATACATCGGGAATCGATAAAACTTGTATATCCGGAATCGGACCGCTTTTTTATTGCGGGAGCAACGAGGATGTTAAGGTAGCCTTTCAAAGATATCCAGATCGTATTATCGGAGCATATTGGATTCGGCCCGGGTTCAGCAAGCCTGCTGAGATAGATGAAGCGTATTCAAATGGATTTAAAATGATCAAAGTGACATTGCCCAACAAGCCGTATTTCGACGAATCGTTCTTTGGCTATTGGGAAAAGGCGGTTGAATACAAAATGCCAGTGCTTTTCCATACGGGAGTTGTAACCACCGCCGTGTCTGCCCCGCAAGAGCGCGTAAATTCTTGGAACATGCAACCGTTGATGCTCGAACCCGTTGCTAACGCATTTCCTAAACTGAATATTATCATCGCACATCTGGGCGTGCATCTGAATATGGATGCAGCAGAACTTGCTCGAATGAAATCAAACGTTTATGTCGACTTAACCGGAGAACCCAAAGGTTGGAGGGCTCGGGTTGAAAAAGAGGGATTTGAAAAATATTTGTGGTGGGAGGGCGCGTTCGATAAGGTGGTATTCGGCACCGATGTCCATTATTCCAAGATCGCAACCATTTTGGAGCAAGATCATGCGAGATACCTCAAATTGGGACTTTCTGAAGATACTTTGAGAAAGATTTTCTATGAAAATATGAATAAGATGCTGCATATGTGACCGTAATTCCGAAGCCACAAACCGATATATACATTTTTCAAAGATTGAGGGACGGTACGGATAGGACTGAAACGTTTCAAGCCAATCGGAAGCCAATATCGTTCCAAGCCCCGAAAAACCCAAAATAAACAACTATATATCTCTTTGTGTTTTTTATTTTCTTGATAGATCTTGGATAGAAAAAATGAGATTCGTGCTTTGCTCAGAATGAACGAGGCGGAAATAATACAGAAGGCCGGAAAGCGCCTAAGAGTCTTTCCTACCCTCGATGCTTTGCATAAGCAATTTGCGATGGATATTGCGCAAGAAATCGAAACCAATAATCGGTTGAACCGGTCCTCCAAATTTATTTTACCCGTTGGGCCCGTCGGCCAATACGAGTTTCTTATTGATATTATCAAAACCAATTGTCTTTCTCTTGAATCTTGTTATTTCTTTTTCATGGATGAATATTGTGATGAATCTGGAAAGGTAGTGCCCGAAAGCCACCCTCTTTCTTTTAAAGGAATCGTTCAGCGACTCTTTTTATCGAAGATCCCGGAATCGGCTCGGCTGAATCCCCACCATGTGTATTTTCCCTCCGAAAAGAATATCGATTCGCTTCCTTCCATTATCGATTCGCTTGGTGGGATAGATGTTTGCTTTGGCGGCATTGGAATTCATGGCCACATTGCATTTAATGAGCCTGAACCCGGTGTCTCGATGATGAAGGCACGAAAAGTGCGATTAAATGATTTCACCGTTACAATCAATGCAATTCGCGCTAATGTTGGCGGCAATCTCGAATGCTTTCCAAGAGAAGCCTACACGATCGGCATGAAAGAAATTCTATCGGCAAAAAAGATTATGTTATATTGCCGGAACGGCACACCATACGATTGGGCAAACACGATTCTCAGAGTCGCGTTATTTGGCGAACCCGGAGATGATTACCCGGTGACTCATATTCGAAAGAAAGAATATATTATTACTACAGATGAGTTCACCCTTCAAAGTCCAAAATTCTTACTCTGATCCTGCAATTCCCATTGTAGCGAATCCGGATTATACATCTCAAACATGCATTCGGAATTCGGTCGCGGTTTTTAGGTATTGGGTCTCAATTTTTGAGTTTTTTCGGTTTGAGTTTTTTGGGTTTGAGTTTTTTCGGTTTGAGTTTTTTCGGTTTGAGTTTTTTGGGTTTGAGTTTTTTCGGTTTGAGTT
>CAZUTM010000150.1:0-11632 GCA_964623665.1 uncultured archaeon
ATTATCTTCAAGGGACGCGAGAATCTCTTCAAAGGGCTGTAATCGGAGAAAATCACAAGTGTTTGAAGCATTAACTTTTTTTATAGACTGGTGAATGATTGAGAGCGTGAAAAAAATAATGGGAATGCCTTTCTTTTTTTTATTGGACAAAAAATATGCTGAATCCGTAAAATCTCAATATGAGTTCGAACAGAAACACTATCCAAAAGAGCAGCATGACTTTCCTTCCAGTGATTTTTTTAAATTTCGCAGTGATGTTCCAATAATCTCGTGGCGGGGTAATTAACTCCTTGGTTTCAAGAAACGCGGCTAAGCCCAAAATTATTGCTTGAAAAAGCCAAAATGCAAATAATCCCGTGAAATAGGACAATGGTGCTTCGATATTTTCCAATTGCGGACCCGGAATAACCCAAATGATAAAGCAAATGAGAGTCCCTATGGCACATACGACCGTTTTCCAATTCGGCGCGGTTAATGTTGTCCCAACTACAAGGTATATTCCGAAAAGCAGGCTTAAAAGTAATCCGGCAATTCGAAATTGTATTGTTGAGGGCCCGAGTTCGGGTAAAACGATTCCTTGAAAGAAGATAAAGATAAAGATGAGCCCGCAGTAAAACAATCCGGTGAATGCGAACGCCCGCACGCCTTTCAGAAACATACACGAATAATTGGAGTCGGGATCCGTGCTCTTTTCAAACCAAACGCTGCCTATCAGCAGCAGCGAAGATATCAGAAACCCGAGAATGATGCCGAATAATTCCGATACAATATACATGATGATTTTACACCTCCGCTTGAATCGCTTTTCCATGCTGCGAAATCAATTTAAATTGATCGAATACCGGGCCGTTCGGAATCTGAGCCTTGATTACCAATTCGTTTTCAACTTCTTGAAATACTTGAATGAAATGCGGAACGGAGCGAATTACTTGCGTTTCCGGCTGTTTTTGATATGCAAAATCTAAAAATCCGCCCCCGCCGGCAATACAGAGTACCGTGGTCTCGTTTATCAGCAATCTTTCATAGTGGTGCATGTGCCCGTGTAAAATCAAAGAAACGTTGTACTTCATAAGGATCGGGGTCATAATGGGAAGGGCTCGGGTTTCTCGGTGGTTGGATGTTATGATGTCCCGATGAAAAACCACGATCCGAAACATCTTGTCTTGCCCGTTCGATAACGTTTGGTTCAGCCATGCAAAATTAGCGAGAACCTTCGGATCCTGGATATCCCATTCTCCCGACACCGAAATTTGCATCCCGATAAATTGAATGTTTGAATAATTGAAACTGTAATAGAATTTATCCGGTGAATAGGTTATTCCAAAATATTTTGCATAGAGCGTATTGTTTTTATTATCATCATGATTTCCCGGCACCGAAACAATAGGAAATTTGTGGCTAAATTGTTGAGCGGATTTGAAGAAATGATTCCAAGTCGCTTGATCATCCGGTTCTTGGCAAACATCTCCCGCGATAAATAGGAAATCTGTATTGAAGCTCGATTTCCCGAATGCCTTTGCTAATGACCCGAAATGCCCCGTGCCCATGAACCTTTGACTATCTCCATACGCCGTAAAATTAAAAGGAGAGAACCCGTTCGGTGCAGTCCTAAATTTACCGAGCGTACCCCATAAATACTCCTTTCCATCCTCTGTTATTATTGCTGCTTGATAATAGTAAATTAAATTGGGCGAGAGTCCTTCTAATAAATATTTATGAAATGTGGTGGGACTCGAAATCGTCATATTTTGTCCCAGATTCGTTGCAGAAATCCCATAATAGATTTTGGATTGATACGGCCGCTCCGTTTCAAATGCGATATACATCCGGGTTTGGGGGTCGATTCCATGCCAAAATACATATGGAAGTTTGTTTTTGTCCATTCTTTTTTCGATGAAATCCGAAACTCCAAGAAATACGGGCAAGGGAAGCAAGAAAAGAATTGTAAAAAGAAACGCAAATCCCGCCTTCTTGAGTTTCGTTGAATCTATAGAGACCATATAAAATATATAACGATATACAAATAAAAAGCTAATGCATTTCGATTCAATTCGTTGAAGAGTTCGATTTCATGCCATGCGATTCGTTGAAGCGTTCGATTTCAAGCCTTGCTATTCTTTTCAGATATCGATTTCATACCATGCGATTCGTTGAGAAGTTTGATTTCATGCCTTGCTATTCGTTGAAGCGTTCGATTTCACATGCAAAAATTTTTGATAGGGAAATGGGCAGTCCCGCAGAAAATCTCTGCGGATTCTGCGGGGGGTTGCTTTTTTTACGGTTTTTTTAACGCGCTTTGTTACATGTACATATATCGAACTCCAAAGATGGATTGCCAATCAGGGACTCTCGCGCTATCTTCAAAAAATCCTTATTTATATTCCAAATTTAAGAGAAAATGCTTAATACTGAAAGAAATTATTCTTTATCCCCTACGTTTTGGGAATTATTTTAAAAAGCCAATCCTTTTATTACACCGAATGAAACCGATCAAAGAGTTAGTCTCGAAATCCATGGCCAACTTGGAAGTCTATGTTCCAGGAGAACAACCTCAAGACATCGAGCAATGGATCAAATTGAATACCAACGAAAATGCCTTCGAACCGCCAGAAGAATTCATGAAAGAATATCTCGCATCGCTACCGGGAAAAATGCGGTTATATCCCGACCCCCAATGTTTCCAACTCCGAAAACAGATCGCCGAACATTATCTGGCCAAAAAATACGGCTCATCTTCCGATCCGAACACCATAGTCTGCGGAGTCGGTGCAGATGAAGTCCTGGATATCCTATTCAAAGCGTTTGTCAATGAAAATGACGTGGTAATCAGTTTCGCCCCTTCCTACGGTATGTATGAAGTCTTGGCAAAAACCTACCGGGCAACACTGCATTTAATTCCCATGAACAAAGAATTCACGCTCCCCACAACCAATCAGATCCCGAAAGAGGGCAAGATCATCATCATTTGCAGTCCAAACAATCCGACGGGAATTTCAATCTCCAACGAGTATATTTCTCAAGTATGTGAAAGGTTCGATGGATTGGTGGTCGTCGATGAGGCATATGCAGATTTTTCCAAGACATCGGCAATGATGCTTCTCGATAAATATCCGAATCTTGTGGTATTGAGAACGTTTTCAAAAAGTTTTTCTTTGGCCGGGATTCGGTTAGGCTTTTCACAATCCTCTGTGGAAATTGCGAATTACATGAATGCAATCCGCTTACCCATAAATATCCCGTTCCCCACACAATTGGCCGGGATCCTTGCAATCAAGCATTTAAACGCATTTGAAAAGCAAAATGAATTAATTATAAAAGAACGGGCAAGAGTCACGAAAGCCATTCGCGATCTCGGTCTCAAAGTAATTGAGAGCGAATCCAATTTCATTTTGATATGGTTCCAAACTGAAGATCGGACAAAAAAAGCTTTGCAAAAATTCAAAGAACACAAAATTTTGTTGAGGCATTACAAAAAACTTGGTTCTGAAGCCTATCTCCGGATGACTATCGGTAAAAAAGAGCAAAATGATGCCGTTCTGACTATTCTACCTTCCCTTTTACAATCGCTTAATTGAGAGAACCAATATAATTCACAAATTACTTAGCGGATGTGTGTATGATTCGTTAGAATTGTTCACAGCCCGGAATCGCTTTAAGATTTTTTATATGCCTTTTTCTTATAATAATGGCCACGAGAGTCCATAAAATATAAATAAATAATCTTGCTTACATCATTTAGGATGAATTTTTATGCCCAAATTCCGCAAAAAGCGAGATCATGAAGATTCGCGTATCGATGTTGAAGATGATTATGATGATGACGATGATTTTGAGGATGATGGTTTTTGTGAAACCTTATTTGGGCCTATAAATAATACTATTTTGAATCTTTTACGGCAATTTGAAATGCTCAAAGCCGAATACCTGTCTGATATTGAACAAATTAAAGCATTTCGTAGAAACTATGAAGAAAAGACGGATTCTTTAGAAAAGTTCTATAAAGAGAAAGCAGAAATTATGCGCGAAACATACGAAAAAATTGAAGATGCACTGAATAAGCGCTATGAACAGAAGAAAGAGGCACTACATAAAGCCAATGCCCAGAACGCGAATTTGACACCTTTGCTTAAATCTCTGCATGAAGAACATTTAAACGAAATCAAAATACTGCATGAAGAGCATTTAGAAAAGATCAATTCTCTACAAGAATCTCATATCAAACAACTTGGGGTGTTTTACGATGATTTTAAAAGCAAAATTGAACCCCTCGAAAACAGATGTGAAGACAATCACAATAGATTAGACAAAATCATCGACGAAATCGAAGCCGAACAGCGCGCATATTATCGAACTTCCGACACTTCATAATTTTGTGATTTTCCAAATTTGTAATAAACTTTATATTTTTTAAGTCCCAATTTTGATGCATGGAGAGCAGTTCTCAAAAGAACAAAAGCCTTCTTATTTATCTCGCTGCGATTGCGGTGTATTTTATAATTTCTGTGATTGTCTATTACCTCGATTACACCGCGCAGTGGGTAAGTGGAGAGTATTCCGATGCGCAATATTATGCGTTCACCGCATTTGAGTATTGGGGTCCCGCCGCTTGGGGTATCGTAGTGACGGTATTGTTCGTATTAGTTTTAAAGACGTTCGGAATGGGTTCACAACCCGGAAAGGTTTGGCTGTTCCTTGCAATCGGATTTGTTTTATGGAATATCGGTGATTTATATAACACCTTTTATTACATAATTAATCAAAGCTGGGATATTCCGGAACCAAATCCTGCCAGAATCGCGTACATGTTGGGATATGTGTTTCTTATCATCGGTATTTCCCTCCAAATCAAAAATACGCAAGTTTCATTCGACAAAAAAACCTTAGCTATTACTATTTCGATTATTGCAGTTGCCTTGGTGGTACTATTGGTGCTTGTTACCATTCCTTCGATTACGAGAAGTGTAGATGAATCATTGACCGATATTGGGAAAGGAATGGCAATTGGCTATGCAGTTCTGGACTTTATAGTAATTTTCCTCGCTCTGTTGATTGTTTCCGTGTTTCGGGGTGGAGAGTTCGGAAAAAGTTGGATGATCATTGCGTTCGGTTTTCTGGTCTTTGCGTCCTATGATAACTTGGTTTATTTAATCGAAAATATCAATCCCGATACATATTATTACACCACAGACTTTATTTATTATTTAGGCTATTGGATAATCGGTCTTGGGGCATTGCAACTGCGAAACAGTTTGAAATAATGAAAAAAAGTTTAAATTCGTTCTCCCTTTTTTCCGGATTCTCTTAGATTTCATGCAGTAATAAATCAACATACTGCTTTCCAACAAACATCGTTGCGGTTTTTATAATAGCATCCATATATTCTTGATGTTCTTTTTCGCTCAATCCCGATGGTGCAATAATTTTTCGCTGAGAAAATTGAACGAAGCGTTTATTCACCATCAACTTGGATGCGGGAATCGTCATAATGAGTTTATCGACAAGATTTTGAAGTTTCGAGTTTTTGCCTGCCGAAAGTGCAACCACTATCTTTTCGCTTGATTCATCCAAGCCGGTTTTTATCACCTCAAGATCTTGTAAATTAATATCTGCTTTCCGGCTCAATTCTCGAATCATCGATGCTTTGGAAGAAAGCCAGTTGAGATTCTTTCGCAGTGCAATGGCCATTAATTCAGCATCCTTGAGTCCCTCCAATTCTTTCAAGAGATTCTGAACATATTTATTCGATTCGCCGTTTTTTACTTGGTATTTGTCACAATATATTTGAACACAATCTTTGTACTGCTTGGCTTGCTGTGGGTCGACCAATACAATATCTATCGACTTTCTTTCCATCGCTTTCTCGGGAAATTCCGAGATTTTAACGTCACGATGAAATGTAAAAGGCAATAGGTCTTGTAAGAGACTTTTCGCTTGATTCTTATCCCCAATAATGGCAACGGGTTGTCCAATTATAATCGCATAGATAAGATGATCTAAATTTTTGATGTTTTTCTCGAATAAAGGCTTTATGGTTTCCAATTGTTGAACTTGAGCGGAGACTTTCTTAAGGGGTTCAATCTCTTTTAACTGATCATCTATCTTTTTCAATATTCCTTCGATGGTTTCAATGGAGCATGCCGGACAAGAATTTATGAGTTTTCTCAATTCGGCAACATTAGATTTAATTTCCGAAGATACTTTAGGTAAAAACTCCAAATATTTGTTTTTCATGAAATACACGATGGCACAATACAATGAATCATCAGGCTTGTTGCTTAGAATGTTGGATGTAAATGCAAAACTCGTGGTGTAGGCGAGATAGGATGAACTTGGTAATGGAAAAATCACTTCGCGAACAGATCCGTTTGCATTTTTCATTTCTAAACTTAAATCTTGTAATATTTCGTTGTTTAGCGATTTAATGTGTTCAACATCAATTCCCGGTTTGTGATCAAGATAGAATCCGAGCAGATTGCTTTTCAAACCCGAAACAGAATACACGAAGATCTCTTTCTCCCTTTGAATATCGTCCTTGAGTAAAGCAAGGTTTTCACTGATTAAATTGGAGACATCTTCACCCTTGATTGTTTTATCAATGATTTTTTTAAACGGGGAGAATTCCAAAAGATTACCATTCCATTTCATGATATTTTCTGCGGTATATAATTTAAAGAATGAATCCGAAACTGATGCCATAATTTCGTTTGTCTCTTTTTCGTTTGCATCTTTAGCCGCAAATCCAACAATCAAAAGAACGGAAGATTCATTATTATATGAGATGGGAACACGCTTGTATATTAATTTGGTCGATCCGAATACGATCGAATCGAACCCGCTGTTATATACCCCTTGCGCAAATTGATCAATTGCACTAAGAAAACCGGATATCATATCTATATTGATTTTAAGATTAACATCAATGATATACGAGAAAATTGGCAATCCATTTGATAAGAATAAAAATCCCTTCATTTTCTAATTAAATAGGGTGCAATTTGCACTTAAATCTTTTGTCAATAGATTCTTTGTAAGCATTAAAAAAAATAAAAGGGAAATGGGCATTCCCGAAGAATATTAACGTGGAATTCAGAATGTGGATAATCCCGTGAACTGAAATTTTTTTTTCTGTCTTTTTCTTATGTGTATTATTGCCAAATTCCATTTTTTACAATGTTCCTATTTTGCACTTCTTTCAATTCCATGTGGTAAATCCATGCTTTAAGGCCCGAATCGGTTATGATTTCCGAGCGATTATAAAAATTCGGATAACCTTCCAATTGATCCAACTTTTTTAGCACATTTTTGTCAATTTCGTAAACTTCTCCATGAATCTTCAAACGATGCTCGAGTTCGGTTTGATTGTCGTTTTTTTTATAAAGAACCACCCCGGGAAAGTCACCCAAATCATACATAACACCGTCGATAGTATCTTGTTTAATGAATTTCGAATGCCCGGCTGTTCCATCTAATCGTCCTTTGTGATTATAAAATCCCTTTTTTAAAGTCCCGTAAACGAACACATATTCATGTATATTATTCGGATCTGACATTTGAAAGAAAAAGCTTTTTGTGTTATTTATTTTTTATGAATTTAATAACTTTTCGGAGATTTTCGGAGTTTCAAAGAACCCAAGAGTATATTTGAATTCGCGGAATTCACAATCGCACCAGTTGCTTCCTTCACAACTGTTGATGTTGAATAAACACACCCAATAAGCCAACCGTATAGTTCAAATGATGAAGGTGTTCGCGAAGGGTAATGAAATAGAAGAAAATCTCAATTTTCGGTGAATAATTATGAACTTTCCTCCTTTCAAAATTTCGGATGCGGGCGTTGATCCCGAAAAAATTCCGAAAAAACTATTGTCGAATGGGCTGAAAATTCCGGTGATCGGGCTTGGCACTTTCGGATCCGATCATGTCGATGCTACAACCATTGCTCGAACGGTGTTTCGGGCCGCAGAGGTGGGTTACAGACATTTCGATTGTGCTGCGGTATACGGTAATGAAAAAGAAATTGGGTTTGCGCTGAACGCGATACGATCTGGCGGTGTTAAAAGAGAAGAATTGTGGATTACTTCAAAGGTGTGGAATAATAATCATAATAATGTAATCAACGCTTGCAAAAAGACTTTAAGCGATTTGCAGCTCGATTATCTTGATCTCTATTTAGTACATTGGCCCTTCCCTAACCACCATCCTCCCGGTGCTCCGCCCGATTACCATAGTCCCGATGCCAAACCATATATTCATGAAAATTACATGAACACATGGAGACAAATGGAAACTCTTGTTGAAATGGGCTTGGTAAAAAATATAGGAACATCAAACATGACGATTCCGAAAATGAAATTGCTTTTGAGAGACGCCTCGATCAAACCCGTGTGTAATCAAATGGAATTGCATCCTCATTTTCAGCAGCCAGAATTGTTCAAATTTTTAATCGATAACAAAATCCAACCCGTCGGCTTCAGTCCTATCGGATCCCCCGGAAGACCCGCTCGTGATACCACACCCGAAGATACGGTCCCCACGCAAGATCCTGTTATTGTGGAAATCGCCAAGCGCTTGAATATCTCTCCCGCGGGTGTCTGTATCAAATGGGCAATTCAACGGGGACAAATTCCGATTCCTTTCAGCGTAAATCATTATCTCGATAATCTGAAATGTGTGATTTCCGAACCCCTTACAGCGAATGACATGAAAATGATCGAAAAAATTGACAAAAACTGCAGATTGATAAAAGGGCAAGTCTTTTTATGGCGCCAAGGACAAACGTGGGAGGATCTTTGGGATTTAAACGGAGTTATTCCACAATGAATATATATAAACACAAAACAAAAAAAACAGCGGACAATGGGCATTTCCGCAGAATAACCACAACATATACTGAACGTGGATAATCCCGTGAACTGAATCTTTTTTTCGGACTTTTTTTGCATGTTTATTAAAAAAAAGTTTTAAAAAAAATCATGGGTCAATCGGGGCATTCTCGCTGAATTTTTACGCTGAATTCAGAACGTGGATAACACGATCCACCGAAACTTTTTTTGCGGTTTCTTATATTTACCAACCGACCAACAATTATAAGCGTGTGAAAAATTAACGATTGGAAGAAGGGCGATCTCGCAAGCGGATTCACTTGCGAAAGAAAATGAAGCGCGAAAAAAGAAATTGATGTAATTGAACAAAAAATACTGCTAGAAATAAGATTTATCGATTGTTTATTGGGTCAAGCGACTGTGATTTTAATGATTTCAAGCGTTATATTTAATTTCATTGAAATTTACGCACGTTATTTATAAGCAGCGTGCGTAATTTATTATGAAATTTCATATAAATACATTAATTTTGATGGAAATCGATACACCCTAAATGATTTTTTCCAAACATCCCCTAATTTTCACGGATTTCATTTTAAATGATGAAAATGATTTTTAGAATCAATCTATACGAGAATTTATATAGCGCAAATCTATTCTGACCGTAATGAAGCAAAAATCTCCGCAACCCAAAAACATCTTCCTCATTTTAATGGATAATTCCAACCCAGAAGTATTCTATAAATTCGTGGATGAAGGTGTTTGTCCCACCATATCCAACTATCTTTTGGGTGAAAAAATCGATGGAAAATATTCCAAAGCCAGTTATTCTTCCAATATCATAACGGGGTTGCCTTCTACTTCTGCTAATTCCCATGTTTCAATTGCTACCGGCTGTTATGCACGTAAAAACAATTTTCTTTATACCAATTTCTGGGATCTTACAGGTAAGGCTGCAAAAATTGTTGAATCGGAGAAAATTTCTCCGTTTGCTATCCGACGGTTCCAGAAATTGATAAATAACAAAACAAAAACTTTATTCGAATATTATAAGGATTCCGTGTCATTTCATGCGCTCTATAAAGGCGCTAAGGTTCGATATATGCGCACGCGTTCACTTATTTGGAATTTTTTGCCTTGGGCGATTCGTGATGAAGAGTTTTTGGCCGACCCGAATTTCTGGAAAACCACGTTTTTGAATTTCATTCTGGATTATTTGAAAACTGCTAAACGCAAAAAGAAAATGCCCGGTGCCACTTTGATGGCCTATTTGATGACCGACCAAACATCTCATCTGTTCGGGTTCGATTCCCCCGAATATAAAAATGCCGTAAAAACGCTCGATTATTTGCTCTTCGTATTAATCGAAGGATATACCAAAAAGAACGGCAAGCGAATCCCGGGCTTGAAAGAACTCGGATTTTTGGATGACATAATATGGATTATTTGTAGCGATCACGGATCTCGTAAAATTTATTCGGATATTTATATCATGCTCGGAGAGAAAGTGCGGTTCGATCAAGATCTCAATCTTTCTCAAGGCCTCTTGTGGAAAGATAAGATGTTTGCAAAGCGATTTGAGAATAAGTATCATGAATTTGATGGCTTTATTTGGACCACCAATGGACTCATGTTTCTATGGTTTTCGAATCCTTCGGGTGTGGATCCTTCTATTTCCAAGTCCAATCTTGATCAATTTAAACAATTTTATTTTGAGGAGCAATGGAGACAATATGTGGCAAAAAAAAAGAATCGTCGGGATGAAAAACCGATAGATCTCATCTCCATCTTCACGCAATTGAAATCGATCGCTTTTATCGTGATCCCCGAACCTATTTCTGAAACATTCATGAAACCAAAAGGTGCTGATAAAAAAGAAAAGAAGGAAAGACACTCCAAAGAAAATCGAAATTCTTCTGGGCAAAGGTCGAAAGAACGGGAGCGAATGCTTATTCCGCGAATTTACCGGCTAAAAATTGTATCAAAATATGGAAGGTGCATCGTGGAACGAAAAGAAGAAAATGGCGTGATCTTGTACAAATATTCCATCATCGAAAAACTCGATCCGTTGCGTTGGGCTGAATTCGGAGTCAAAGCGGATGAATGGAAATCGGAAAAAGAATGGTTAGATATAACACATAAACTGGAATACCCGGACTTATTTCATCGATTATTTGGACTCTTTGATTGCATCCATGCACCTAATTTGCTGATTATTCCGAAAGAAAAATATAATTTCTTCAAATTTGGAGATCTGCAAGAATTACGGCACCAGATGAAAAATTTTCAATCTCATGATGGCCCCTATCGAGTCGAAAGCCTTGTACCGCTGATTCTTTCAGGCCCAGGAATAAAGCAAGGATACGAAATTCCCTATGGCCGCAATATCGACATTTTACCCACCGTGCTGAAAGCTGCGGGCGTGCCTTTCGATCCCGAATTGATGGACGGAAAACCGTTTTTCTAAGTTCCAAAATTTGCAATCCCTTTCGCAGTGTATTCAATCTGTGCTAATCGATAATCCGGTCGCTTGTATCGCTATTGACTTTTTTTTTCCGTTTAAGATCAAATTGAGGTAATTCGAATCCTTTATTATTTTTACCGCATTTTTTTGTACATAAAACATCCGGGTTGAATTATGGTAGAACGCTCATTTCCCAAGGATCGAATTAAATTTTTAATATTAGAAGGTATCGAACCCGTTGCATTAAATATTTTAAAGCGGGCAGAATATAATAATGTGGAATATCTCGAAACCGCCCTAAGCGAAGACCAATTAATCGAAAAAATTCAAGATGTGTTTTTTCTCG
>CAZUTM010000151.1:0-7490 GCA_964623665.1 uncultured archaeon
GTGTGTTTGTGTGTTTGTGTGTTTGTGTGTTTGTGTGTTTGTGTGTTTGTGTGTTTGTGTGTTGGAGTGTTGAAGCATAAATTGGATTGGTCGTTCGTTTTCGATTTATTTACTGCAAGATCAGTGTTGGTGTGTTGAAGCACTAATTAAATAGTAATTCGGTGGGTACCTATGGTGGAATTTTGTCCGGAATGCGAATCGATGCTGAAAAAAACGAGAAGGTTGGGTACTATTGTCTACAAATGTTCGGTTTGCGGTTTTGAAGCACCCTTTGAGCAATTGAGTGCTTCGGATGACCTGAAGATCGCTGAATACAAAAAGAAGCGAAAAGAATTGATGGAATTAAAGGGTAAAACGCTGGTTCTGGACGCACAAATCTCGGCGTCCAATCCAATTACCGATGAAGAATGTCCCGCATGCGGACATCCGAAAGCGGAGTTTTATCAGCTGCAGATCTTGGCCGGGGACGAGCCTACAACAACATTTTATAGGTGTCTCAAATGCGGGATGGTGTGGAGGCATGAGGTGTGAAGGAACTCTGATTCGATGGTTTGTTTTAGTTTTTAAAGAAAGGTTTAATAGTATTGAAGGTACGTCGGTGTATAGATGAGGAAAATAACCGAGAGCGTATTTCAAGTGGGCGATAGCGGGTGTTCCGTGTATTTGGTGCATTCATCCGGCCGGTATGCGCTGATCGATATCGGGATGGATTTCGATCAAATCAAAGGCATCGAGAAGCGGGGGATTTCGTTTGATTCGGTGGAATATTGCATCATTACGCATTGCCATATCGATCATATTCATGCTTTGGCGGCGCTGAGAGAATATGCGCCTTGGGTCAAGGTTGTTGCGCACGAGTTCGATTCTGAACCGATTGAGCAGATTGGGTTTGATGGCCGGACGGCCGCTTCGTGGTATTCCGTGGAGTATACGCCGGTGAAGTTGGATGTGAAAATGAGCGGTGATTCGCTATCGCTTCAATTGGGGTCGCTGTCGCTGAATCTTATTCATATTCCCGGGCACACTCCGGGTTCGATCGCTGTGGTTTGCGAATCGGATGGGTATCGCGTGTTGTTCGGGCAGGATATTCATGGTCCCTTCATGGATGAATTCGGGTCCGATTTGCGTGCCTACAAACAGTCGATGAAGCGTTTGTTGGATCTGAATGCGGATATTTTATGCGAGGGGCATTTTGGGGTTATCAGACCTGCGGAATCGGTGCGGGGGTTTATCGAGGGGTATCTTGCGAAGTTTTGAATATAACTTTTGAGTGTGAACATACAAAAAAATTAGAAAAAACGCTCGAAAAAACAATCGGCGGGACAACGGGACTTACTCGCGGAATATCCCCTGCCTATTCGGAACGTGGATAACTTGATCCATGGAAAAATTTTTTCGGATTTCATTACGGGTTTTTAATTTTTACCCATTATCACAAACAAAGCAGTTTACTACTTCACAAAAAAAAATCGAAAAAAATCACATGGGAAATGGGCAGTCCCGCAGAATATCCACGTTTTGTTTAGAGCATGAATGACTCTGTAAAGGGAAATGTTTTTTGAAACGATTTTTTTATGTTTAACAAGGAATCGCCAAGAGCGCTATTGATAATCGAGAGACGCAAATAGATAAACCTAAAAAAATATATTGTATAATGGTATCTATATGTTTTATGAGGAAACGTGGAGTTCTCTGAAGCGGCATCGGATTCCCGAGTGGCTTGACGATGCGAAGTTCGGGATTTATTTTCATTGGGGGCCGTATTCGGTTCCGGCATTTGGGAATGAGTGGTATCCGAAGAATATGTATATTTTTGGCGATGTGTATCACCATCATTGTCAAGTGTGGGGGGAGCCCGAGGAGTTCGGCTACAAGGATTTTATTCCGCGGTTTACCGGTGAACATTTTGATGCGGATGAGTGGGTTCGCTTGTTCAAGGCTGCGGGTGCGAAGTTTGCTGGTCCCGTTGCGGAGCATCATGATGGGTTTTCGATGTGGGCTAGCAAGGTGAATCCTTGGAATTCTGTGCAAATGGGTCCGAAGCGGGATATTGTTGGCGAGATGGAAAAAGCGGTGCGGAGTCATGGGCTGAAGTTTATTACGACTTTTCATCATGCGAATAATTGGTATTATTATTATCACATGGAGGGGCTGGATACGAGCGATCCTCGGTATGAGAAGTTGTACGGGAGGCCGCATGCTGCGTCGAAAGGGATCGGGACTTCGGATTATCTGAGTGATCGGCCCGATAAGGAGTTTTGCGAGTTTTGGTTCCAAAAGCTGAAGGAGGTTATCGATGCGTATCGACCCGATTTGATTTGGTTCGATTTCTGTTTGGCCCGGATTCATGATAAATACAAACGCAAGTTTGCGGCGTATTATTATAATGCGGCGGAGGAATGGGGCAAAGAAGTGGAGATTATCTATAAGGAGCATAATCTTCCGCCTTGTGTGGGCATCTTGGATTACGAGCGGGGTCGCAGTGCGCAGCTTACGTATCATAAATGGGTTACGGATACTATTTTGGGCACGAAAAGTTGGTCTTATATCGACGATGAAGTCTATAAACCTGTGTCGGGGGTCATTCATAATCTCATTGACAATGTTTCAAAGAATGGGCTTCTCTTATTGAATTTTGGTCCGAAAGCGAACGGGGAGATTCCCGAGGAGGTGCGTGTTCGGATGCGGCAAATCGGAGAATGGCTGAAGATCAACGGGGAAGGGCTGTACGGGTCGACGCCTTGGGTGATAGCTGAGGAAGGTCCGACAAAGTTGGAGAAAAGCGGCGGTTTTTCGGAGTTGAAAGAGGTGCAATATTCTGCGAAGGATTTGCGGTTTACGAGTAAGGATAATTGTTTGTATTGTTATTTCTTGGGTTGGCCCGGTCGGGAGTTGCAAATCAGATGTCTCACGCTTGCACCGGAGTTGCCGTATCCTTCAGAATTTTATATTATTGAGCCCGATGATATTAAATCAATTCGTTTGCTGGGGTATGACGGCGAGCTATCGTGGCGATTGACCGGGAAAGGGTTGATTATCAACCTTCCGCAGCAGCCTCCATGTGAGTATGCGTTCGTTGTGAAGATCGAGTGGAATTGATGGTTTTGACCGACAATCTACTCATTTCTTTGTCGGATTTACTAAGAGCGTGCACCCGGTGGTTAAGGATAAAACAAAATGCAGAAAAAATCGCTGAAAAATTGCCAATGTTGAGATTTATGTAATAATGCCCCCTTCTTTAGTATTTTATTTTGAATGCCTTTCTACTGCTATTTTTTTAATTCTTTCATTATCGCGGACAACCGGTTTAAAAAATCGCGGAGATCTAAAAATTCGTTTGAAAAGCCGTGGATTTTTGGGTAGATCTCTCTAATTTTATCGAAGATCGGGTTCTGAGCGAGTTTTAAGGTTTGCAAGTTTCGGAATTTCGAGAAGTCGATGATATTTTCGATGGCATTGTTGCGCAGATCGAGAGTTTCGATCTGTTCAAGGTCTTCCAGCGGTGTGATCGATTTGATCTGATTTCCATTTAAATACAATTGCTTAAGTCGTTTTAAGTCTTCTAACTCCGCGATATTTCGGATGAGGTTATTGTTCAGATATAGATGTTCGAGTGTTTGAAGTCTTGACATGGAGCCGAGAGATTTAATCCGATTTCCCGCGAGATCCAGATATTTTAATGTCGGGATCCGTTCCAATCCTTGGGTTCCGGTGATTTTATTGACCGCGAGGTCGATTTTCTGTAGTTGTTTGCACGAATCAAGGCCTTCAATGGTTGTGATTTGATTGTTTGAGAGGTCCAATGTTTTGAGCGCGGGGCAATCAATGCGCTCGATTTTCGGGATCCGGTTTTTCGAGGCTTCGAGGATTTCGAGTTTTGGGTGTTGGATCCGTAATGGGTGTTCGATTTGATTTTCGTTAATGAAGAAGGCGTTCAGTTCCGGAAGATCGGAAATTATTTCGCATGATCGCAGGTTGTTTGCCGAGAGGTCGAGAGTCTGCAAGCCGGGAACCGATCGAAGTTCCGAGCACTCTTCCAACAGATTGTGCGAGAGATCGAGATGTTTTAACGCTTTAGGTTTGTGGTCGAAACCCGATATGGCTGTGATTTTATTGTACGAAAGGTCGAGAGACTCAAGATTTTGGAGGGTATCAAGGCCTTCGATTGTGCGAATTGCGTTCCATTTTAAGTTCAATCGACGTAGTTTGGTGCATCCTTCCAACCCTTTAATTGTCTCCACACGGTTATCGTAGAGGTTGAGTTCAATCAAGCGATTGCATCTGGTGAATTCCGGCAGATTGAGAATATGGTTTTCGCTCAGATCCAAGAGATGCACATATTCCATGATTGGCTGGTCAAAGAGTTCTTTGATGTCTGAAATACATGCTTGGGATGCGACCAATCGAATGATTCCGTTGATATTTTCAATTCGAAAGGATTTTCCTTGAATGTGTATCGGTTCGTCATCGATTTCCGTGTTCGATTTCATGGTTAGGCTATCCCTTTTTCTCGGTGTGTATATTATTTAAAAAAGAGAATCACCAAGATTCGGAACGAAATTTGTTTACTTCCAATAGGCCCGCAGTTGAACCGTTTTGCTGAGAAACGGTGAGAGTTTTAAAGCCCCGATGTGTTCCGGAACTATATCCAAATTGGTGATATCGATGTAAATGGTTTCCAGATATGCGAGTTCATTGATTCCCGCGGGAATTTTGGTCGGTTTGAGTCCATCGCAAAGCGCTAACTCTACGATATGGCCTTTATAGATGACAATTCCTTTTCCGAATGCAACGTCGTTGAGTACGGGCAAAGGTCCCACTTCGGTTTCGAGGTCCCGAAGAATGCGCATTTCTTCTTTCGGAAGTGTCGAAAGTTGAAGATGTTCCGTGTCTTTAATCCCCGAATATTTTCGGTCTTGAATTTTTTTGACTTTTCTTTGCACGAAATCGTATAGCTCGAAGATCTGTTCTTTGGTGGCATTGACGTCGCACCAATACATGATCTCTTTGATTTCGAGCGCTTTTTGAATTTGCTTTTGAATCATAGATCACCTTTTTCGTGAATGGATAGGAATCATCAGCGAAATGCGGTTTCAGACCGTTGCGGTCTGCGGCGGATTCCATCACCAAATGAAATTTTGGCAGAAGCTATCATCCAAAGTTCGAAAAAGGAGGTTCTGGCAGTGTTGCCACGGAGAGCTTCATCTCCATTCACTGTATAGTGTCGGCAAATAAATAGCTTTGGCTATGTGTATTTGTGCGTTCTTGTTGAACTATGCACGGATTCTACCCCTCATGCGTGATTTCTTGTGGAATTGTCTATCTTCGATGAGTTTTATTGCTTCTCTCTTTTTGATTTTTGATTTTGGTTTAGGCCTAAGGGAAGAACGCTTGTTTTTGGTGGCGGATCGATTATGGATGGATTTGATAGGATCCAGAAGAGAAAAATTTATGGCGGATCGATTATGGAAGGATTTCATAGGATGTAGAACAGTACTACCACTGCGAAATTGATGATCAGCATCCAAATCTTTTGGAGAAAGCCCGTATAGCGATAATGCGAGAAATATCCTATCATATAGAGTATTGCGATTGTATTAAGCGATAATGCAAGAGAATTGATTAATGGGGTTCCGAATCCGTGTAGCCATAGGCCGTATAGGATGATTAAAATCCATGTGGTGCCGGAAACTACGCTTACCAAACCCAAGCGGACATGCGATTTTTCAAATAAGTCGATCGGGACCATTCCGGTTAAAAGCGTGGTGATCGCGGTGAGGATGCATGCGACGGTGATATATATCCATGCGGGATTGGAGGGCACATAGTGTATCAATTTGGGAATTAAAAAGAGAAGATTTCCGCTTTGAAGCAGAAATGTGATGGCAAAGATCGCAGAGGATTTGAGGTTAAGCGATCCTTTCTTGGTTCGGATGCGGCCGAGGTGGCAAATTGCTTGCTTGAAATGGCTGTAGCCTTCGGGGGCCATCTTGGTCGATAAAAAATATCCGGCGATTGTGGAAATAAAAATTGTCGGGACGATGTAGGGTTGAATACGATTGAACTCGGGGGAAATCCGGGTGTAATAAAATACCACAATTCCGAGGAATGTAAATCCTACGATGCAGAGAATCCAAAAGTGCCCCCATAACCGATTCCGTGTATTTTGCGATTCCGTATCTGTGGTCGGTGAAATCATTGCTTCAAGCAGAGATCGCACCATAGTTAATATAATGCTTCGTTCCATAAAAAATCGAATTTCTTTGCATTGAATGGTCGGAAAGAAGGAAGGGCATCGAGAGTTACATAACAAGTGCGACGGGGTGCGTTGGAAAAAGTAAACATAAAATACCGCAAAAAAAGTTTCCGTGAACGCAATTATCAACGTTCTGATTTCTGTGTGGATATTTTTCGGGAATGTCCAATTTCCCCATGATTTTTTTTTTATTTTGTTTTATGTTTAATCAAACATAAAAAAAAGCCCGAAAAAAAGTGCCCGTTAACGGGGTTTTCCACGTTCTGATTTTGGCGTGGATATTCCTTGGGAATGCCCATTTCCCTTTTTTTTTTATGTTTGATGAAACGCTCATGAAAGAAAATTACCTCAAATGTAACTTACAAACTGAGGTAAAGGAGAACGAACGAGATGTTCATAAAAAGCAGCCATACTTTCTGCAAACTTCCGGTATAGCGATAATCTTGAATATATCCTTTCATGTAAAAGAAGATAACAATCGAAATGATGATGGCGAAGACCGGCATCCACGGCGCTGCGAGCCCGAGCACCCAAAGCATATAAAGGATGAACAGAACGAAAGCGGAACTTGAAAACACGCTGGCCAAGCCCATGTTTGTATGAAAATTTTCAAACAAATCGATGGGCGAAATGCCCGTCAGCAGATAGCACACAACGCTCGAATAACAAAAAGCGGTTAGAATTGCCCAGACCCAACTTTGTTGCGCAAGTTCGAACATCTTTGCCCCGAGCAGCATCAGGTTCGTGCTTTGGAGAAAGAAAATCAACGCGAAGATCCCCGAAGAGGGCAGGTTCATGGAGCCCTTTTTCGTGCGGATGCGGCCGAGGTGGCAAATCGCTTGCTTCAGATGACTATACCCTCCGGGAACGAGTTCTTTTGCTGCAAAATAGCCGCCTATGATGAGGATCAGATTTACAATAGGCAACACAAATTTAATAATGGGCGCGGTTTGTAGATATGCGTTAAGGAGATAAATGAGATACGAAAATGCAGCGATGATGGCAATCGAGGCCAACCACACAACTTTCCAGTATTTGTTTCGTTTGGGTATCACTTTCTCATCGGAATTTTCAATCAGCGTAAGGAAATATTTCTGCAGTAGCACATGCTAAGTAGGGTGTTATCTCCATAAAATTTTATGGGCGCGAGTTTGTGATTTTGAAAAGGAAAAAAAGGTATAAAAAACGAAGGGGTGGATAGAGGATAGGGTGTGTTGTGGCGTATGGTTTTGTG
>CAZUTM010000151.1:7590-11625 GCA_964623665.1 uncultured archaeon
GAAGGGGTGGATAGAGGATAGGGTGTGTTGTGGCGTATGGTTTTGTGCAAATGGGGGGGTAAAATACTTATGGGTGGAGAGTTTTCTTCATGATACGCCATAAGAAATAGGCAATCGGGATGGCAATTGCGGAGATAAGGGGCCAGTACCACTGAAAGTCGAGGATTGAGTATTTGATGCCGATAGCGATCATGGTACATGCGATGATAAAAAGACTTGAAGCGAGTGTCCATGCGAGTGCGTATGGTTTTGCTTTTGGTATGAATTGGCCTTGTTCTTGTTGCGGTATTTTAAAGATATTGAAATATACGATTGCGATAAGGACAAATGAAACGATGATTGCCCATAAGGTATCTCCGGGATAATGGGCACCGTATACGACTCGACCGAATCCCATTACGATGCTCCAAGCGATTGTAAGTGTAAAACCGAGGAGAATAGCCCAAGTCTTTCTTGTTTTAAGAAGGATAAAGGCGAATGCAATAAGAATGGCTGCGGTGGTGGTATGTCCCGAGGTGAAACTTCCCGTGGATAATGCTCTGCTTAGTGAATAATGGCCCCATTCGAAGATTCGTGTGTATAATTCCGGATTTTCGATTGCCGAGCTCGGCCTGACCCGACCGAAAAACATCTTGAATGCCCGATTCACCAGCGCGACAATGGCCGCTGAAGCCAACACGAATCCGGTGTATATTCTCGTTTTTTCAAGTTTTGGTTCTAAGGGTTTAATGAACGAAAGAAAATAGAGCAGAACACATGGAATTACAAAGAGATATGTGATGTCTTGTCCGCCGAACCCATCGCCTTCGAACATCGATTGATCCACAAACTTTCCGAACGAATACAAGGCGGGATTGGCTTGTGCTTGAGCGATCCAATAGACCACCAGTTCAAAGTCAAAGAGCCAAAAGAGAATCGAAAAGTAAGTGACGAGTGCTATAAAGACACCATCGATAAATAATTTTGCAAACCAATGGTGGTACCATCGAATATCTCTTGCTGATGGGGCGGAGACGCTTTGGATCATTTCGGAAAAGCCGTATACGAACAGTAAAAAGATGATCATTTCCGCTGCGGGCACAATCCAAAATGTGAACGGCTCTTCATCGATGCCCTTTAAAATGCTTTGCCGTCGAATGTGTAAGACCAGCCAAAGGAGCATGGTAACGACGATGGTGATGGATTTTTTCCGGATTTGGCCCACCGACTTTAATGAAATGTTTACATAAATTCCGATAATGAAAATCATGGAAATGATGATGGAAAGCCAAACAAGCAAAAAGAGTGCATAAAACACATAATATAATGCCGTTCCTTCTCTTGGGAGGGTGAGGAGTTCTATGATCCGAATTATAATCGGAATGGGTGCAATAAAAAGGTTCAATTTAGTGAGCAAGAGATTTTTTCTCTGAACAATGTGTTTTTCAACGGGGAACATCAACGCGGCAAGGGATAGGGATAAAAAGACGAGAATGACGATGAAATATGACTCAACATGCATCGAATCAAAGACAAGGCCCATACGTTCATATTCGGCCCGTGCGGGAAATATGCGATTGCCGAAAAATGTTCGGTTTGCGAGGTCAATCCCATAAATCAGCGCGGATGCGGCGATGGATACGAAAAATAAACCGATACCGATTGAATATTGTTTCTGAACTTGGCCCTCTTGCCTTTTGGATTGCAGAATCAAATTGATTCCAAAAATAATAATAAGGAGATTGAAGCAGAAATCCAAAATGAAGCCGAGGAGCACATACTCCATATTTTGTATAGGGATCATAATTTCTATTGGATCTGTGGTGTAAATATATATTTTGTTTTGAAATCGTAAAAAAAAAAGATTGAAAGTCTGTGTTATCTCTCTTCTTTTCCAATTCGGCGTGTATATTCTTTCGGATAGCCTTTAAACCCGCTAAGTTTTTTTGAGACGAATTTTTTCGCTGGTTTTTTTATGTTTATTTTAAAGAAATCATGGAGGATGGGGTATTTCGAGGATGGGCTCTCCGGATAATTAATGGAAAGGGGCGGTCGATACTTCGATGATTTCTTGGTCGAAGCGTTTCAGCTGTAGGCTCAATGCACCGTTCATCAATTCTGATCCGAGGAATGGGCCCAATTCCATGTATTTGAAGCAAAACCGAATATAATATTGAGTGGTGGGGTGCAACCAAGGGATGAAAATCTTTTTTTTTGTTGATCCAAGTGCCCCTCTTAGTACTACTACGATACCCTCATGGTTGGGATTTAATTTGCCCCACCAATGCCATCCTTTATCCGTGGGTTTTGGGGCTCCGCTGTATTGGAAGTATCGATATATTCCGTATTTTTCATTCAATCCGGATAGCAAATCGAATCGTTTTTTGTAATGTGCTTTTTGTGAATCCGAAAGCGATGCTAAATCTCCCGCAAACACGGAGGGCATTCCCATCAACCATGAGCAGATTTGCCGATCTTGTATTGTTTCTGTAAGGGTGTTGTCGATGTTAATTGTGGCGGCACCGAAGTATTCCAACGTGAAAAGCGGGAGTCCTCGATGTTCATAGAATCGATTTCTTGCATTCATGCAGCCTTTAAGGAGCGTGATTTTATTGAGTTTAAAAGGTGACTTCCACGAGGGGTTCCACCGTAGCTTTCGCGGGCCGCATCCCGAATAATCGTTTGGCGGAATATGGTAGCCGCATGCGGATTTAATGGCTGCGAGGTCGCATGGTGCGCCTGGCGTTCCCCAATAAATTTCATGCGAAAGCATGGTCCATACGTTCGGTCGCGCTTTTCGAATCTGTTCTTGAGTCCACAGTAACCCGCGCAGACATCTCAATACGGATTCTTTTTGAGAGCGGCTCTCATGGCCGCGGGCAAAGTCTCCGAATTTAACATTGGTGAGATCTTGTTTATAATATGTTGCACCGATTTGATCGGTCAACCGAATTACGTCTTGTGCGTAGTACTCGCGCCATCGACTTGCATAACTCATCCCATAGGCATGTCCCCTCTTTATAATCGGAATTGAGCGGCCATTAGGGATTTCTTGGAGATCGCGACTTTCGGGATTGCGAAAACATGAGAGCCAAAGCCCCAAATGCATGCCTTTTTCTTTTATGAATCGGCAAGTCTCCGTGAAGTGCGGAAATTTGGAGGGGTGCGGCTCGGTGGATCCAGCGGTCCAATCGCTTAAGTCCGGAGATTCCGACCAGCCCGCATCGATCTGAAATGTGCGAAATCCGCAGCGCTCTGCGTCGGATGCGAGTTCCCTAATATTGTCGTCGTTGATATTTGCGACAAGATTTGACCATGTACAATACACAGGGGCGGGAATTTCTACCTCGGATGCCGCAATGCCTATGTTTGATGTTAGAAAAGATAAAAACTCTGATTCTATACAGCGATCTAAGGGTGTCGAGTAACAATGGCCGAATTTAAGGCGCGGCCCAGAATAGGTGTAATAGATTACTGCTTCAGAAGTAAAGATTTCGTTGGGCCCGAGAATCCATTCAAAAAGGGTTGAAGAATAGCCGCATACTCCGTTATCCGATAGCAAGCGAAGCGCGGATGGAATTTCGCAAGCAATAATGATTCCAAAGGTGTGATCTTTGCTATCGAGACCGAGGATGCTCGGGTCGCAGTCCCGATTTTTCGGGGTAAGATACACCGTTTGAAAATCAAAGGAAAAGGCAAGCGGTTCGAGATACAAATCCGAAATCTTCAGCCATTTGTCTCCAACATTCTTTATTTCGATCCACTTCCGAAGCGCCTTAAAACCCTTAATTGCTTGATAATGAAGGGTAATTTGAAGATCACCGTATCGATCTCGATGATATTTCAAATTTGAAATCATAAACCGAATTTTTTTGGAGGTGGAATCTTCCTCTATTGTATGATCTGACTTTGCAAAGAAATCAATAATGTTATCTCCCGAAATAATGAATGGGTCTATCCAGTTTATCTTGCTGTTGTTTTGTGAATCTGCTTGCCGACCCGAATCGGATGGGATCCCGGAATCGGCTCCGTCCTCCGAATTGCCCGACCGCTGCG
>CAZUTM010000152.1:0-11606 GCA_964623665.1 uncultured archaeon
CTAAATGTTGGAAGAGCTCCAATCGATCAAATTTCAAAGATTATGGAATTATTACATAATTTTTCACATTTACGAACTATATTTATCAAATCGGGTTTAAGATTCAAGGAATATCCGGAAAAATTACTTGATTTCAAATTGGAACGGCCGGGTATCTATCTCCACATCACAAGAAGGCCTCGGAACCCGGAATTTTATGAAAATCTTAAATATTTCATGTATTACAGAAAACAAGACATTCCTCATGAAAAAATTTGTAAATTTCCGGAATACAAGAATTTATTTTATTCGAGTTCGCAAAATGTTTTGCATTCCTTAGCTGAATTCTATGAAGCGCCAAGATTTCAAGAGTTCGAATTACTTTTAAGTTCAAAGATATATGATGTTAATTCTGCCGCTATTCTCAATGTAAATGCACTATTTCATCCAAAATTTCTCGATCATTTGCTAAAATCATACATGGGAATTAGCAACGCATTTCTGATGAACTTTCAAGAGATTGATTCCCGTTTTATACATAATAATAACTTAAATGTTCGGATCCGCCTGGCTCGATCAGAAAAATGCGCAGACCACCCCCTATTTCAGAATCTCTATCTTGATACAAATGAAGATGTAAGGTTGGCGCTTGTGAATAATCCCATAGCTATCCATCAGCCATCTTACCACTTGCTTTTCAAGGATCCGTCCCCCAAAGTTCGTCGGGCTGTAGCATCAAATCCCCTAGCAGTTGAATTAAGTGGGTACAACTCGCTATTTTCCGATGCAGACTATAAAGTTCGCTTGGGAATTGCAGAAAATAAGTTAGCCTTTTATCATCCTTTATTTCCACGTTTGTTTAAAGACCCTGAAGTTCCTGTCAGAAAACAATTAGCAAGGATACCCGACGCAATCCGGTTTTCTGAGTTTCGCTTATTAATAAAAGATAATTCGATTGATGTTCGGTTCGAGGTGGCGAAAAACAAATATGCGACTACATTGAAAGAGTTTTCGCTTCTTTTTATCGACAAGGACCAAAATCTTCGATTATCTCTTCTTGATAATCCGGAAGCCCGAAGATGTGAGGGATTTGAGCGATTATTTTCAGATCCTTTTGTTGAAATTCGTGTTAAACTCGCCAAAGATCCAGAAATGATTTACTTTGCTGAATACCGGAAACTTTTTTTCGATCCATTTGTTGAGGTTCGGGAATCGGTTGCAAAAAATGAGAGAGCGAGTAGCCTTGAGGAATACCGTCATTTAATTAGAGATACAGATACCTACATCCGAATGATTGTTGCGAAGACACCAGCTGCCATGAGATTTCAAGAATTTCAAGAACTCTTTTTTGATACAAGCGAAAAGGTGCTTGAAGTCCTTGCCAGGACCGTGGATCCGCTCCGGTTCCACGATTATCGTCGATTGTTTTATCAGCTTGATGCAAACATACGCAATGCGGTCTGCGCAAATATACGAGAGGGGCAATTTACCGATTTGAAATGGCTCCTTTCCTTTAAAGAATCTGATTGGTCAAATGTTCTTATAGGTAATGATTTTAGGGTAAATACAGTTTTTGATTTAAATTATCTCGACCCGAAAATTCAATATTTGCTTGCGAAAAATCCCAATGCGTGTATATTTCCCAATTTCAAAAATTTGTTTTTCAGCCCTCACCACTACGTGATTTGTGCCTTGGCGAAGAATCCGAATGCGATTATATTTCGGGAGTTTTCAAACATCTTTTCAACAACGGACCTTGAAGTAATTTACAATTTAGCACAAAACACAAATGCAGCAAAGTTGCCCGGCTTTGAACGCTTTTTCGAGATCAATCATCCTATGGTTCAATCTGTTTTGGCCGGAAACCTTGAAGCTACCAAGTTTAACTCATTTAGAAGGCTATTTTCGATTAATAATCTTGAAATCAAGGAAAAATTGGCATCAAATCCTCTAGCCGTAAATTTCCCCGAATTTAAGGATCTTTTCGATGTAGAAAAACCGTATAATATCCATATTGCGCTTGCTTCAAATCCAAATGCACCTGTTTTCAAAGAATTTAGCAATTTATTTTGCTCGTACTTTTCATTAAGTAAAGATTACATTGCGAAAAATCCGAATGCGATTATATTTTCCGAGTTTGAGAAATTAATCAAAGAATACAATCAAAAAATATTTCATAATATCAATCTACGCTATTTTCCTAATATTAATAAATTTTTTAAGTGGAAGCGATTGAATATGAGAATATTTTTAGCACAATGGAAAGATGCGGTTCTATTTCCTGAGTTCAAAGCATTTTTTGCAGATGACGCAAATCTTGTTAGGAAAACCGTAGCAGAAAACCTCTTTGCACCAAATTTGAAAGAATATGTATTATTATTCAATGATCCGGATGATGAAGTAAAAATCGCATGTTTAAAGAACACCAATGCCAAAATTTTCAAAGAATATTTTCAACTTCAGCAAAGGGAACAAAACAATCTTTTACAAAACGGCGAATAAGTAAACATAAAAAAATCAAAATAACCATAGGGAAAGGGACATTCCCATCGAATATCCACACAGAATTCTGAACGTGGATATTTTGGTTTATCGAAACCTTTTTTGAGACTTTTTTTTACTGTTTTTTTTCATGTTTGCATAATCCAACTTTTGAAAAGGGAAGAATCCCCCGTTTTTTCCCAAATTTCCAATTTTTCATTGTTTTGTTGCAAGAAATCTTGTATAATGTCTTCGAAGATTCTCTTTGCTTCAAAATTGTTCATTTTAGGTGAAATAAATCCCGCAATGGTATAATTTCCATGCTTAACAGATATTACTTTCAGATTTATGCCGTTTAACTCCAATTGATTGCATCCTTTTAGATTGATCTCTTCGGTAAAAGATTGAAGTGCACTGAAAAACATGGGAATCATTTCAACCTTGATCTCGGATAATCCTATCGTATTCTCTACCGATAATTTATCATTTTGTGAGCTTATGAGAACCCTTCCGGATTGATCCGAGATGAGGTATCCAATAATTTGCGAATTCTGCTTTTCTTTGTTGATCTCTTTAATCAATGTGTAGTGAATGATTATTGCGAGGAGCCAGAATAAGGCAGGGATCCAAGCCCAAGTAATTTTCGCTTCTACGTACCAATTGATGAATGATAAATAGAGTGTGATTATAACAAAGCTAAAAACATTCAAGCTGAAGAAACTTACCATGTTGCCTTTGACAAACCAAAATATGTGGTATGATAATGCGATACCCCAGCCGGTAATCACCCAAGGCCACCATTGTATTCCTTCTAACACGATGATTTTTGGGTTATTAATCAAAAACAGAAGAAGATTTACGGCAATAAATACTACGAGATGTATTTTCATGAATAAACGTTTTAAAACGATATTTTTGGCAAATTTCTTAATATCTTCAACAGATATTGTAGACTCAGTTAATCCCATGAGGAAAACTCCAATTTGTTTTACTATGTAGATATGACAAGATTACTATTTAAAGTTTTGTAGAAGAGGTATTCGCAAATGAGAAAACCAGGAGCAGATTCATTTTTTAATGTCGCGGTGCTGCTAAGGATCTGGGGCAAATGGATCATCGATCTCATAAAGAAAAATGCATTTTGAGAAAAAGAAACGATTGAAAAAGAGTTGGCGGATCTATCTGTATAAACATAAAAAAAACAAACGGACAATGGGCAGTCCCGCAGAATATCCATGGTCTATACGGAACGTGGATAATTGCGTGAACGGGTTTTCCTTTTGGGCTTTTTTTCATGTTTATAAAAACTGGTGAAGGGTTTAAAAAACAAAAAGGCACTTTCTTTAGGAAAAAATTATAATAGATTTTCAGATTTGGCTTTTACCATAGATTTCTCGAATCGCATTTACGATCTCAATTCGCTCTTCATCGATTAAAAAGGGATGGTTGGGCAGACTCAATACTTTTTGGCACAAATCTTCTGTAACCGGAAGTTTATCTTGGTAGCCTAATTTTTGATAATGCACTTGTTGATGAATCGGTGTTGGGTAATACACACCGTATCCGATCTCTTGTTCGGTGAATTTTCCGATGATTTTGTTCCGGTCGGCCGTTTTAATCGTATATTGGTGAAATACATGATCGCAGTAATCGGGGTAGGTTGGAACTTGCAGATTTGGGAGATCGCTCAGATGCTTATTATAGAATTGTGCATTTTGATTTCGTTGTTCATTCCATTCATCCAAATTTTCGAGGGCCCAACGTGCGATCACCGCATTCGTTTCTTGCATCCGAAAATTATAGCCCATCGTTTCGTGCTTATAACGTGCTACCTGCCCGTGGTTTGTGTAATACCGAATCTTATGGTATAATTCCTCATCATTTGTTGTGATTAACCCGCCTTCGCCGCCGCAAAACATGTTTTTAGTAGGATATAGGGAGAATGCAGCAGCTTTTCCTAAAGATCCCGCTTTTTTTCCCTTATACGTGGCGCCGTGGGCTTGGCAAGCATCTTCTATGATATAAATATCCATATCTTCACAAATCTCTTTTAATTCGTCCATCTCGGCGCAGAGTCCGAATAAATGAACCGGCATTATTGCTTTTGTCTTTTTCGAGATTTTCTCCATCACGCTTTGAGGGTTAAGGTTAAACGTTTGGGCGTCGACATCTGCGAATACGGGCTTAGCACCGGTAAAAAGAACCGAATTAGCTGTTGCGATAAATGAAAAGGAGGGCACGATGACTTCGTCTCCCGGACCGATTCCGAGCGAAGCCAAGATTGCCATTAATGATGATGTGCCCGAATTGGTGGCCCTACAATACTTAACTTCACAATACTTTGCAAAATTTTTCTCTAAAATTTCGACGTTCTTTCCATCCACCCAGAATCCGGAATGTAAGACTTCTTCAACTTCCCGTATCACGGTGTCGGGCAAAAACAATTTGACTGCAGAAATTCTCATCGCTACAAATAATTATTTTAGGGCAATATTAAAGCTAATGATTCACTTTCGATTTGGGGAAAAATTAAAAGAACAATCGTGAAATCTATGCAGTATTTTCTGATGTACATGAATAATTTCTCATGCAATTGTCAATCAATTGTATAAATTAATCGGAATCGTTTTTAAGAAAAATTGCTTTTTCCGAAATAGTATGAAAAAAATCCAAAGATATGTTTTGGTCATTTCTCTTTTATTGATAGCCTTAGGGACCAGTGTGTATCTATTATGGTCTGGGGTTCTGAATTTCGAGAATTATGTCGGCGATTGGTTTTTTTATGTGACTATTTTGGTTTCACTATTGCTTCTGAATGAGGGTTTTAATTGGGCGAGAAACGGAAAGCGATCCGAGATGGCCGATTTGGTTTATATCGCATTTTTCTTCGTTGTGGTGTATTTATTCACGCGGGATATTTTCAATTCATTTATTGGGGCTTTCTCGATTTATTTATTAATCGGTATCGCCGAATTGAAAGACTATCAAGTGATCAATAAATTGTTGTATATCTCGGTGATAACCTATAATTTTATTTTCTTCATGGGTTTGGTGACTTTTTACACAGAGAATCCGGTCTATCGTGATACGGCCTACTCATTTTCTTTTTGGTTGATTTTGATTTTGGGTTTTGCCTTTTTCGGTCGGAAGTATATCGTTATTTGGCGGTTTATGAGCACGCAATATCTCATATTAGCCCTTTATTTGGTTGCTTGGGTTGCCATCTTTACGATCACGCGCTACACGACGTATAATCTGTATTCCTATATCTATGAAATTTTGATAGTAACCAATTTGGTTGTATATTTCATTACCGGACCCGTTATCGACAAAATGTTGGCTCTTAAACCTATAGATGATCCGATGCTTAATGAAATAGTTAAGGAGGTCGCACCAAAATTTGGCTTTAAGCCGGAAAGCATTAAAATTCGGTTTGGGCAATATCCGATTATCAATGCGATGGCCTACGGCAGCGTATTCGATAAGCATATGGGTATTATCGCTCCCTCTTTGGATAAAATACCGAAAGATGAAATGAAAGGAATTGTGGCGCATGAATTGGCCCACCACAAAGGAAAACATACACTTACGCTCACCGTTATTTCTTGTTTGGAGATATTTATCCGAAAATTGTTAAAGTGGCCGGTGTCAACCTATGATTATACCTTCAATCCCGACCAGCCGTATTCGATGTTTTGGTTTATCGTTATCAATATTGTGCTGGGTATTTTCATTTATATTTTTGTTCGGGATTTGGAAGCCCGTGCCGATCTGAATACAAAAAGAATTGGGTATGCGACAGAGCTCGCCAAAGGCTTGTATAATCTTGAATCCTTTTATTCTTATGGTAGAGAAGTTGGATTAAACACAATGCTATTATGCGATGAAAAAATTACCGAATACAATCGACAACAAGATTATTTATCCACGGCAAATTATATTAAAAATTTTCTCATCAAACCGAGTAATGGCGGGCTATTGTCCAATCTTTTGAATTCACATCCGCCCTCATATCACCGAATCTACGCAATTTTGGATGACCAATCCTTAGCCCCGATGAAGGAATCCGTGTTGCCGTTTGTATTATTAAAAGAAAAGAATAAAATGGAATTTGCAAAAAAAACAGCCTCGGTTAGAGCCAAATTTGTTGATATTGCGCAACATAAATTTTTCGAGGAATTCTCAATACAAGATATTCAGCAATATTTGAAAGGCTTGAAGTTAATCGAACAATCCTCCTATAAAATAGGTGATACATTCGTTATAAAGAGTAATACATCGGGAGCGCTGAAATTCGCAAAATTGATTGAGTGTTTATATTCCAAAAAGGTGGGTACCTTTATCTTGTTCGATATGGTTGAAATAGATACTTCCGGAAATCCTAAAAAGGCATCTGATGGATCAGAAATCCGATTCATCGCAGATCCTTCGGAATATACCATGACTAAAATCAAAATCGGTGCGGATTATGTGATCGAAGATCTTGGATTGTGCCAATTGCGGTCTTGCGATGTTGATTTAGATGTTCCAACAAAAAAGGATGAAAAAAAGCGCAAAGCATGGAACAAGCAACAAAAGAAAAAGAAAAAACCATCCCAAGAAAAATATCCTTCAACCGGTGCCTATATATTCGGATGTGGAGACAAAATCGTTCAAAAACCTATAAAATATTTTAAAATACCTTTAGCGGTTTCGGATTTCAAAGAATATCTTGCAAAACCCGTATTTCTACAATCAAAAGGGACTTTAAAACTTATGGCCCTCCGCTCTCTCGAAGTTGGTTCTTTTAATCAAAAAGAGAAGAGGATTGAGCTCAAAGTCTCGCTTGAAGATGATGAGAAAAATGTTAGAGAAATGAAGACACCCGATCTTCTTATCCGGCCAAACCATTTTGCAATTCAATTGCATAAGGATGCCGAATTGTTTGCAAACGAACAAAAAGTCTTGGAATACCTTATTTCAAATCAGATTATCACCTCGCTATTTTTGAAAAAACCGGTTAACAATGAAGAAACAGGGTATATCAAAAAAATCATTCGCAAACATGACACAGATGAAAATCTTAAAGAATCTTCCGATACACAAGTTAAAATCAATTCGAAAAATGAAAAAACAAACAATATCAACAAGGATTGGAATCTTGATAGTGCTCTAGAATTCACAAATCTTTACGGCATCACGATGATCTTACAATACAAACAAATCGAATTCATCAGCTTCGATTCTGACAGCCTATTATTTGTAGACCTTTCCGAAATTTCGCTTTCAACCAAATTGGGATACAAGCTAAGCAAAAAATTGGATCCGTCAAAATTTTTTCTATGAGTACTTGCTTCCTTCGTTTGAAAGCTCAAACCTTTTTTTATTTGCGATTTTTCTGTAAATGAAATTCAAATGGCTAGCAAAGTCAAATCAATTCTGCAATTGCTGCGAGTTCGGCAATACTATAAAAATATCATTATGTTTCTTGGGGTGTTTTTTGGGGGTAAATTGTTTTCATTTGATCTTTATAGCGATCTCCTAATAGGATTCATTCTACTTTGTTTTATTTCTTCCATCAATTATATAATTAACGATATTCTTGATATTGAGAAAGATAAACAACATCCTGAGAAAAGATTGAAACGGCCTTTGGCATCCGGTGCGATGAGAAAATATGAAGCCTATATTCTCTTAGCGATCTTGTTTGCAATAGAAATTTATTTTATCCTCCGATATGCGAATATGTTTTCATTGATCCTTGTGGTAATTTTTATCAATGGATTCTTATATAATATGGCTTTGAAAAATAGCGCATTCGCAGATGTTATCACTTTGGCGTTGATGTATGTTTGGAGGGCTATTGCGGGCTGTTTAATTATCGGTATTATGGTTTCTCCGTGGTTATTTCTTACCGTGTATTTTACCGCGTTATTCCTTGCGTTATCGAAGAGGAAAGCGGATTTGATTCTCCTCGGGTCCAAGGAAGATGCAGCCAATCATAAGAGGGTCTATCAACACTACGATTTGGAGAATATAAACCAATTTTTAACCATGATTTCCACGGCACTCTTAATTGTATATTGCATGTATTGTATCATCGGCCCTACCGAACCTAATTCTATCATTCAACCTTCTTCCGGAGGGTATTTAATTTATTCAATACCATTTGCCATCTATCTTATTATGCGGTTCTCCTATTTAACGAACCATAAACCCGAGGTTGCCCGAAACGCAGAAAAAATGATAACAGATAAAGGGATGATCATCGGCGGCGGATTATTTGTGCTAGTGATATTCATAATTTTGTACCTTCAAATCGGTCGACTCGATTTCTTTATACGAATTTAGGAGATTGTTCCAATGGTTGATCTAAAAATCGATATGCATGTTCATACTCACGTATCGAAGGATTCGATCGCTTCAGCAGAATCTATGTGCAGAAAACTTCGAAAAATCGGATTCGCGGGCTTAGCATTAACCGACCATAATTCATATGCCGGGATTCCTGATATGAAGCGAGCATGCAAAAAATACAATCTTGCCCTCATAGAAGGAATAGAAATATATACTAATTATGGTGAACTTATGGTATTTTTTGCAACAGAGCCGATCTCGCTGAAAAATCTTGAATACGAAGCGATTTGTGAAGATGCAAGGTCCAAGGATGGTTTGATTGTAATCCCCCACCCTTTTGATATGAAAAGAAAGTCCCGCTTTATTTTGGAATATGTTCATCCTAATATGTTAAAAAAATATACCGACGGTGTGGAATTATATAACGCAAGAATCATTAGTCCGAAAGAACCCATCAAACGCGCTTTAAAACTTAAAAATAAATTGGATCTCTTTGAAACGGGGGGCAGCGACGCGCATCAACCCCGTGAACTCGGAAATGCCTATACTGTTATTCCTGAAGATTATTCCTTTGCCATTCATAATCTCGATGATCTTAAAAAAGTGTTTCAACAAAAAAAAGTAATGGCCAAAGGGTCGATGTCTAATCCCTTAGTGCATCTGGTGTCTTTCGTTCATAAATGGTCAAAAATAGTTAACCACAAGGTCACCGGACGCCCGAGCTCGCAATAGGTCTTTTTTTCAAATGTAACAAAAGCAAAACGAATAAAAATTTTGATTTTTTTATAAGACTCAGTGAAATCAAAAAGTTAACAGCGTAGGAGCGTGTATTAAATTGAATAAAGAGAAACCGGTCATTTATCTGAAGAGAGTAACTCCCGAAACAATATTAAATGACTATCGGGATTTGATGCATCAAGCTGAATACCAAAAGCGTTTCGATAAGAGTGAAGATTTGATTCTAAAATTGAATCTCTCTTGGTCGAAATTCTTTCCCGCTTGTTCGAGCCCTCCATGGCAAGTCGAGGGGGTAATCAAGACATTAAAAGAAGATGGTTTCAAAGGGAACAAAATCTTTGCGTCTGAAAACGAAACCGTGGTAACAAACATCGAGAAAGGCTTAAAGGGAAACAAATGGGGGCCGATAATCACAAAATACGGTGTTTATTTTGTTCCCCTTACGAAAATTGAATTTACGCCTTTCAAAGCCGATAAACCATTAAGGGTCATGGATTCAAAAATATTCCCGAAAGGGTTCAGTATTCCAAAGTTCTATATCGGAAGAAATATCATCCATCTTCCCACATTCAAGACCCATGGGCATACGGGTGCAGAAGGCGGGGAGTTCAAGGGAAAAAAACAACCGGAAGGCGGTATTACATGTGCGATGAAGAATGCTTTTGGAGGCCTTCTTACCAAGCGACGACACTTTTCGCATCAATATATGTCTGAAGTACTCGTTGATTTGCTTCAGATCCAACAACAAATACATCCTCATATCATGGCGGTCGTGGATGGAACCGTAGCGGGCGATGGTGCTGGTCCTCGATGTATGATCCCGAAAATTAAGAACGTGATCATGGCCGGATATGATCAAGTTGCTGTTGATGCCGTCGCGGCCAAAATCATGGGCTTTGATCCCTTATCGCTCCCGTTTATCCGAATGGCACATGAAGATGGGCTCGGATGCGGAGATTTCGACCAAATCGAGTTTGTCGGCGATACAGATATCGCAAGAGAAGATTGGGGCTTTAAAGTGAAACGTTCATTGGTTGTATGGGGAGATCAGCAGGTTCGAAAAGGTAAACTCCGAATTCTGGAACCCCTCCTACACACCAAACTGATGATTATTCCCACACTTTTATCCATGATATACCACGATATGTTCTGGTATAATACGGTTGGAAAATCCAGAATCAATAATTACATGAAGACAGAATGGGGAGCGCTGTTTAAATCATATCCTGAAAAGGTACCTGCGGGCCAGAGAATCAATAAAATATAGCCCAGAATTTTTTTTAACATCCCGCTTAGCATTTTTTACATTCCCCTTAGCATTTTTTGCAAATTTTGTGCTCCCGTTCCCCATTATAGAAGATACGGTCAAAGGGCGTCTTGCTTCTGATTATTGACCTCGTTTATTCGAGACCTTCGCGTTTTAAGTGATTTTGATTTTCAGAATCCACGGGAACCATGTCTTCATCATTACACAAGCTCTCTAATTTTCCTCTTCTATGCCCTATCGCAATCGCTGCATTTTCATCATAACTTCGCGGTTTCTTCCCTTTTTCTTTGGTTTTATAGAGAGAAGTACTGTTTTCATCAACAATTTCGACTTTTATATTTTTAAGATGCAGATTGAACGGTCTCAGCGACTCCAAAACTTTTTCAAGCAAGGAGTTAACCCCATTTCCGATTTTTATCGTGAATTTCGTAAAATTGGGAAAGGTATCTGCAACTCTGAAAATGAAACGCGGAATCTCATCGTAGGTATAGATGTTTGTAGTATAAATCGTATAGCCACCGAGAATGAGCGCGACACCATTGCATTTAGAACCGGGATCAATAGAGACTGTGATTTTTCGCTTGTTAATCTCGTCATTCATCTCTGCCAAGATTCGAAGAAGATTATTCTCCATTGGAATAACGGGATTCAATGCGAGAACTTTGGATATCAAATTTTTTGGAAATTGGTTTGCCTCATCGGTTGTAGTAATCACAAGTGCCCAAGTTTTGGGAACGAATGTCTTCGGATCATCGACCGCACGATAATGGAGATGATGCTCTTTGAGGATACAGACTAATTGATA
>CAZUTM010000153.1:0-5827 GCA_964623665.1 uncultured archaeon
CGAGCTCCGGGATATTTCTGCACTTGGCGTCGCGTTCTTCTATTTTTCCGTAGGGCTCTCTTTTACCATTGAGGAGCACATAAATGAGCAAGCTCGCGCGATTATTGAGAAGAATGCGCTTTTATCCAAAAAGATTGAAACACAAAAAGCTATCGCTAATGAACTTCACGAGTTTGCTGCTCATCTCTCTTCTAATTCGGAAGAGGTGTGTCAATCAAGCGAAACGATTGCGAGCGCCCAACAGCAGATCGCGAAGGGTGCGGCATCTCAACTGATGGCTATTCAAGAGGTGCAGCAGAAATTTACAAAATTCACCAAGGAATTTAAAACTACGAATGAATATATCACCAAAATTAACGAGATCTCCGAATTAATAAAAAATATTGCGCATCAAACCAATATGCTCGCATTAAATGCAGCGATCGAGGCGGCAAGGGCCGGTGAAGCGGGTCGCGGGTTCAGTGTGGTTGCGGATCAGGTGCGGAAATTGGCAGAGCAATCCTCTACGGCCATGGAACAATCAGACCGCACGATAAAAGAAATTGAGCGTGTAATCGAATCTCAAAAGACCGAATCCTCCGAAATATTGATGAATATTGATTCCATTTCAACGGTGTCGGAAGAAACATCCTCAAGTACCGAAGAATCCGCCGCTTCAGCGGAAGAACAGAGCGCATCGATGCAACAGATCACCGAAATCGCAGAAAAACTCGTGACGTTATCCGAAAAATTATTGGAATAATATAAAAAAAGATATCTCTTTTCCGACAAACAAAAAACCATAATTTCCGATTTTTGAAAAATCATTTTTTATTTTGAGTCAAACTTCTCTTTGAGAACAGCCATTTAAGGTAGGACACACTATAAATTATGGTGTTTTTTGTAATATGAACTCATACGCTTTTGTTACAATACTATTCCAGTTCATTCTCTGCTTTGTTTCAATGCTGATTATGCTTCCACACGCAAAGATAAAAAAAGAGTTCCGAATCTGGCTTTATTCTGTGGGATTTTACGTTTACGGTTCTACCTTTAGTTTAATTGGGCTTATCGGAGATGTCTCCGCGAATGAAATCTTGAAAAACCTCAGGCCGTTATCCGTTCCGGGATACATTTTGTCGATGGTAGTGTTGGTCGTGGGGGGGTTTCAAATCAGAAAAGCGGTTAAATCAAACGCGGTTATTCCGCAGTCGAAGGAATCGATTCGTGAAACGAGAATGGCTCCGCTCTTTATTTTCATGATCTTTCAAGAAGAGAGTTTTAACACGAACCCGGGGGTCGCTTTCAGTCAGTTTGTCCTTTTCTGCTTTATGGCTTATTCCCTTTATTATGCCTATCGGAATTATCAGCTAAAAAAAGTACCGAGCAATTTATTCCTGATTTTGATTTTTTTCTTTTCGTGTATGAACCAAATTTTCCAGATATCGGGTGTTTTTGGGTTTTCATGGGTTCCCGCGCTTAGAGATATAAGCGCTCTTGGTGTCGCTTTTTTTTATTTGGCAATTTCTTTGTCATTTTCAATTGAACAACAGATGGCCAAACAAGAATGTGAAATAACCTCGATGGCAGATGATCTAAAGAAGCAGATTCAAGAGCAAGTCGAAATTGCCGAGCAGTTATATCAAGTCTCGGAGATGCTTTCCCAGAATGCCGAGGAAGTTTCCCAGTCGAGCGAAACGATTGCGAGCGCCCAACAGCAGATCGCCAAAGGGGCATCAACTCAAATGGCTTCAATAATGGATATCCAACGGCGCTTTATAAAATTCAATGCGGATTTCAAGACGACCAATGATTACATTCTCAAAATCAATGAGGTGTCCGAGTTAATCAAAAATATTTCGCACCAAACCAATATGCTTGCATTAAACGCGGCGATCGAGGCGGCAAGGGCCGGTGAGGCGGGTCGCGGGTTCAGTGTGGTTGCGGATCAGGTGCGGAAATTGGCAGAGCAATCTACAAAGGCAATGTCGCAGTCAGACAGCACGTTAGAGCAAATTCAGAAAATTATCGAAATCCAAAAAGGAGAAGCCGCCGAGATCTTGAAGAACATTGATTCGGTTTCGACGATCTCGGAAGAAACCTCATCGAGCACCGAAGAATCCGCAGCATCTGCAGAACAACAATCATCTGCGATGCAATCGTTAACCGAGATCGCGGAGAAGCTGACTAAATTATCGAAAAAGCTTGCGAAAAGATAAAAACTCCACCCAATCTTTTTTTGCGCTTTGAATTTATTCACCCCTGGGAAAATCCTTGAAATCGCTCGAAACCACGCGAAAGCTAATAAAGATCACGATTGAAATTTTTATTATGAAGCGAATTTTTTCGAGATCCCGAAAAATCGGGGGTATTCTGATACTCGCATCGGTTTTTCTTTCATTACTCGTATTTTTATCTCTGTGCATTCCTAATTGCAAAAATCAAAACTCGAATTCGTCCACCTCAGCGCTTTCCGCACCTTTATCGCCAAAGGCCGGCGCCGTGTATATGGAACTCTTTGTGTCTCCAAACGGTTCCGATACGAATTTCGGAAATTTTACGCATCCGCTGAAAACAATTGAGAAAGCCCGACAAGTCGTCTCGGAAAATCTATCGGCAATGACCGGAGATGTCATTGTTTGGATTCGGGATGGCGTATATATTCTCAATGAATCTTTGATCTTCAGCCAAAATGATAGCGGTCAGAATGGATTCAATGTAATATATGCGGCATACCCAAATGAAACTCCTATCATTTCCGGAGGGATTCCCGTGGTCGGCTGGACGCGCAACCAAACCGGAAGCAATATTTGGGTGGCGAACTCGCCATTATCGGATTTTCGGCAGCTCTATATTAATGGTGTTCGTGCGGTCCGAGCGCGGGGCCCGCCGACAATGATAGAATCCTCCGATGCCGACGGACACAAATTGAACGACCTTTCGATTACCAAATGGCGTAATTTACACGAAATCGAGTTTGTGTACAAGACGCTGTGGACGCTTCCCAGAATTCGGGCGCATTGGTATTATACGATAAAAAATGTGTTGATTATGCAGCAACCCGCCTATGCGTTCGCCAGAGCTAAGAGTGCAGATATATCATCGCCAACATGGATTGAAAATGCTATTGAACTGCTCGATGAACCCGGCGAGTTTTATCTCGATAAGGCCACCGGAAAAGTGTATTATATGCCCCGGGAAGGGGAGAATTTAGAAACGGCACAAATTATCGTGCCCAAGGTCGAAACACTCCTTAAAATCGAAGGGAATCAAACCCACAAAGCCGCAAATTTGAAATTTCAAGGCCTTAATTTCCAATATGCTACGTGGTTGGAACCGAATCAATTCGGCACTTGCTTTGTGGATCTTCAAGCGAATGTCTTTTTTATCCTCGATGGAACGGTCAAAAACCATAAAATGAGTCCTGGAAACATACGACTCAGGTTCGCGGAACGAATTTCTGTTGAAAACTGTACCTTTTCGAAATTCGGCTCCGGGGGCGTCGACCTTCAAAGAGGGACAAATGATATCGCAATCGTGGGAAACACCTTCAAGGATTTATCCGGAATCGCGATTCAAATCGGAGAGTTGGATCTGCCTTTCATAAATGCCACCGATCCGAGGGCTGTTCGCGATCTTCTTGTGATAAACAACTACATAACGAATTGCTCGGTAGAATACATGAGCGGTCCGGGAATTTTCACCGGTTACGTTCGGAACGTGCGAATCGAACATAATACCATTTCCAACTTGCCGTACACCGGCATTTCCTTGGGATGGGGCTGGAGCGGTGCCACAACGGTAATGGCCAACAATACTATCAAATACAATCGCATCTACGGCGTCATGAACTTTTTGGTCGATGGCGGCGGGATTTACACGCTTTCCACGCAACAAGGCACCAATGTGAGCTATAACGTTATCCATGATTGCGGCTGGAACGGATTATACCCCGATGAGCGAACCAACGGAACGACTTGGACCTATAATGTCGTGTATAATACCTTCAATTCGTTCCAAAACCATATCATGTTTTACGACGAGATGGGAAACGATGCGTTTACTTTGAATAACATTTCCAACAATTATCTCGAAAAATATCCGGTCTTTGCAATCCCGAAGGGTTGGGATCAAACCGAAGCGAAACAACAGATCTACGGATTGAAGCCGGGCGATTCAAATTTTCCCCAATGGATTGTAGACATGTCGGGTGTTGAAGCCAATTATCGACATCTGGTTCCAGAAAACGAATGGTATTGGAAGTATGAGCCGATCAAAGGAAACCCGAATATTTTCATAGAAAATCCCGTTTTGTTGTGGGGACTGGTCTCGGGATTGATCGGGATCGGGATTGCGCAAATTGTTATAATCAATAAGCGGAGGTTGGATTCGAGATGATGATGACAAAAAAAACGGATCCGAATTCCGTGCTTCTGAACGTTATTTGGGGACTTTATTTTATTCTCATGGCTTGTGTGGTGATTTTAATCAAAGGCGTCTTTAAAAAGGTGTTTCCCGGTGAAAGCATGTATATTCCCGCAGTCCTTGTAATGTTAGGCTCATGGATTTTATCGCTGATAATATTCAAACGATTTTCTGCATCGAAATCGATAGTTGGAAGTATCTTGACGGTCTGTTTGATTTTCTTGTCAATCTATTGGGTATTCTTTGCTGCAGCGTTGCCCGAAACAGATCTCAATATTCATGCTTGCTCAACGTGGGACTGCGTTTTGCTTCAAGAGTTGGAAAGCGGAGCGATGCTGGATAGTTGGGTTACAACGCCGATCGGACTCATGATGATGGTAATTACTCAGTTTTCTTTGGTTCCTTCGTTGCTTTTCATGATCACCCGATTAACCAACATCACGACTTCTCAAAATGATCCCAAAGGCACGGATACTCCAGAATCACCCCGACCCGTAAGCCTATATTCTCTATTAGCCATGGCTCTTGCGAGTTTCTTGATCGGAGGTATTGAAGTATATCTACCGAATTTTGTGGCGGTTTCAAGTGTTGCCGGACTGTATTTGCTATTATCGCTCGTTGTATTCGCTGTGCTTGTCCGTATTCCTTCGGCATTGCCGGAGCAATCAAATCAACAAACTCAGAATTCGGCATTTCAAATCAATCCTTTAAACATGTTTGTATATCTTCTCTTCTTGGCGGGCTTCATCATTTTCGTGTTTTCGTTTGCCGATATCAAAGGGTATCCGCTTCAGCGGATTTGGCAATTTGGCGTGGGCATTCTATTATTTGTGGTCTTCTTCATCGTCATGATTTCCAAAGATTCGCAAACGTATCATCAGTTGATTGTTTGGCTCAACAAAGCCTTCTTTTTCGTGCTATTGATTGCTTCGATCCAAGCCACCCATTTCTATTTTTCACGCTCGGTTTTGGTTCTGGAAGCAGGTCTTTCTCCAGTGATTTCGGGCTTCTTGTTGGCGTGCTTTTCGATTCGCATGATGCTGTTCGTGAACAATTCCGGGCCGGTCGAAAAGAAAGGAATCGCGCTTAAAAAGATTCCTTCGGCCAATGCTTCTTTGTTCATCTTGAATTTAATCTTGGCCCTCATCTTTGTTGTTTCATTGTTTGAGATCTTTCCTCGAGATCGGGATGCCTTTATTACGTTTTTACCCGGAATCGCAATCGGACTGATCGGCTTTCTTCTCAGCATGGTAAAACGACGCTAACTCTTTTATTAATTTCTTTTTTCATCTCTCTTGTTCGAGTTCTGCTGTTATTGTGTATGCGAGTTCTGCTGTTATTGTGTGTTCGAGTTCTGTTGTTATTGTGTGTTCGAGTTCTGCTGTTATTGTGTATGCGAGTTCTGCTGTTATTGTGTGTTCGA
>CAZUTM010000153.1:5927-11582 GCA_964623665.1 uncultured archaeon
GTTCTGCTGTTATTGTGTATGCGAGTTTTATTTCTCTTCCTCTTTCTCCTTCATCTTTTTATTCTCTTGGCGGATAGATTGTTTAGCAAATCTTTTAAGAAGGAGTTAATGAATTTGAAGTATGCAAGAGAAAAATCCCGCCGGCTCTCATAATAAAAAAGATAAGTTGGAAACCGTAGCTGATTTTTTGAACTCAATTGTGTATTTTCTGATTTTAATCATCGGGCTGCCCATCCTCTGCGGTTATGTTACGAGCAGAATCGTCAATATTGCGTTTCACGAATCGGGGCTCTTTGAAGAGTTCACAATGGGTTTTTCTCTGTTTGCGTATTGTATTTCTCTCATTCCGTTTAGCTTTCTCTATCTCAAACGCTTTGGCCGGGTAGATCGAGAGTGGTCGATAAATACATGGTATTTATTGATATCTCGGTTATTTATTATGTCGATTATTCCTACCTTTATTACTCTCATTTATTTTTGGCTTGGTGCCATTTTTTCCTTCGAAAGCTTCTTTAAATTGTTTCCTCTTCTTGTTCAGTTGATTTTTCCCTTCTTAATTCTTGGATTTTTTGTTTCGGATAAGATTGTAACCCCCGATTGGAAGTTTGGGGCTTATATTTATTATAAATCGATGAGAGTTTTGATCCTTCCGTTAATGCTGATTTTTGCTCCGCTCCATACCCTTCTAATTCTCAAGTACGCGTCATCGATGCTGATTTTCTTCTATTCAGGGATTTTATTGGCCGTTTTAATCGTGGGGTGCGGGATTGTTTTCAAATACTATGAAAAAAAGGGAAAGCAAGAATTCGGCTTCATTTCGATGATATCATTTCTCATCACCGGCTTCATTTGCGCTCTTCTATTGTCGCTGTTGCTTTTTATCGAAATGCAAAATTTCAATTTAATGATCTTTATTCCGTTCTTGATTTTCTGTATTTTGAAGGTATTTTCGCTCGTATTTTCCATCATACAATCGGATTCGTATGAAAGATACGGGATGCCGATTTCGACGGCCGGTAGAATTCTGTTTAATATCTCAACCCTTCTAGTTGTCTATATCTTTGGCTTTTTGTTCTTCGGAATTTCCATCGAATCCGCTTTCACGCTTATCATCTTTTGTATCGTCTTCGCCATAATAGTGTCGTTTGAAAATTATTTAAAAATCACCGCCAAAGCGTTTTCCATAGTTTTTTTCACCCTTAATCTTGTGATCATCGATTTGATTATTTCGTTTCTTTATTTGTCTACTTCATTTCTGATCCAACTTACATGCTTCACCATATTATTAATCTTTATTGTTGTTGTTATGGAGAAACAAGGCCTTATCTCCGTTTCTCAAAGGATTTTGATTCAAAATGGTATTTACATAGCTATTTTTTTCGAGATCGGGTTGATATTTGCCATTATCAACGAAACGATTGTTCCCATCACCCAATCCACAGTTGTGAATTACCTCTTCTATTTGAGCATCGCTTCGTTGGCTTCGCTGTACCGTTTGTTTTATACAGCGTTTCATCGAAAGGTGCAGCCAATCTTCGGTCGTGTGATTCTTCTGCATTACTTGTATATTTTCGGGGTACTTTTATGGGTGTTATTTTCCGCCTCTTCTCTGTTTTTCTCCGATTACCTCTTCCCGGGCCGGTTTGCCCCGCCTTTTAATTTTCTTGTATTTCCATCTCCGAATTTTACCCTTCCCGAGGCAATCGCTTACAATCCGTTGCCCTTGTTGCTCTCTGCCGCGGGAAGACTGGGTTCGTTATCCGGGACGGCAAATCCATATGCAATCTCCATGGCTCTCTTGCTATCGATTTCGCTGTTCGGCTTGGGTCTTCTGATTTCGTCGGGATTGCACCATAAACTTGGTATGCTTTCCACCAACGACCGCAAGGCTATCACTTTGGGAATCGAATATGTCTCCGTACCCATTCTTTATCTATTTTCGACAACACTCTTTCCTTCATTATTCGGTGCTTCGGTCGGTATTCTGTTAATTCTGGTTGATAGTTCGCTTCTTGCAGAACAGAAATTTGCGAAAGGGAAAATTGATGAGGCCAAATTTCGGGCTCTCAATAACCGGTTATATATTGCCACGCTTCTTGTTTCCATGCTTTCGATTTTCCTTTTCTTCCATCAAATTGTTGGGCTGTTTCCGAGCGTCTCGCTATTAATCGCCTCCCTTGTTCTCCTCTTTTACCAGAATAATTCTCATAAGGTTCGTCGCGAGCTATCGATCCGATCGCTCCGAATATTAAACGCGCTTTTATTGCTTTTGATTTCGGGAGTTCTCAATTGGGCATTGAATTCCGTTCTTATTTGGCTCAATTCCGAGATTTGGGCGTTCTATCCTTTTACTCTGGTGTTTGGCGGGCTGCTGATTGTTCTTGTGTTCGTGAAGCTGGCATTGAAGCAAATCGGTCCTGCTGAAGGGTTTGATCGATCGAAAATCATCAGGTTCAATATGGGCCTCTCGGTGCAATCTTTGTTCTTCGCATATTTCACTGCTGTCAGCCTTTTGATTGAATTATTGAGACCCGTCGCTTGGATGTTGCTGTTTTGTATCTTTTGTCCGGCGCTGTTCGGGTATTCTTTACTGAAGTGGGAATCGAGAAAAATCGAAGAATACGGGTATATGAAGCAAGGTTTGCATCTCTACTTTTTAGCTCTTGCGGTTCTCGGGTATTCGGTGATCGGGACCATAGTTTCACTTGTGTATTTGCTCAATTTTGCTTTGTATGCAGTGTTTGCCGGACTCTCCGCAACCGGGATCCTTCTTTTATTTATTTTACAGAACTTCGAAAAGAAAACAAGTAAATTATCTCAACAAGATGGGCAATCACCAAAGAAAAACTATCGAATTTACCAAAATACACTGATTACGGGATCATTGACCGCCTTGGTGGTTTTTATCTTCTTTTTCTGTATCGAACTTCTGAATCTGTGGGTCTCGGTGGCGTTATTTGCCTCGTTCTTCGTGGCCGGTCTATTTTTGAATACAATACCTCTATTTGTTAAGAATATCTCCGGCCAAAATCGTTATATCATCAATTTCATCTTTATTATCCTCGAAAGCATCCTCGTATCTTATATCCTTGGTCAATTCCTTTTTATCAACAGAGAATTGCAACTGTATCCCATGTTTCTGTTAGCCTTGATTCCGCTCTCCGCCTCGTTAAAATATTTGAAATCGTTCGGAACCAAGTTCTTGGAAGCCGGAGTCGTGTCTTCGGTACAAAGTGCATTATTTATTATAATTTGCGCTGCGGTGTATTCTGCAGTTTTTACATATTCAATCCGATTCCAATCGATTCACTATTGCTTTTTGTTTGCGGCTCTTTCATTGATTCCGCTGTTCGCATTCGATTTTTACAACAATCGTTTCATCTCGAAAAACGAAGATCTGATAATCTCGCTTCTTGCGGTTCTCTTGATTAATTTTGCATCCCTTCTTACCGTAATTGTATTCAATTTCACTATTCCCCTCGATCTCCATCTTGTTCTTTATATTTTGCTCTCTTTGCCGTTTGTCGAATTTGTGATCGAGGTGGTGAGAATTTCTGACCGAATCTTGGAATGGGTGAAAAAGCACGATGAAAAAACACAACTCAATAACCTAAAGCGAGAATCAATGGAATTCGACCCCGAATCATTAGAAACAAAAAAATTCATCAAGAAACAAGAAGAGATTCTTTCCAAACTCACAATCTCCTCTCTAGCAGAAAAAAAAACCTATTTCTCGCCATCGGAACCCGTTGCCGCCATGATCGTGAAACTGAATGCCACGATCGCAAAATGCAACACAATGTCGAGATATTATAAAGGTGTCGATCTTGCCACGGCCCGACTCAGAGCCGAATTGGTGTCGCTTATCCAAGATTATATCAAAAAGCTTGAAGCGGATGCGCTTGCGGAAGTCAAGCAAAAATTCGTCGCGGCCATGGATAATGTTAAAGATTCGGTTCAATCGTTCTTCAAGGATCCGCTGAGTATCTTTGAAAAAATCAAATCGAAACATCAAGGCGAACGTGCGGCACCCGACCCGAAGTCCGAATATGAATTAACCGGAAGCGGAAAAAAGCAATTTATTATGAACAATCTCCAAACATTGGCAGAAACCTTGGACAACCTTCTTGAACTTGAAGAATACGAAAAAGATCATATCCTTCTCATCGCGGATATTCCCGAAAACATGGTGCTATATTCGCTGCAATTTATGTCATCGATCGGTGGTCATTCGATCAGGATGGAACAATTATATGATGAATTCAGCGCGCATGGAATTCCTATCGGCCAACAAATGAATCTGTTTAATTATCTAAACGAACGGGGTTTTATTAAACAAATTCCTTTAAAATGGCGGGAATATTCGATCTCTCAACGTCGGTTTGTGCTCAAGCAGACTCTTAAGAGATTATTTGAAGAGGGTATGAATTCGGTTTCAACACTTAAGGTAGATATTTTCAAATCGCCTGAACAAATAGAAAAAGAACGGCTCGCTCGGGAAGCTCAACGGCGCGCGGAAGAAATGGAGGAACAACAGAAACAAGCATCTGCAGCCGCCTTCGCAGTCGCCTCCGCCTCCGATCAAGATACTGACACCGAATCCGAGGAATCAACAGCTCCGAAAGAACACATTTCTCTATCTTTACGAATAATAAACCGATTGAAGCAAGGTATCAACGAGCGTGCATCTCAATTCAAGATTTCCTTGTGTGTTATCGCCTTGGTTAGCGCCTCGTACCTTCTCTTCAGATTTCTCTTCATCAATCAATCCGATTTCGGAATCGGAGTATCTTTGGTGATCCTCCTCGTTCTTTCGCTTTTCGGAAGAAATGCATCCCAAAATTTTCAATTCAAAGATTTCTATCCGCTGTCTCTTTTCACGGTGCTGTTCGCGGTTCTTTTCGATTCCGAAGTGTTCCGAATCGATGACATTGTATCCAATCTCTCCCGAATTCTTATTTTAATTTCGTTAATCCTATTCATGGGCCGGATTTCCACAAAAGAATATTGTGGAGAGCCCGTTTTCAAGTATTCAGTCAACCTTTCTCTGATTTGGTTGATTTATTCGGTGATTTCACCCATTAAGCTCCCGCATTTCGCACAATTGTTCCTGCTTCCCGTGATCTTATCGGTTTCGATTAGCCGGACCTATACCAATCTCACATTCGGGTCTCTCATTGTACCTATCTCATTCGCGGTGATCTTCGATTTCATGAAGACCCTTGCGATGCCGATTCCGCTCCTTCTCTTTTTCCCGGGTTCGATTGCATGCGCGCTTGAATATGGTCTCATGTCGAAAAATCGGATTTGGAAGGCCACAGCGGTTAAATCATTTCTCGGATACTTCACAATCATGATTTCGGTGATAACTTTCGTTCTTTTTAATATTTATTACTACGAGGCCATGAAGTTGTTGAACCCCGTGCTCTTCGGATGCTTTTATTTCATTTTCTTCGGATTGAAGAAAATATTGCCCCATCGCACCATCCCGCTGAATAAATCCATTATGATCTGCGCATTCGGATTTATCTATTCGATTTCCTTGATTTCCATATTCGGATTCTTTAATACTCCGGAACTGCTTGCGGGATTATTGACCGCATCCCTTTTGGGCCTTATCATGTTCGGATTACTCAAAACGTTCGGAATCAAAAC
>CAZUTM010000154.1:0-11476 GCA_964623665.1 uncultured archaeon
CGCCACCAATTATCCTTCGTTTGGTCCCCTCATCACTGCTATCGCCTCAGGGAAAAACGTGCCATACCATGCCTGTCCTTCTGACCCGGGACAGGCACGACATAACTCTTATATCATGTTCTAGTTGATGTTGAAAATCTGATGGATTAATAGAACAATGATAAAAGCTGAGATAATCATTTATTTCTAAATGTTAATTTGAATTGACGAATATGGTCGATTATGATACGATTATTCAATATGAAAATGAAAATTCAAGCTTAGATTTTAAAGCTATTCAATATAAAAAAGAATTATTCGAGGAGTTTATCAAAGATGTCGTTTCGATGGCCAATGCCGATGTTGTAGACTGTCGACATATAATCATCGGAGTCAAGCTTGAATCGAATGGCGAACGTACGTTGATAGGAATTAAGGATACATTCACGGATCCATCTACATATCAGCAATTGATTACTGAAAATGTTGAACCCACAATTGACATTGATTACTCCCCATATACCTTTGAAAATAAAATATTCGGCATTTTTCGAATTGCGAATTGCGAGAACAAACCCTATGTCTTGAAAAAAGATTATGGTAAAAATTTAAAAAAAGGAGACAGTTTCATACGGAAAGGTACCCACAAAACAAGGATGGATAGACGCGATTTTGATAAAATTTATGAGAGTAAAAGTAGCACCAAAATTTCAGAAACGGATATTGAGATATATTTTTCCGAGGGAAATAGTCACGAAATTACTGTTAGCCCTGCACAGGATATTGTATTGGCATCTGAAAAGGCAACCAAAGAAATTTTGGAAGAACTTGAAAATCGCGAAAAAACAACTGAAGTAGATCGAAATCCACTTTATCCAGCATCTTCTCTTGGTCAGATACTTTCAACGATGGAAAATCTTAGAAAAATTAGTAGTTACCAGTATCTCGAACCAAAGTCATATGCAAATAAAACTACTGCAGAATTGGAAGAATGCTTAAAGAATGTAAAAAAGGATTATTTTCAAGCTGATTATTATGAATTTTTTAAATATTACTCTGTTGAAATCAATTTCCAGGTATTGAATAATGGGAAAAAATACATTGAGGATGCATCAATTTTTGTCGAAATACCTGTACTTGATGGCTTGTTTGTTGCTGATCGACATATTGAAAGACCTATATATCCTCTAGAATCAACTTTAATGCGTCCAATTACCGGTATCTCTCCTTTAAATCGTGTAAAATACCCTTATGTTGAAAGGAAAGATACAATCATTGAGGTAAGTCAGAGCCTTGGAGATGTAAAGCACCATATCCCCCTGACGGCTTTTGAAGAACCATTAAAGGTGGTATTTCTTGAAAAATTAATAGATCAAACAGTCGAAATCAAGGTAAAAATATATGGGAGAGATTTACCCGAACCCATAATTAAAATTCTTCGGATAAATGTATCAAATCCTAATTAAAATCATAATTATCAAAATATCGCTGGAAACCGCTTCATATCGTGCTCGCGCCGTGATCAATTTAATCGTATCTAACGTCCCAAATCACTTAATGGAATACGTTTGTTGCACGAATAACGGGGTAAGATGAAAACCAACAACAATAATCACATGACCCTTACGGAGTTGGAATCCTGGCTTTTTGAAGCAGCAAATAAACTTCGTGGACCGATTGATGCTGCTGATTTCAAGACCTATATTTTTCCTCTACTTTTCTACAAGAGGATCTGTGATGTCTATGATGAGGAGTACCAAGAGGCGTTAAAATCAGCGGGTGGTGATATTGAAGAGGCGTCTTTCCGAGAGAATTATCGATTTATCATTCCGCAAGAATGTCACTGGGAACTTATCAGACAAAAAACAGAAAATGTAGGTCAGGCTCTTGCAAACGGTATGCGTTGTATTGAGAGGGAAAACCATGAAGTGCTCTATCAAATCTTTGGAGATGCACAATGGGGAAATAAAGAGAGACTTCCTGATCCTCTCCTTGTTGATCTCATAGACCATTTCTCGAAAAAGAATCTCTCTAATTGTAATGTTGAACCGGATGTTGCCGGAAGGGCATATGAATATCTCATTAAAAAATTTGCAGATTTATCGAATAGGAAGGCTGGGGAGTACTATACACCTCGTGCAGTCATCAGGTTGATGACAAAGATCCTCAAACCCCAAGCAGGGGACAGTGTGTACGATCCTGCGTGCGGGACGGGGGGAATGCTCCTTGAAGCATTCCAATATGTTCAGTCCCAGGGGGGGGATATTCATCTCCTTCGGCTTTTCGGACAGGAAAAGAATCTGACAACTTCCTCAATTGCAAGAATGAACCTCATCCTCCATGGCCTGGAGGATTTTTGGATTATACGCGGCGATACATTACGTCAGCCCAAATTTATCGAAGCAGATTCTCTTGCAACTTTTGATGTGGTCATAGCCAATCCCCCCTTCAGCTTAAAAAAATGGGGAGAGGATATCTGGGTAAATGATCCCTATCGGAGGAATTTCGGAGGGATGCCACCGAAGAGTTACGGGGACTATGCCTGGGTCCAGCATATGATCAGTTCGATGGCAAAGCCTCATGGCAGAATGGCGGTTGTACTTCCACAGGGGGCCCTCTTCAGAAAGGGAGCAGAAGGAAATATTCGAAAGAAGATTATTGAAATGGATCTTCTCGATGCGGTTATCGGCCTCGGACCAAATCTCTTCTATGGGACGACCCTAGCGGCATGTATTCTTGTATTCCGCAAGGAGAAGAAGACAGAAAATAAAAATCGAATCTTGTTCATCGATGCATCAGAACAGTATAAAACAGGGCGGAATCAGAATGAACTGCTCGATTCGCATATTGAACAGATCTATGCATGGTATGAGTCATTCTCAAATAGAGAAGGAATCTCGAAGGTCGCTTCAATAGAGGACATAAAGGAAGAGGATTACAACCTGAATATCTCTTTGTACGTAAAACCGGTCGTCAAGGAAGATCCTATCACACTCAACGAAGCTCTCACCAATTTGCAAAAGGCAGCCGATGAACTGACTACTGCTGAGGCGAAATTCAGAATACTGCTCAACGATATGGAGATGCTCTGATGACAGATACCCTCTCTCAGGGAGAGCTCGAACGGTATCTCTGGGGAGCGGCAGAGTATCTCCGAGGTAGTATTGATCCGAGTGATTATAAGCAGTTTATTTTTCCATTGTTATACTTCAAGCGCATATGCGATGTATATGATGAAGAGACTGCCCAAGCCATTAAGGAGTTTGGAGAGGAGGGAGCATCATTCCCGGAATCACACCGGTTTGTAATCCCAAAAGGGGCACACTGGAACGATGTACGTAAGATACCGAACGACCTCGGCATTGCGCTCCAGAAAGCAATGCGAGAAATAGAGACGGCAAATACCGGGCAACTGGATGAGATCTTCGGTGATGCTTCTTGGACCAATAAAGAACGGCTACCCGATAATCTCCTTAAGGACCTCATCGAGCATTTCTCTTCGCAGAATCTCTCGATTTCCCGAGTTCCCCAAGACGAACTTGGTCAGGGATACGAATTTCTCATAAAAAAGTTTGCAGATGATTCTGGACATACTGCTGCGGAATTTTACACCAATCGGACACTTGTCAAGCTCATGACACTCATGCTCGATCCCCAGGAAGGAGAATCCATCTACGATCCGACCTGTGGCAGTGGGGGGATGCTCCTGGTTGCAGCTCTCCAATTGAAAGAACAGGGGAAGGAGTTCCGAAGTTTGAAACTCTATGGGCAAGATATCAATCTAATTACCTACTCAATTGCCCGGATGAACCTGTTTCTGCACGGCATTGATGATTTTACTATCGTGCGGGGGGATGTGCTCGCAAATCCAAAATTTCTGGTGAAGGATAAGTTGCAGCAGTTCGACATGATTCTTGCTAATCCCCCCTACTCTATAAAGCAATGGAATCGTGAAGCATTCGCGTCAGATCCTTATGGACGAAATATGTACGGTTTGCCGCCTCAAAGCCGTGCTGATTATGCATTTTTTCAGCATATTCTCAAAAGCATGAACCCTAAGACGGGTCGATGTGCAATCCTTTTCCCACACGGTGTGCTTTTCAGGGATGCCGAGATGGAGATGAGAAAGAAGTTAGTGGCTTCGGATTTCGTTGAATGTGTACTTGGTCTCGGACCAAATCTCTTCTATAATTCCCCAATGGAGGCATGCGTAGTTGTCTGCAGGATGTCAAAACCCGAAGAACGAAAAACAAAAATACTCTTCATCAATGCTGTGAATGAAATCACTCATGAAAAAGGACAGAGTTTCCTCGATCCCAATCATATTCAGAAGATAGCAGAAGCATATCACAAGTTTAAAGAAATCGATGGTTTTTCCCGGCTTGTTCCAATTGAAAAAGTATTAAAGCGGGATGGGAATATGAGCATCCCACTTTATGTTAAACCTCTTAATCATGAAGGTGAAATACACTCGCTCGAGGAACTTGTTATTTGTTGGGAAGAGAATTCAAAGGCATTAAATCAATCTGTTGATTTTCTTTTTACCCTTTTAAAGGATGTGAAGTTGTATGAGTGAATCTGGTAACCTTCCTGAAGGGTGGCATATAGTCACCTTTGGCGATGTTGCCCGAAATGTATCAGAATATGAGACCAAACCTCTTGAAAAAGGCCTTGATCGCTGTGTTGGTCTCGACCATATCGAACCAGGTTCACTTCACATCAAACGATGGGACCTAATGAGCAATGAATGCTCATTCACACGTAAATTTAAAAAAGGTCAAGTGCTGTTTGGAAAGCGTCGTGCTTATCAGCGTAAGGTTGCTATTGCAGAGTTTGATGGAATCTGCTCAAGTGATATTCTCGTGTTTGAAGCCAATAAAGAGAAGCTAGTGCCAGATCTTTTACCTTTCATCGTTCAGGATGATCGATTCTTTGACTTTGCGATAGGAACCTCCTCGGGTTCGCTTTCCCCGAGAACAAAATGGCAATTTCTTTCAACCTATAAGGTGCCTATTCCACCAAAAGAAGAACAACAGCGTATTTCCTCCCTCCTTTGGGCCGCGGAAGACTGCATTGTGAAGAACGAGCGGTTTATCGATGAAGCAGAGAGAGCGAAACAGATATTAATGCGAGAGATATTTACCAAAGGGATTGGGCACACGGAATTTAAAGACGTAAAAGAAATCGGAAAAATGCCCATTAAATGGGAAGTCAAATCTTTTAATGATCTAACCTATAAAATTCAAGATGGAACACACTTCACTCCACATTATATTAAAAAAGGCATTCCTTTTCTTCGAGTAACCGATATTCAGGGACCATTTATTGATTTAGATAAGGTCAAGTTCATTTCCCAAGAAGAACACCTGGAATTAACAAAGAGATGTAAACCCGAAAAGGGGGATATTCTCTATTCGAAAAATGGAACAATTGGAATTGTTAAATTAATTGATTGGGATTGGGAATTTAGCATATTTGTGAGTTTGTGCCTAATTAAACCAAAAATAGAGATTATTGAGACAAAGTTTATTTGTTATGTCTTAGAATCTGAAGTCATTACAAACCAGCTTCGTACACGAGCTAAACAGATGACGGTAACCAATCTACATTTGGAAGAGATTAAAGAGTTGAAATTTCCGGTTCCCAGTAAAAATGAACAAACAAGAATTATTGCCATACTTGACAGTTACAATGAGATGATCACCACTGCAAGAGTGAACCTCACAGCCACCAAAGTATTGAAGATGAAATTGATCAATCAACTTTTTCCTGAGACCTGAATGAATATTGAATCACAAACGATAAGGAAATATTAACAAAGAGGGAAAATAATGGATCATTCTTATGAAGAGATTAGGAGGGCTGCAATCGATATCCTTGCAGGTCGTGAACCATATCACTATGATCCTGTTCAATATACCTCCTTAAAAATCGAAGTTGCTAAGGTTCTCGAAAAAAGAGATGGCAATTCGGCACCTGTTGTAGGAAATCCACAACTCTCCTCTAATGATCGCGATATTTTTCTCGAGGTGTTCTGGGATCTTTTCCGGCAGGGTATTATAACGCTCGGAATGAATGATTCGAATCCGAATTTCCCCTGGTTCAGATTATCCTCGTTCGGAGAGAAAATCCTTGCAAATCAAGATGTTTATTTTATCCATGACCTCTCCAGCTATGAAATTGTCATTAAGGAAAACATTCCAAAAATCGACGATTTGACTTTATTCTACCTAAAAGAAGCAATGCAGGCCTTCATTGTCGATTGCAGGCTATCAGCATCGGTAATGTTAGGGGTAGCACTCGAATATTCCCTTGAAAACCTCTACGGAGTTGTTGAAAAGAATCAAATTTATTCAGGGCATTTTCAAAAAGTGTCTAAAGAGCGAACGCTTCTTCGGAAATTTAACGCTTTTAAAAAGAAACTCAAAGAGAAAAGCAGCGATCTTAATCCAGAGGTCAGGGAAGACCTGGATACCAATCTCGATATGATCGTCTCTCTTATTCGCAACTATCGAAATGAATCTGGTCACCCAACTGGGAAAGTAATATCAAGAGAACAATGTTATGTGAATCTTCAACTTTTCATTCCCTGTTGTAAAAAAATTTATGAAATAATTGATTTTTTTAAGGATGGTGTAATCCATGAAGAATGATTTTGGATTTATGGATGCGTCAATTATTCTTATAGTGATGGGATTTATTATCGGAACAATTATTGGAGAAATAACCCAGTTTTTCGTTACTCAAGTTGTATATCCGGATGTAACCAGATCTGTATCGGAGGCCGTTTGTGTTTCTGGATCATGGAAAGAAACTCAAGATAACATCATCGATATGGGTAGAATAGCAATTGACTTGGTATTCGGGGCCGCTGGAGCTATTTCAATGATTGCGCTCTTAGGTGGGAATAAATAATGGGATTTAATGAAGCAAATTCCGTTCGGGACGGAATTCGGGATTATTTGATACCGCTTGGCTGGAAATATATATCTCGCACTCAACTTCCGAGGGCAGAAAACGAAGTATTCGTCTTAAAGGACCTTGTCGAAGCGCTCATCCGACTAAACCCGGAAATCGCTGAGCAACCCGATCGAGCGGATGAGGTAATTTACAAACTTCGTGCTGCACTCTACTCGGTGCGTTCCGATGGCCTGGTGCGGGCCAACGAAGAATTCTTATCATGGATTACCGGCGATCACAGCATGCCATTCGGTAAGAACGGCGAGCATGTGCCAGTGAAGATAATTGATTTTGAGAACCTCGCCAATAACCGTTTTGTTGTTACGACAGAGTATCCATTTATCAGTGACGCACCAAAGCGGATGGACGTTGTTCTTCTTGTCAATGGCATTCCTGTCGTGATTGGAGAATGCAAAACGCCCACGAGGAAATCTATATCCTGGGTTGATGGGGCAATCGATATCCACGATGATTATGAAAAAACTGTCCCGGCTCTTTTTGTCCCGAATGTTTTTTCCTTTGCCACGGAGGGGAAAACCTACCGGTATGGTGCGATCAGAGCACCACTCGATATGTGGTTCCCCTGGCGAGAGGTGTCCGCTTCTCCCTCGGCACTCTTCGCGGTAATGGGCATTGTCACGGACATGCTCAAACCTGAGGTTGTTCTTGATATTCTCAAAAATTTTACTGTGTATGCAACTGACAGAAACAGGCAAAAAATCAAGATTATCTGTCGTCACCAGCAATATGAAGCGGTAAATAAGATTGTTCAACGAGTTGAGAATGGAAGGCCGAAAAAGGGACTCATCTGGCACTTCCAGGGCAGTGGAAAATCACTCCTCATGGTATTCGCCGCTCAAAAACTTCGTATCGATCCACCTCTGAAAAATCCAACAGTTCTGATTGTAGTCGACAGAATCGACCTCGACACCCAGATCACTGCTGAATTCAATGCAACAGAAATACCAAACACAATCGTCGCGGAATCCCGCCCCGATCTTGAAAGACTCCTTGCCCAGGATACAAGGAAAATCATCATTACTACAATTCACAAATTTGGTGAAGCCGAGGGTGTGTTGAATTCACGGGGTAATATCATAGTGATGTGCGATGAAGCCCACCAGACGCAGGAAGGAGATCTTGCGTTGAAAATGCGTACAGCCTTACCCAATGCGTTTTTCTTTGGATTAACGGGCACCCCGATTAACCGTCGTGATCATAATACCTTTCGAACGTTCGGTGCCGAAGAAGACGAGAATCGCTATATGAGTAAATATTCATTCGAGGAATCAATTAAAGACAAATCTACATTGCCACTTCACTTCGAGCCACGAATGATCAAATACCATGTTGATCGACAGGCGATCGATGAGGAAATCGCCCTACTCACCGAAGGTCTCGATGATAACAGCAGAAGGGAGTTGGTGAAACGAGCGGGTCAGCGTTCTGTATTTATCCATGCGCGAGAACGAGTCAATGACATCGCAAAGGACATTATCGACCATTATCAAGCGCGTGTAGAGCCGAACGGATTCAAAGGAATGATTGTCTGCTATGACCGTGAGGCGTGCAAATTATACAAGGGAGCTCTTGATACCATTTTTCCTGTAAACAGTTCTGAAATCATCATGACTGTACCGGGAAATGCAGATGCCGAAGAGAAACGTCTTTGGGATCGGACAAGGGAAGAAGAAGATAAAATAAAGGACCGATTCCGTGATCCCAACGATCCGCTTAAAATCCTCATTGTGACAGCGAAGTTACTCAAGGGATTTAATGCCCCTATTCTGCAGGCAATGTATCTTGATAAATTCATGAAAGACGAATCGCTCCTTCAAGCAGTAACAAGAACTAACCGACCTTTCCCAGAGAAATCATTCGGTTGGATTGTCGACTATATAGGTGTCTTCGATAATGTTGCTCAAACGATAACTTTCGATGAAAAGGAGATGCAAAGGGTACTTAAGAATCTCGAAGAACTTTTTGAGGAACTTCCACGGGCAATGGATACCTGTCTTGCATATTTCAACGGAGTTGATCGGTCGATTGGTGGCTATGAAGGATTAATCGCTGCTCAGGAGTGCCTTCCCACCAATGAAATTAAGGATAATTTTGCAGCAGATTATTCGGTATTATCCCGGATATGGGAGGCGATTTCCCCCGATAATAGTCTTAATCAATATAAGAGTGATTATCGATGGCTGAGCGAGGTATATGAATCAATCAAGCCTTCAAGCGGTATTGGAAAACTTGTCTGGCATACTCTTGGTGCGAAAACACTCGAGATTGTCAATGAACACGTGCACGTCGAATCCATTCGAGATGACCTTGAGACACTGGTTCTTGATGAAGATACAGTACAGGATATTTTTGATACACAAGACCCTAAGCAGATTAAAATTATTGAGATACGGATTGTCCGAAGATTGCAAAAACATATGAATAATCCTGCTTTTATTGCCCTTGGCGAAAAACTTGAAAAACTTAAAAAAGATTATGAAGACGGTTTCATGAACAGTCTTGAGTATATCAAGGAATTGCTCAAACTGGCACGTGAAACAGTCGAAGCGGAAAAAGAGGTCGAACCTGAAGAAGAGCAGAAAAAAGCAAAAGCCGCACTCACGGAACTATTTGAGGAGATTAAAACAGAAAAAGTGCCTATCATGGTTGAGCGAATCGTTAATGATATTGACGCGATTGTGAAACAGGTCCGCTTTGATGATTGGCAACATACTCACGCCGGTGAACGATTGGTTAAACAGGCCTTGAGACAGACTCTAAAAAAATATCAGTTGCATCACAATCAGGATCTCTTCGATCGGGCTTATGGATATGTTAAACAATATTATTGAGATTGAAAATAACACATAGTCAACAGATAAAAAATATAACATGATAATATTCTCCTCCATTTTTGTTTCATCATTATATGAAAAAATTATAGTCTTATAAAAAAAATGGAATAAAATGTCATTGTTGTCATTTAAATCAGAACACTTTTACTCGGGATACCTTATGATAGGTGGAATTTTACTCATTTTTTTAGGAATATTCTTTGTATTAATGTTCCCGACTTCAGATTTATTACTTTCAAGCCTTACTTTTTCACTATATACATATGGCATTACTATTGTAATTGGGCTCATTGTAATCGGAATTACAGCAAAATCTAAAGTAATAAAGCGTAGTTTACTTCTCCCTCTAATTGTCGGAGCCATTATGATAATTCTTGCACTTTTTGGAATGTTTTTTCTTTCCATTAGGGATACAATAACAGCTGTATTCACACTCATTGGAGTAGGCTTTTCGTTCCTTGTGGCTGCGGTAGCATTAGAAACAAATGTTGACGATTCAATAGAATCGGTTTTAAAGTCATTGAAAGAAATAAAGAAGGAATTTGATGATGATTGTTAATTAATTAACAATCAATTGTGGTTTATTTTAAGAAAGGAAGTTGAAATCTTAGTTAATTTTATTTCGTATTTCGTTTGCAAATTTGATATGCTCAATTCTTTCTTTTAAAAATGGATGTGTAAAACCGAAGAAAAAGGCCCTTATCCATTCCAATCCTCTAATAATAACACTGAAATGAGATGGCCTTTTTGTCCAACCTGGGTAGCGAATATATATTTTTATAAGTGCAGTTTCCAAATCCGATGGATTTTCGATTCTTAATGCTGCTTCCCGATCTGAAATGATTTCGTGATGTAATTTTATCCAATTATTGATTTTTAGGCTATAGAAGAATGCAAAAGCTGATAAAAACCAAAATAACAGGATTAATGTATTTTCTGGAAAAATCGTTGTGAGAATCGTTAACAACAACACCGGCGTGAAAAATATTAGGATGATTATTAAAGCTAAAACAGAATGACGTAAGTATAAATGGCTAAATTCATGGGCAATAACCGCTTCTAACTCTTTCTCATTTAAATTTTCTATTAAATCCTTTGAGAGCCGTATTCGATTACCAAAAAATGATATTGCAGATGCATTGAAACCTTTCTCTAATAAAATTACCCGAATTTTCCCAATTTTAAATTTTTCATTTAAATTTTTTATAATATGCTCTAAATTAGGGTATTTATTCGGATCCCAATTAATTATTTGAATTTCAGAGTCCCCAAAATAAAAATTAAACAAACCTCTCAAATAATTTAATATTCCTTTCAATGTAATTCCGCCCTAGTGACTTTAGATAATACAGGAATTAAAACATTTTTGTGCATGTTCTGAAACTGAATCTTGCTTAAAAAAGTAAAACAGCCAATCATTTGTATCCCTTTTTAAATTATTGCACCCGCCTTATCGCTCCGCTCAGCGGCTGCCCTCTGACCGGCACCGCGTGCCACCCGGCTCGACCCTCCGGGCACTCACCCGGGAATATTACGAGAGGGATGAACACATGGGACCAGCTCCGCGAAGGCCGCCACCGAACGCAGTGAGGGCGTCGCCGGAGCGAAGCGATACCAGAGCCCAGGCCAACCTGCCGTAGGCTGAGCCCTCGCAGCGAGCGGAAGCGAGCAGTGGGCGAGGC
>CAZUTM010000155.1:0-6445 GCA_964623665.1 uncultured archaeon
ATTGCTTTTTAGCTACAAATGATAGAGAGATTTCATTTCGCGGATAGAGGGATTTGCCGATACAAAATCGATTGATTTCGGGCCGAAGCGCAATGGTTCTTCCAATGGCAGTTAAAATAATGGGAAAAATGCTGACCTTTTCTCCTCGTTTTTGTTCCAATTCCTTCAAATACACCAAAGTGTTCGTCACATCAATTCGCAAAGGAATAAAAATAGTAGATTCGGTGCGATTTAGCATCAAATATGGGTTTAATCTGCGAAAAGTGGGTAAATTCTTTAGAAGAGTTCCATCGGATCGCTTGAAAAATGGCATAATGAATCACTTCTTTTCGAATTACGAACAATTCTATAAAAATATTTTCTTATATATCGACACAGTTTCAGAAATTTCCCGGGGAACACAATAATGCAATATGCATTGAGCAGTGTGGTGATAGTCTCCTATATTTTAATTTGTTTCAAAGAACCACGAGAAAGAATTGTTGAAAGATTATTAATCTTATTTGTCTACTACAGAAAACCTATCGCTTGTTTCTTTTGGCCAAAACGCTTTTTATCCGAACATTATATGTGTGTACGCTGCATCTAAAGAAATAGGTTTTATAGGTTCATGCCTCATGATATTCGAAGGGCGTGATGTTGAGATTGGGAATATTTATATAGCATGAATATGTTGTATAATTTGAATCATTTTACGCTTCATCAAGGCGGTGGGCGATCCCAAACGGGTTTTAAAAAATCTTCGAGGCCTTTGGTGATCACAAACGGGTCTTAAAAAATCTATCGAGACCATTAGCAATCCTAAAAAGGCCCTATTTGTATTGGAAAAATTGATACAAAAAATCGAAAAAAATAAAAAGAGGGGTTGAAATCATGGAAAATCTGGACGAACTCATCAGACATCTGAAAGCGGGGAATCTTTCGGATGAGGAATTTAAAAAATATCTCGAGAATACCGGAAAACTTGGATATATTGAAAATGTAGAAAATATGACAAGGTTTGACGTGCACAGAAAAGATAGGACGGGCATCCCCGAAACGGTCTTCTCAAAGAATAAAAGTGCAGACCAATTGGAGAAAATATTGGAAAAGATATTGCCGACCAGAAATTATTTGTTTTTCACGCGTGTAGATGCGACAAAATCGCAAAGGTTGCTCGAAAAACGGATTATGTTTCCCGATTTCGATGTGATTGACGATCCCGTGGCTGAAATCGTGTTATTTAAAAAGAAGGGCTTTGAATTTCCAAAACATGGCGGGACTATTGCGATATTCACGGCCGGCACTTCCGATATTCCGATTGCCAAAGAAGCCCAGATCATCGCTGAAATCGCGGGTTGTGAGGTAATTACCTATTATGATATTGGAGTTGCGGGTATTCATCGCATTTTCGAGCCAATAAAGCAATGCATTGCCCGCGATGTGGATTGCATCATCGTCGTAGCGGGGATGGAGGGCACGCTTCCCGGGTTGATTTCCTCGCTTGTGGACATCCCCGTCATAGGTGTTCCCGCCTCTGTGGGCTACGGCTTCAATGGGAATGGAATCTCTGCGCTTACATCGATTCTTCAGTCATGTTCTCCCGGATTGGCTGCGGTAAATATCGACAATGGGTTTGGTGCCGGTGCAATGGCTGCATTGATTTCCAAGCGGGTATCAAAAGAACGATCAAAAAGTAAAAATATCTAATCCTTTTTTCAAATTCGGCAAGGAACGCAATCATTTTGAAACGGTAAAACAAGAAGGAGATAATACGATAAAGCGATTGCCCCCAAAAAAAGAAACGTTATCAAAACGAGTTCGATCTTTGTTTTTCTCGAAATTTTTTGCTTTGATTGTGAAGATTCCATTAAAAAGGAAAACCTCGGAGGGAAAAAAAGGCTTTTCATAGCTGTTTTCGCAAAGTTTTAAAAACAAAAACGCTTTTTTTAGTACACGGACTCGATGCGAGCGATTATTCTTGCTTTGGTCGTTTCGGGTTAAAGGTAGAGGTCCGTAGAATAGTGGCTATTTCGTCCGCCTGACACGCGGGAGATCACGAGTTCAAATCTCGTCGGACCTACCATTCGTTTTCATTTTTTCTCACCAATCGCTTTCTGATTCTTCTTTCCATCAATCAATCTAATTTCTATATTTGACCCATTCTTTTAATTTATGAAAAGCATTGCCAAGGGAGGGTTAATCATAAAGAACTTCGGAGATCTTTTTTAGCCGGACAATAATATAATAGAACAAAAAAATATAATAGAATAAAAATTATTAGAGATTTCGGTCTAACGATTGAATTGGATATTCGGTTTATTGAATCGAATTTCATTGAATTTCCAAAGGGTCAAAAACGCGAAAGTATGAAGCATGTGCCATGTTGCATGTGCGGGAAACAGACCAAACCAAATATCATGGTTATCTGCGGTGGAGAAGATTCCTCCGATGAGAAATAAGAAGAATATTATTATAAGCAGAATCTTTTCTTTTGAATCATATTTGTTCCAATATAGGAATGCAACGGTGAAAATTCCCAATGTGCTTAAAAGTAAAATGATTTCAATTAAGAAGTATCCTCCGGAGCCGATGCGTATGAACAACGAATCAAGTTGATTTTCACCAAGAACTAACACCAATACGATGCTAATAATACTAATCGCTGATAGAAACACAATAAATCGTTTAGTCAATTTGTATTCGAATCCATCACCAACCATAGCAATTAAAATTGTTCCGGTAATTGCGAGATTGCTTGCCCAATCTCCTACATGAAGCAAAAAGCCTTCTCCGAATGTGTGGTAAGCATAGGTAATGATCCCCGAAAGAAAAATCGAGAAGTATACAGTGATCCAACGCTTCGGCTGGTTTTTATACATAACGGATATAAAAAGGGGAAAAAGCCCCGAAAAGAGTGTACCAAAAGAAGTAATGCTGTTGGCCATTTCTGTTGTTGTTAAAGCAAATATCATATCTCACCAATATTTCGTATGTTTAATAAACTCTTATGCCCCTAAATTTTTATACATTCAAGAGAAAATATCGAAATAATATGATTTTATTAAAAAAAATAGATATGTTTGTAATTATCTTAGAAAATCGGGTAATAAATATTCCGGAACCAACATTTCAAATAATGGCTTGAATTCTTTGAATTCCATTGTTCCCATTTTTTCTGATTTCTTCTCTTTTAACACGGATACTACAAGAGGATTGTCAGTTTTGAAATCCAGATCGTATTCTTTTATGAATTTGGAGTTTATCTTATTCATAAACAATTCTAGTTCGAGAAGCGAAGGAACTCTGTTAGATCGCTTCAAGATTCCGTGATAAATCACCTCGATATTATCATCTTCCCCATCTTCTCCGCTTTCATCATCGTCTCCCGATTTCGAGGATTTGGGTAAAGAGCCTCCGAGTAAATGCTGTTCCAATTGAATCATCTGGAGCATCTTTCGATACCTCATGTCAACGTCTTCCCAGAAATTTTCTACAAGTATTTTAAGTCGCTCATCGCTGGGCGGATTTTGGAGATCGATTGTCGGAATGAACTTTTTCAACTCCTTTATTTTTGAATGTAATTCTTCCGGCTTCATATTATAATAGTCGTTGAATTCTTTGTATCTCTCGTATTCTTTTTCGATCGATGGTTTTTTGATTTTTGGAAGGGATTCAGCAATGGATCGGTATTCTAAGGGCACTTTGTCGATTCCCGCAAGGAACTGAAGGTGGTCAATGATGGAATCCGGGATTTTGAAAGACCCGGTTTCCGCGATATTTCGTGAGCCCGCTTTTTCCAAAATCCTTGCAACCGCTAGAATATCGCCCGTATTTCGGCTATCTATGAATTTAAGGTTCCCATAGCAAAATTCTTGCATCGAATGATCGAAATCCGTTTCTTGCAATATTTTATTGGAATTTGCGATATATTCGGGATAATACTCCAACGTATGGGTTCCGCCTAATGTTATTTTGCATCCTATTGCATTAAATAAAAGCATCAATGCAGGGCCCGTAGGTATGATATCGTGTTTTTTCAGTGCATCCACCAAATCTTTAACATTGCCTTCAAACACTTTTTGAGCATTTTCATCGACTCCGATAAAGCTTTGGCCGGTGAATTGGATCGGAGTCCGCTCCTTGGTCTTTTTATCAAACCACAAGAATAATCCTTCAAGCTTTTCGGGATCCTTTGCAATTGCGGGTCTCGAAACGGCATCTTCAAGAATCTCACCGAATATTTCGGGTAAAAGAAAATCAATCATCATAGGATACACTTTTATTCCCAATTTTTCCAAAAGATAAACCGAAAAACGTGTTAAACTATGGGCAAGGGTCTTCGTCCCTTTATTGATTTTAAGAAAATCCGATTCCAATTCGCTAATTCTTCCATTTATTTCTTTAATGTTCATTTTTAATAATTTTAATTTGAGGTTGAACAATTCATGCCCGAAATTGATCTCATCCAAATATTTTTTGAGTTCTTGAATGCTTTGTGTAAACTGGGTCTTTAATTCAGCGATAAACGCTTTAATTTCGGAATCCTTTAAGGGGGGTTCCATGCCGATTAAATTGCCCCGAATCTGCGATGGCGCCCGCAATTGTAAATATTTTCCTTCAAAATAAAACAGCGCGGATGAAGATATCTTCTTACTTTTGGCTTTGTAGCCGGTATCATACACATAGGGCATCCAAATTGGGATCATGTCCAGTTCCTTAGCTAGCATGGAACAGAGTAACGCTTCATGGACATTATTATTAAGTAAGGATAATTTCGGATGAAAACTGATGATGAGCGGTGCCTTTAATGAACCGGTTGTTGAGATTATTTGCGTAGGATCCAATCCATCGGTGTTTTCATAAATTAATTTAAGGATTTTTTGCGCTTTTTCGGGAATCGGTTTAATTTTAAGGGATTTGTAATGTTTTACAAATGATTTGATGAGAGAATCGAGATCGTGAATAGAATTCATGAAAAAAGAAATAAGCGCTGGCTTTTAAGCATTCCAGATGTCAAATGATGTCTTTATTTGCAGATTTTCTCGATTCCAATTGCCGCCTTTCTTCCATCAGCCACTGCTTGAACTACTGTACCTGCCCCTCTGATAATGTCGCCTCCGGCAAAGATATTCTTGGTGCTTGCTACCAACATAGATTCGTCAACTTTGAGTTTTGAGGTGCCGAATTCTTTTTCGAGATAACTCTTCAACTCTTGATTCAGTTCTTGTCCAACCGCCATAATAAGGCTATCAAATTCGACTTCCGATTGTTTAGATTCATCGAATTCGGGGCAGAAATTTTTATTCTGGTCATAAACTTTGCAACACCCAACCAATTTTATTTTCCGGTTTTCCACTGCTTTGGGGCCCCATGAGGTGAGCAATTCAACACCCAATTGCTTGAGTTCTTCCTTTTCGGAGTTTAAGCACGGCATTTCTTCATAACATTCCAAACAAATCAATTTGATGGACTGGGCACCCAATCTTTTTGCGACGCTCGCGGCATCTATCGCCACACTGCCTCCTCCAATGACGACGACGCGTTTTCCGATGGCTTTGGGTTGTTTTTCACGATATGATTTAATAAATGAGAGCGCATCGTATGCATCGTTGGGAATTCCCGGTATGTTTAGTCTCTTTCCGTTCCAGAGTCCTGTGGCGAGGAATACCGCGTTGTAATTCGTTTTGAGATCTGCGAGAAAAATGTCTTTTCCGAGTTCCTTTCCGAAATTCCAAGAAATTGTATTAAAATTGATTCCCTCCAATTCTCTGGCGATGATATCCTCCGATAATCTAAACTCCGGAATAACTTGACTGAGCATCCCGCCTTTCTTTTGGCATTTATCGAAAACATCTACTTTAAAGCCGAGCATGGCTAAATAATGGGCGCAAGAAATTCCCGCTGGTCCAGCACCGATAATTGCGACAGATTTTCCGTTAGGTTCGCTTATTTTTTTGTTGAAACCCTCCGTGCCGGCTTGTTTACACGCCCACGCTTGTAATCTTGGAATTTCCACCGGTGCTCCAGCATATTCGGTTCGATAACATTTGCTTTGGCATAATCTTTCTGCTGGACAAATGGTACCGCAAATTTCACCCAACGGATTCATTTCTCTGATTTCGCGTGCCGCGCCCGTTATATTTCCCGCTTCAATTCTTCGAATGAAACCCGAAACATCAACTCCGGCGGGGCAATGCTTCGAACATCGTTGATCATATGCATGTTCGCACCAATTGCATTCCATTGACAGTCGCTGAGCTTTTTCTATATTCAATTCTTCATCTTTTTTCGGATACGGAATTCTCTTTTTTCCTTCAACAAGATGTACGTATTGTTTATCATGGCCCCAAATCTCATATGTGTCCATCTTTTCATCCTTCAAGATGGCGTTCGCTGCAGAGATCCCCGAACTGCATGTAGATACTACTCCTTCGCCGAAAGTACAGCTATCTCCTACCATAAA